>NZ_KV803984.1:0-119541 GCF_001811255.1 Corynebacterium sp. HMSC068H04
ACCACACTCCAAACAACCGAAAGGACAAGAAGACAAGAACACACCCACGGTCGAAGAAAACGACGAAGACCGGCGGCCTCCCACGTTTCCGTGAACGGTCACCGGCTGAGGAGCACTACAAGGTGTAGTTCTGCGCGCTACTTTCGTCCTGCCTCGTAGGCGGCACCAACCTTGTACAGGCGGTCATCCTTGAACGCCGGAGCCATGATCTGCAGGCCGGTCGGCAGGTTGGTGTCAGATGCCAAGCCGGAGGGTACAGACATGCCGCACACGCCGGCAAGGTTTAGCGGCAGGGTGCAGAGGTCGAAGTTGTACATCTCCATCGGATCCTCAACCTTCTCCCCCAGCTTGAAGGCTGTGGTCGGCGTGGTCGGGGAAACAAGGACATCGACCTGTTCGAAAGCGCGCTCAAAGTCCTGTGCGATGAGGGTGCGCACACGCTGTGCTTGAAGGTAGTAGGCGTCGTAATATCCGACGGATAGCGCGTAGGTACCCAGCATGATGCGGCGCTTAACCTCAGGGCCGAAACCAGCAGCGCGGGACAGAGACATGACCTCTTCCGCGGAGTGGGTTCCGTCATCGCCCACGCGCAGGCCGTAGCGCATACCGTCGAAGCGGGCCAGGTTGGAAGAGACCTCACACGGCATGATGAGGTAGTACGCAGCCAGTGCGTCGTCGAAATGCGGGCAGTCGACCTCGATGATCTCCGCGCCCTGGTTCTTCAACTGCTCAACCGCGGCGTGGTAGGCCTCCATCACGCCCGGCTGCCAGCCGTCGCGCTCGAATTGCTTGATCAGGCCAACCTTGACGCCGGAAAGGTCGCCATTGGCGCCTTCCTTAGCGGCGGCGACTACCGGGGCAACCGGCTTATCCACGGAGGTGGCATCAAAGGAATCGTGTCCGGCAATGATCTCGTGCAGCAGTGCGGTATCGAGGACCGTGCGGGCAGTCGGACCTGCCTGGTCCAGAGAGCTTGCAGCTGCGATGAGGCCGTAACGCGACACCGTGCCGTACGTCGGCTTGACACCAACGGTGTTGGTCAGTGCAGCAGGCTGGCGGATCGAGCCACCAGTGTCAGTACCGATACCCAGCGGAGCCTGGCCCGAGGCAAGAGCCGCAGCAGTGCCGCCGCCGGAGCCGCCCGGGGTGCGCTCGGTGTCGTAGGGGTTGTGTGCAGGGCCATAAGCAGAGTTCTCATTGGAGGAGCCCATCGCGAACTCATCGAGGTTTGTCTTACCCAGAATCGGAATACCTGCCTCGCGCAGCTTGGTCACCAGAGTGGCGTCATAAGGTGACACCCAGCCCTCCAGCATTTTGGAGGCAGCGGTCGTGGGGGCGTCGGTAGTAACGAGGAGATCCTTGAGCGCCAGCGGCACGCCAGCCAAGGCAGAGGCGGGTTCTTCGCCGGCGTCGAGGGACTTATCGACGGCGTCGGCAGCCGCCAGTGCTTCCTCCGCGCCAACATGGAGGAAGGCGTTGAGCTCGCCATCGGTCTCCGCGATGCGATCCAAGAATGCCTGAGTAACTTCGCGGGAGGTGAGCTCACGGGAGTGAATCTTCTCAGCCAGCTCGGCGGCGGTCAGTGCGGTAATGCCCTCGGTGGGCGCAATGAATTGTGCCATTCTTATTCGTCTCCTCCACCCAGAATCTGCGGAACCATGAAGCGGTCATCTTCAGCTGCCGGCGCTTGGTCCAGGGCCTGCTCGGCAGTGAGGGTGCGCACAATAACGTCCTCACGCATTGGAGCATGTACGGAGTGCGGGTGCGACATTGGCTCCACACCTTCAGCCTCGACCTTGCCCACCGCGGACACCGAGTCCACGATTTCGTCGATCTGCGCGGCGAACTGCTTCAGTTCTTCCTCACTCAGGGCCAATCGCGACAGCTTTGCCAAGTGCGCGACCTCGTCACGCGAAATATCAGACACGCGAACTCCATCCTTTTATTCATTGAGACGGTTGATAGCTAAGCACCCATGGTACTGCACAGCTGTTGCCGCGCCACCACCACTCCTCCCCTAAGTGAAGCTCATACTATTGAATAGTATTCGACAGGTTGGGTAACATCGATCGAGTTAGAAAGCCAAATATCCCCTCCCTACTTATTCACCTTCCCCAGAAAGAACGATATGTCGTACCTCGTCCGTGTCCTTCTCCCTGACACCCCCGGCAGCCTTGGCCTCCTTGCCAACGCGATGGGC
The DNA here is from genome assembly GCF_001811255.1 of Corynebacterium sp. HMSC068H04. Classification (NCBI taxonomy): domain Bacteria; kingdom Bacillati; phylum Actinomycetota; class Actinomycetes; order Mycobacteriales; family Corynebacteriaceae; genus Corynebacterium; species Corynebacterium sp. HMSC068H04. The sequence continues at coordinate 2,201 of NZ_KV803984.1, forward strand.
AGCATCGAGGCCAATATCCGCTCCGTCGACATTGTAGAGAATTTCCCAGACGGTACGGTCATGGATGACATCGTCTTGGATCTCCCCCAGTCCACCATGGCGGATGAGATCATCACGGCAGCACAGACCGTGGAAGGCGTAGAGGTCGACTCCATTCGCCCCTTCAGCGGTCGCGTCGACCGCCGCGGGCAAATCCACGTGCTGGCCAAGGTTGCCGCACAACGCAACGTGACGGCCGCAATGAGCGAAGTCTGCGCCGCCATCCCCAAGGCGCTGACGTCCAATTGGGCCATTGTCATCGCGAACGACGAGAACATCAGCCGCATCGCCGCGTCGGACGCGGCGCCTGCCGACGACGGCTCGATCCCCACCGACCTCAACATCACAACGGCTCGCGTGCTCAACCCTGAAAAGGACACGTGGATCCCGGAATCCTGGACGCTCATCGAATCCGCGCTGGCCGCCGCTCCCCTCGTGGGAACGAACTACGTCGTGGTCATGGGCCGCGTTGGCGGACCCGATTACCTCGCTTCCGAAGTTGAGCACCTGGGTGACTTGGGCGCCATCTTGGGCGCGTTTCTTACTTAGCGGGCGAGCAACGAGTTGAGTCCCGCGGCGACATCGGGGACCACGTGGTCCACCTCTTCGGCGATCTGCGTTCCCGGGAAAGTGAAGGACTCGGTGGCGATGGAGTGCATCGAGAGATCATTGAAGCTATCACCGAAGGTATAGAGTTCAGCATTTTCGTGGCCGAGATAATCAAGCAACCGCGTCAAGCCCTCACCCTTGTTATGGCCAGGTGGCATGATGTCGTAGAAATCGCAGTTAAAGGATGATTCGACATCACAGTTTTCTCGGACCCACTCGTCCACCTCGCGGCGCAACTCAGGGTTGCCAGGAATCCACAGGGACATGAGAACAGTGCTGCGCTTGGCGACGTCCACCGGATCCACCGCCTCCGCATTCGCCACCATGGAGGACTCTCGGCCTGCGAGGCCATCCCACGCTACCTGGTCGGCTCCAGACAACCCTGTGAGGTAGATATTCAACGGTAGGCCGGTGAAACGGTTGATAACGGCTTGGACGATATCACTGGGTAAGTGCTCCTCGTGGAGGATGGAGTAACCGCCGTCCGTGATGACGGTGCCGTTGTAGAGCACGTGGTAGTCCAGCTCCACGCCGAAGGGCTCGAGTGTGTTGCGTGCATTGGCGATGGACTTGCCCGTCGCGGAGATAGCGAGATTGCCAGCGGCACGCCAGGCGGCGATGGCTTTTTGTGTGGCCTCTGTTATGTCTTCGTTGACGTAAACGGTGCCATCCATGTCTAAAGCCGCAATCTTCATGAACCGTAGTGTATTAGACCTTTCACGGCCGAGTCCACCACCGCGGTGCACGCCTTCTGGATGTCGGGTTGTGCCCAGGGGAAGGTGAGGGAGACGTCGGCAAGCGCATGCATGGGCAGGTCATTGTGCCCGTCCCCGAAGGTGATGAGCTCAATGTCGGAGCGCTCAACTTCCAGGTGACGAAACAGCCAGGTCAAGGCAAAGCCCTTGTCGTGACCGGGCGGCATGATGTCGAAGAAGTTGCGGTTCATCGCGGTACCGACAGGAAAGCGTTCCGTAACCCACTGCGCGATCTGGCTCTGCAGATCTGGATTGCTCGGGGTCCAAGCGGCAACAAGCGGAAAGACCTCTTCCTCAATGCGTGACGGCGGAACCGGCACGGGCTCACTGATGATGGGGTTGTGCACGCCCACCACGTTGCGCACGAGGTGGCCGTCCGGTCCTGTCAAGCGTGTGCAATAGAGGTCGAGCTTTGGTGTGTCGTGCACCCGCTCATACACGGCACGAACCACCTCGGGCGGTACATGGTTTTCGTAGAGCAACTCATAAGAGCCATCCATGATGACGGTGCCGTTGCAGAGCAGGTAGTAGTCGAAGTCAACGCCAAAAGGCTCTAGTGCACGCCGAGCAGAATGAGGAGATTTGCCCGTGGCCACGACGGCAAGGTTGCCCGCAGCGCGCCACTGGGCGATCGCCTCCGGCACGTCTTCGGGCATGTGGCCATCAAAGTAGATAGTGCCGTCCAGGTCGAAGGCGGCTAGCTTCATGCCTCGCCCGTTTCAAGGAGACGGTTGAAGCCTTCCTCATCCAAGATGGTCAAGCCAAGGTCGCGGGCCTTCTGTTCCTTTGAACCGGCGTTTTCTCCGACGACGACATAGTTGGTCTTCTTCGACACCGACCCGGAGGCCTTGCCGCCACGGGAGATGATGGCCTCCTTAGCGGAATCGCGACTGTAGTTCTCTAGGGTTCCGGTCACCACCACGGTGATTCCCTCCAGCGTTTGCGCGGGCTTATCGCTGGATTCTTCCTCCATGGTCACCCCGGCGGCGGTCCACTTCTGCACGATGTTGTCGTGCCAGTCCACCTCGAACCATTGCTTAAAGGATTCCGCGATGATGCCACCCACGCCATCGGTATCCGCCAGCTCCTCCACCGATGCCGCGCGCAGCGCCTCCATGGAGCCGAACCGCGTGGCTAACGCACGCGCGGCAATGGGGCCAACGTGGCGGATGGACAGCGCTACGAGCACTCGCCAGAACTCAGCCTGGCGGGCGGTTTTGAGGTTCTCCAGCAGCTTCTTGCCCGAGGCGTTGAGCGCGCCCTTCTGGGTGGTGTAGACCGAGGATTTAAGGAGTGCTTCTTCATCGAGATCAAAGAGTTCTGCCTCGTCCACGAGCACTCCGGAAGAAATCAAGTCCGCCGCCGCCTTCTCCCCCAGCTCACCAATGTCGAGCGCCTTGCGGGAAGCCAGGTATTCCAGACGCGCCGCCAGCTGCGCTGGGCAGCTGCGGGTATTCGGGCAGCGCCAGTCCTGGTCGCCTTCCTTCTGCGGAGCCAGCTTCGTGCCGCATGCAGGGCAGTTCTCCGGGAAGACCCATTCGGTCTCGCTGCCATCGCGCTTGTCTAGAACGGGGCCGAGTACCTCAGGGATGATCTCTCCGGCCTTGCGGATGACAATTGTGTCCCCGATGAGGACGTTCTTGTTCTTGACCTCGAACTGGTTGTGCAGGGTGGCCATGGAAACCGTCGAGCCGGAGACAAAGACTGGTTCCATGATGGCGAAAGGCGTCACGCGCCCGGTGCGACCGACGCCAACCTCAATGTTGAGCAGCTTGGTGGTGACTTCCTCCGGTGGGTACTTATACGCGATGGCCCAACGTGGCGCACGTGAAGTCGCGCCTAAGGAGCGCTGGCTGGCCAGGTCGTCGACCTTGATGACGAGCCCGTCCATCTCGAAGTAAGCATCGTGGCGGTGTTCCTCCCAGTAGGCCACGCGCTCTTGAACCTCCTTGGCGGTGGTGACCCGCTGGGTATAAGGCGACACCGGGAATCCCCACGCTTCCAAGGCCTGGTAGGCGTCGTGTTGCGAGGCTGGTTGGAATCCTTCGCGCGCGCCAATGCCGTGGCAGACCATGTGGAGCCGGCGCTTCTTGACGTCCTCCGGGTCCTTCATACGCAGCCCGCCCGCGGCCGCGTTACGGGGATTGGCAAAGGTCGGCTTGCCATCCTCGCGGCGTGCGGAGTTAATTTCCTCAAATTCATCCGGGCGCATGTACACCTCGCCGCGGACCTCTACCAGGGAGGGAACCGGGTATTCTTCGCTGCCCGTCAGCTCACGTGGGATATCGGGAATAACGCGCGCATTAGCCGTGATATCCTCGCCGACGCGACCATCACCACGCGTGGCGGCCGTGGCAAGCTTGCCATCACGGTAGACCAAGTCGATGGACAGGCCATCAATCTTGAGCTCGGTGAGATAGGCCTTTGCCGGGGTGCGGTCCAGCCAATCCTGCAATTCCTCGGCGCTAAAGACGTTGTCCAAGCTGTACAGGCGTTCCAGGTGCTCAATGTCAACGGCGCCCTCCGGGGCAGCGCCCACCTGCTGGGTAGGCGAATCCGGAGTTTGAAGCTCCGGGTGTTCTGCTTCCAAGGCCAGCAAGCGCTGGAAGAGCGCGTCAAAGTCCGCATCCGGAATCGACGGCTCGCCGTTGTAGTACAGCTCGCGGTGCTTGCGCACTTCTTGGGCAAGCTCGGACCATTCGCGTTGGATATCTACTGCATCACTCACGAGTCACTAGTGTAGCGGGGCTGCCGGACATGCCTATGACCTGCGGATGGTCATTCTGCAAGGGTTCGTCCGTCATTCTGCAGGACTTCCACAGTGCGTGTCCGAGACGGGCGCTAGAGTGTTGTCCATGAACTTCGACGCCACCCGTATGCTCTCCTTCGACCTCGAGACCACCTCCGTAAAGCCCAAAGAAGCCCGCATCGTCACCTCTGCCCTGGTTCGTATCGACGGGCGCGAGGTAGATAAGCGGGAGATGCTCGCCGACCCCGGCGTGGAGATCCCCGAGGAAGCCGCCAAGATTCACGGCATCACTACTGAGAAGGCCTGCGCGGAGGGTCGCCCGCACGAAGAAGTCCTCAAGGAGACGGTCGATGCCATCTACCAGGCCTGGGAGGAAGGTCTTACGCTCATTGTCTACAATGCCGCCTACGATCTCTCCGTACTGCGTGCGCTGACCGGGGAGTTCACGGTCAATGGTCCGGTGTTCGATCCTTTCGTCATCGACCGGGTGAAGGACAAGTGGCGCAAGGGCAAGCGCACTTTGGAGGAGGTCTCCGCCCATTACGGCGTGGAGTTGAGTAACGCGCATGAGGCTACTGCCGACGCCCTCGCGGCCGCCCGCGTGGCCTGGAAGCAAGTGCGCCAGCACTTCCCCGAGCTAGCACAGATGGATACCAACGAGCTCATGGAATACCAGGCCGTCGAGTGGTACAAGGACCGCGCGTCCTTCAAGAAGTACCTGGAAGGACGCGGTCGGGATGCCTCGGATGTCTCCACCGCGTGGCCGATGATTTCTTAACTCCAGTACCCAATCCTCAACTAGCTCTTGCCACGTTTCTAGCATTCTGGAATTCTAGATTCCATGGACACAACAGTCGAAGCACGCCTCGCCGAGCTTGAAGCGCGCGTCGCCGCGCTCGAGAGGCGCACGAACACTGCCGACGCCAGGCCCACACCCGCCAGCAATGAAGAAGACTCGACCTACTGGCTGGTCGACGCCCTCGCACCCAACGAGCAGCTTCCCGACGGTTCCGTCATCTTTGGCGGCAACATAAACGTCGGCAAGCGCTCGTACGCCTATCAATGGCAGCGCCCCACCACGTTCGTTACCGATGAGAGCTGGGCGGAGAATCTCGAGCGCCTCTCCGCGCTGGCCCATCCCGTCCGCGGCGAAATCCTCCGCCGCCTCCTCGCCGCACCCGCCACCGCCGCCGAGCTTGTCGAAGAAAACATCGTCTCCTCCACTGGCACCGCTTACCACCACTTGAGCGCTCTAACTCATGTGGGCTGGACCACGAAGTCTGGCGGCGAATACTCCATCCGCCCGCCCCGCGTCATTCCCCTGCTCACTATTATCACCGCAAGCGAGGACCATTAATGCGCAAAATTGTCTTAGCCGTTATCACTGCTATTGCCGTTGCCGCCGTCCTGCTTGTCGCAGGCCCACAAAGGATTACGCTGGCACAAGACAAGACTGGCGACGAAGCCCTAGCCACCCAGCTGGAACAGCACTCAGAGTCCGGCTTCCACAACCTCACCGCCTTCACCCTCCAGGACGGCAAGGCCACTTTCGCAGGACTGGGCAGCGACGAGCACACGGAGGTCGAAATTGGCTCCGTCACCAAGATGTTTACCGGCGAGCTAGCCCACCAGCTCGTTGAAGAGGGGAAGCTGAGCCCCGACACGACCGTCGGCGAAGTCCTCGAGATTGGCGATGCACCCGTCGCCGACGTCACCGTAAGGGAGCTACTCGACCACACCTCTGGCCTTCCTCGGCTGGCCAGCAACGATGTTCTAGGCAGCCTCATTTCGGCCATTACCGGCGCCAACCCTTATGAGGGCGAAACCACCGAGGACATCATGGATGCAGCCACGAAGTCTAAGTTGAAGGGCCGCGGCGAAGAGTCCTATTCCAATCTTGGATACGGACTCTTGGGCCACATGGTGGAAACCGCCGCTGGACAGCCTTATGAGCAGATGCTCAAGGAGCGCATCTTCAAACCGGCCGGCATGACGGAGACCTACCTCATGACGCCGGGCTCTGTGCCTGCCGACGCTCCACGGGGACTTACCGCCACCGGCCGCCACGCTGCCCCCTGGGAGATGGAAGGCTCCGCACCTGCGGGAGCGATCCGCTCCACGGCGAGTGACATGGCCAAATTCGCTGAGTGGTTTATGAAGAACGGCGATATCGACTACGGCTGGCAGCCTCCCAGCGAGGACAATGTTGGGTACTGGCACAACGGCGGCACCTACGGTTACTCGACCATGCTCATCATCGATCCGGAAACCAAACGCGCCGCCTTCGCCAACAACGATTCCCTCGCCGGCACCGAAGACCTTGCCCAAGCTCTATTCGACGAGCTCGCATCCTAAGGAGTAAGCATGTTCCTCACCGTAGCGCTCGCCGTCATCACCGCTTCGGAGCTCTGGGCCGCATGGAAGGCCCTGCGAAAGCCCCTTTCCACGGCAAATCGCCTCGTCACCGCAACGATTGCGATCCTCGCCATACTCTTCATCGGCTACGTCATGCCCTGGCATACCTCGGTCAGTTTTGGCTGGTGGTACGCCCTTGTCGCAGCCTGCTCGCTACACATCGGCGCGGTAGCTTGGCAGGCCGTGCAGCCTTCTAGCCACGCAGACGCTGGTCAAGAAGCTCCCGTACGATAGCACTATGAGCTCCTCCCCTACCTGCACCGTTGAAATCCCAGACGTAGACAGTACAACCATCGCAACTCTTCAACACCGCGCCGCTAACGCTGGTGTTTCCCTCGAAGACTACGTGCGCAACATCCTCACTATGGCCGCGTCATCCCCATCCACTGCCAACAGAAAGTCCATCGAAGAAAAGGCGGCCAAACTCTCCCGTCGTGCACCTATCGATATGAAGGGAGACTTCGACGTCGTCGCCGCAATCCGCGCCGGACGAGACGCATAGAGGACTAGGGAGATCGTTGGTCTCTCTAGTCGACACCCTCAGAAAAGTCTCCCAAATCTCCACCTTTATAAAAGTCTCCCAAATCTCCCAATACTCTAGGATGAAGCTATGTCCCCGCACGAGAATCCCTTCCGCCCCACCTTCGGCGTTCCACCGCTATTCTGGGTCGGCCGCACGGCAGTGCTCGACACCTTCCGCGCAGCGCTTGACTCCCAACCAGGCAGCCCGGGCCGCTCGCTCATCATCAGCGGCGCCCGCGGTATCGGCAAGACGGTCCTGCTCAACGAGATAGAAGATATCGCCTCTAGTCGCGGGTGGATCACATTGCGTGCCTCGGGACGCAGCTCCATGGTTGACGAGCTCGTTGACACCACCATCCCGCGCATCATGGACAAGCTGGCCCCGGCGGACAAGCACAAGGTCAACCGCGTCGGCATTGGTGGTGTGGCAACCATTGGCATCCAGCACAACACTGAGGAAGCCTACAAACCCACGTTGAACACCCGCCTGCGCGAGCTTTTAGGCATGCTCAAAGGCACTGGCGTGCTGTTGACCATCGACGAGGTACAGGACGCATACGCGGAGGACCTAACTTCCCTGGCCGTGACCTACCAAGACTTGGTGCGCGATGAGCTCGATGTCGCTATTGTCGCCGCGGGCCTTCCGCAGGGAGTCAACCGACTGCTGGACCTGCCGGGCGTGACCTTCCTACGCCGCGCGCAAAGGTTCGTTCTGGGCCCGCTCTCCCCCGCGAACGCCGAGGTGGCCTTCACCGAGACCGCCGCACAGTCCGGGCTTGAATTCACCGATGATGCGGTAGCAGCGGCGGTGCGTCTGTCGCGCGGCTACCCCTACATGGTGCAGCTGGTGGGCTCACTGGCTTGGAGAAAGGCGCAGCGCGAGGGTGGGAGCAGTATCGAGGAGAGTGACGTCGCAGCGGTGTCAGCCGAGGCTATCTCGGTTTTGGGTGCCCAAGTCCACCAGCCTGCTACCCTTTCGCTTCCACCGGCCCAGCGCCTCTTCCTCGAGGCGATGAGCGCGGTCATGGAGGACGGTACGGCAGAAATCAAGAACATCGCCGCGCACCAGGACCGGACGGTGCGGTCCTTGTCGGCCACGCGCCAGCGGCTTATCGACGCCGACCTCATCGAACCCACCGCCCACGGCCAGCTCCAGTTCGTCATCCCGTATATGGAGTCTTTTTTCACCGCGACGGATAGCTTGGGGCGGGTTGACTAAAGGTCACCGGCATCGCGAGTGAGGATGCCGGCGGTCTCGGTAACCGAGCGCAGGGATCTGGCGGAGGCCTTGACGGGATAGACGTCGAAACGGTCGACGAGCAGGTCGCGCGGCATGCCGATGCGGTCGAGGTGCTGGGCCAACGCGATAGCCTCCGCGCGGGCATCGGAACCTTCAATGCCCAGACCGATGCGGTGGTTCGCGTTGAGGTGCTCACCCAGTCCGTCAAGGTGGCGCGGGGTCTCCAGACCACGGAAATCCGTGAGGAAAGTGGTAGCGGCCGGCGCAAGCGACCACAGTGGCGGGGCGTGCAGGTAGTCCGCCTCGAAAGACTGCAGGAGATCGAGCGCGACCTCATCCGGGACCGCCGAGATGGTGTCGAAGTCGGTAGTGCCGGGGATTCGGCCGGCGATGATATCGGCAAGCAGGGGCTCGTCGAGCTGGACGACGACCTCCCCGTGGAAGCGACTAGCGACGTCCTCGGCGTGTGCATGGAGGCCGTGGCGGAGGGCGTCGGCAAGCTCGGTGAAGGCCCCGCGGTCGGTGAGCACGCGGTGACCATCGGAAAGCTCAATGCTCGCCGCAAGCGACCAGGGGCCGAGTGCTTGCACCTTGACGCGAGGCACGGTCTCGCCCCAGACTTCCTGGACCTCGTCGAGGTCGCGTTCCAAGCGGTCCCACGTGCGGCGGGTCAGCAGCTGCGGGCGCGCAGTCATGCGCCACGAGCGCGGGCCGCGGTCGATGGAGATGGCCTCCAGCATGCTGGCCGTGCGGCCCACCGCGTCGGAACCGAGGCCACGCTCGGGCAGCTGCGGGATGGCAGGAAGTTCGGTCTCCCCCATGATGATGTCCGCGGCCTCCGCCATGGAGGTGCCGGGCATGGGGCCAAGGGCAAATCCCGTCATCTACTCGGTCCCGCAGATTGTGCCGGAGCCCAGGACAATATCGCCCAGCTCGTCCGGACTCGGCAGGTAAAGCACGGCAGCCTGGCCACGAGCCACACCGGAAAGAGGCTCCTTCAGGTCCAGCGTCATGCGGTCGGCTTCGCGGTCCACGTGAGCGTGGCAGGGAACGACGGAACCGTGGGCGCGCACCTGCACCTCGCAGTCGAAGTCACCTTCCATCGCGGGGTGCAGGTACTTCAGGCGGTCGGCCTCGATACGGGTCACGGCCAGGTCTGCGCGCGACCCGACGGTGACGGTGCCGGTGGCCGCGTCGATGTCGGTGACGTAGCGCGGGGAGCCGTCGGCAGTCGGCGTCTTGATGTCCAAGCCCTTGCGCTGGCCGATGGTATAGTTCCACGCGCCATCGTGTTCCTTGAGCTCATTGCCCTCGGTGTCCACGATCATGCCTGGACGCAGGCCGATGGAACGACCCAGGAAGGCCTGGGTATTGCCGTCCGGGATGAAGCAGATGTCATAAGAATCCGGCTTCGCCGCCGTGGAGAAACCATGGCGCTTGGCCTCCTCGCGGATTTGCGGCTTCGGGGTATCACCAATCGGGAAAAAGCAGTGGTCCAGCTCTTCCTTGGTAATAACGCCCAGCACATAGGACTGGTCCTTATTCTCATCCAGGGAGCGGCGCATGTAGCCGTCGTCATCGATAGTGGCGTAGTGGCCCGTGGCCACCGCATCAAAGCCGAGTGCCATGCCCTTGCGCAGGAGAGCTGCGAACTTGATCTTCTCGTTGCACCGCAAGCAGGGGTTCGGGGTCTCGCCGCGGGCGTAGGAGTCAACGAAGTCACCAATAACGGCTTCCTTGAACTCCTCGGAGAAGTCCCACACGTAGAAAGGAATGCCGAGCTTGTCACAAATACGGCGGGCATCGGCGGAATCCTCCAAGGAGCAGCAGCCGCGCGCCTTCTCACGAGTCTGCTGCGCATCCTTGTGCAGGGCCAGGTGCACACCAATGACCTCGTGGCCCGCCTCCACCGCGCGTGCGGCTGCGACCGAGGAATCGACGCCGCCGGACATGGCTACCAATACTCGCATGCTTTCCCCTTCTTCCTTCTTTCGTCCACTTAGGCTAGTCGCGGTGTACCCCATACCCCAACACACTGAACTCACGCTCTATTCCCTAAGCTAAAAGGCATTATGGGAAGAAAGCGCAACAAGACCGATTCAATCGCGGGCACCTACGAGATTTCCACGGGGGAGCTTGTCGTCGAAGCCGACCCGTTCCGCGATGGCGCCTTCATCTTCAACATCAACGGCGTACCCTCCTCACACCTCATCCCCGAAGAGCCACGCACCCTCGAATTCGAGTACATGCGTTGGATTGCTGCAGCGGTAGAAAACCTAGCGCCTGGCAAGCGCCTGCTCCACCTGGGCGGCGGTGGCTGTTCTCTCCCCCGCTACTTCGCAGACCTGTGGCCGGATTCCCACAACACGGTGGTGGAGCTCGACGCGAAACTGGCCGAGCTCATCCGTGAGCTAGTCGATATCCCTGCCGCTCCCCGCGTGAAAATCCGCGCCGGTGAGGCACGCGCGGTGACGGAAGGCTTCCCTCCGAATCGCTTCGACGTCATCATCCGCGACGTCTTCGCCGGCGCCGTCACGCCGGAGCCTCTCACCACCCAAGAGTTCTTCCAGCACGCCCACGCCACGCTCACTCCGGGCGGGCTTTACGTTGCCAACTGCGGTGACCACTCCGACCTGCAAGGGGCGAAGGCAGAACTCGCCGGAATGGCAGAAGTCTTTGCACACGTCGCCGTTATTGCCGACCCTCCCATGCTCAAAGGCCGGCGCTACGGCAACATCATCCTCATCGGCTCAGACACCGAGCTGCCTGGCGACGGCTCCCCGCAAGCCGCCGCGCTTGCTAAACCACTGCTGTCCGGTGCGGTGCCCGCGCACTTCCGCGACGAGTCCTGGACCCGCCGCTTCTTTAAGGGGGCTAATCCGCGCCACGACGCCCCATCACCGCGTAGCGATTAACGCAGACTATTGAGCAGATCCGCCACTTGCTTGGAGTCGAGATTCGGCACCGCAACGCCTGCGGCGTGACCCGCACTGCGCGCGGCGCGGTCGGCGTTCTCCACGTCCTGCTGGCTGACATTATCGGCATCAACATCCTGCAGGTGCTGCGCATTGTCCAAGAAGATGGCCAAGTCACCAACGCTAGCGTCATTGTTGGACATGTCTTTGAGGTCATCGGCGCTAATAACGCCGTCGTTAAGCAGCTTTTCCGCTTGCTTGATAAGACCGGTCGCATCGACATCGAGCCCCGCGTTCTTGGCGGCATCGGCGACGGCCGGCACGGCCACAGCACCCGCTGCCAGAGCCAGGATTCCAGCGATCAGCACGCCGGCGTCGTCGCCTAGGTCAATACCCGGGATGACCATGTCATCCAAGATGCCGCCGAAGTCGATGTAATTGCCACCGGAGAAGGACTGCAGCTGTGCCTCAGTACCGTTAAAGAGGTTCATGTCAACATCGGTTTCGATACCGGCAACGCGGCCGCTGCCGGAGCGCTGCCAGAAGGCCAACTTGTCCCAGCCTCCGACTGGGTCCGGCGCGGTGTCCTGGTAGGCGGCCAGCCACAGCGGGTACTCGGAGAAGCGTGTGGAATTGCCCATCTGGCCCATCCAGAAGTACTTGTAGGTGTACAGCATCGGCGTGCGGCCGGTTAGGGTTTTCACCTCAGTCATGAAGGTGTCGATCCACTCCTCCAGCTGAGCTGCGCTCAGGCCCTCATCGACCTCAATGTCCAGCACCGGCGGCAAGGTTTGCGTCGGCACCAGCGCAATCTGGGAGGCGAAGCTCGCTGCCTGCTGCTTGGCATCACCAGCCGGGCGCGCGTAGTGGTAAGCGCCGACCTTCAGACCAGCCGCTGCGGCGGCATTGGCATCGCGTACGAAGTGGTTGTTAACAAACCCAACGCCTTCAGTGGCCTTCACAAAGGCATAGGACTGGCCATCAGACTTCACAGCGTCCCAATCGATTCCGCGAAGGGACGCGTGGTTATTGCCGGAGACGTCCACACCGGAAGGCGCGTAGGACGGGATGGCAACGGCGGTGGATACGGACAGTGCCACGGCCGCTACTGCGGTAACGGCGGCGGTAACAAGGCGACGTGCATGGCTCATGCGCGCCACACTACCGCTTTAACAACATGAGTAACAGATGCAACACGCAAAACTTTAAACTCGTTTGCCACAGTTTTAACACCGCCACCAACGCCGTCCCGATAAACCGGTGCAGCGAAGGAACGGGCAATGCTTGGCGACGCCCCTACGAAAGGTCCGGTCATCAGGACTAAGAGCTTCAACAAAGTTGTCAGCAATCGGAAGACTGGAGCCGCTCCAGTTATGTGTGTCGCTTTTTGACCGGATAAACCTTGTGCTCCGGGTCGTACCAAAGCACACGAAACAGGCTTCCTGAGCGGAACCCCCACAACCGGCAGGCACCACTCAATCTAAAACGGAAGACTCGTTCTTCATTTTGGTCCAGCTGTCGTAGTCGATTCTGCGCAGCTTTACTCAATTCGTTTATTGCGTGATCATGGTTGCGTCGGTGCCCCTTGGATCCTTCGTTTTCACACTCCGCCCAAGTCTTCTTAGTTAGATCATCAAGGAACTTTAGTAGTTCCACTGTCTCGTTGGCACTCAAATCCCACCGGCGCCCGTCACCAGCACCGGGAACTTCGTCTATCTCCCTAGCCGTCCAACGAACTAATTCGTTCTTATATGAGGCATCTAGTGTTGCGCTCACCGGAACCTTTTTATCATCAGCCGTGGCAACCAGAGGCGGCACGTATTTTCCACCAGCGTTATTCCTTTGGCGCGCAAGCTTCTTTTTCTTACGCTTTCCGCTTCCCATCGTTATGCGCTAGCCGCAGATTGCATGGCACTGTAAAAGTCTTGCATGACCTCTAGGCTGACTTCGTTCGTGGAGGGAGCGCCATCTGCAACGCCCACGCGCGCCTCGCGCCACGGACGTTCATTATGAGACAAATCGCTCAGCTGCTGACCGTTCAAGTGACCATAAGCAGCTAAGACTGCATCAATGGTGTCTTTCTCATCTGCATTTAACTGAGTAGAGTCACCGGGAAACATGTCAGTGCTCGCGGTGAATTCTCCGCGGTGGCACTTATAAAGGTCACGGCAAACAGGACCGTTAGCCCATGCCTCTATGCGGGAATTGAACAAGGGCTTTTCATCCCACACGAGACTCCATGCTTGGGCGTAGTAAACGAGCTTCTGGAGCTTCATAGTGCTTACACCAGAATCAACGTTTTCCAGAATGTAACGAGCTACATCGTTGACGCGCGCCATATCCAGCTCCTTTCGCCCTTGTCCTGGTGCATGTTTCTACCCTTCACTTTCTATTATCCACCAGACTGTGCGTGCACCAACAGATACACGAGAAGTCTCGTGTGCGTCCCCCCATCAGTGTGGCATAGGCAAAGAGCCTACTCGCTTTACAAACACCACTTGACTCCTTATTACCATACATCTGGCGGACAAATTTGGCTCCCGACTACTTGGAATTCAATCCATCCACAATCCGTACCGTCTCCATGGCCACGCGCACGACTTTCCCGATCAGGTCCACGATGTAGCGCGGATTGCCTACCTCGTCGGCCCAATCGTTCGGGTCATTGACGATGCCCGAAGCCTTGTCTTTCTTGACCTGGTATCGGTCAATCAGCCACGCGACTGCCGAGCGCGAGCCCAGCATGTACTCATCCGCTTCTTCCGGGATACCGGCGATGGTCACGCGCTTGTTGTAGATCAGCTTCGTCACGTCATTGCCGTTCTTTCCCGTCTCCGGATCCTTGCGCTTGGCCCACTTCATCTTGAGCACGCGCCACGTCTCACGGTCGGTCTCATCGCCCTTGACTTGAATGTCCAGTGTCCACGGCTCCACGGTCTCATAGTCGACGTGAAGGTCCATCAGCTCTTGGCCAGCAGCCGCGAACGTGTCGAACTCCGCACGCAAGCTCGGCGTCTCAATATGCGGGAGCATCTTCTTCAAGTCAGCCGCGTACTTCGTGCGATAGACAGGGTCATGCAGCTTGCCGTAGACAAAGTGGAAGATGTCATCGCCCGTGATGTCCGCACCCAACGCATCACGGTAGAGAGCCTTTATCTCATCAGTGATGTTGTCCACGCGCACGTAGCCGTCGACGACTTCACCAATCGAACCGTAGATGCTGGCTTCTCCCTGCTTGACCGCGGTCCCCTCACCGAACAGCCCACCGTCGTCGGCTTCGACGGCGGCCCAGGTGAAGCGGGGGAAGAATTGGCCGCCCGACCCTGCACCAGTCACATGTAGATCAGGCAGCAAGTTCGTTGCGATCACAGAGAAAGGAACAGCTGAACCATTTCCAACTTGATAGAACCCGATGTTTCGGTGCACTGGGGTCGGGAACATCGACGGGAGCTGGTACGTCATGTCGTTCAGCGACTGCTCAAAATACCCTCGCTGTTTCATAAACGGGCGGTAGAGCGAACCGTAAATACGATCAGGCTGAACGAGAATCTCAGCGCCTTTTGCAGCTAAATTTTTTAGCGTGCGATTCCAAGACACCTTTGTTATATCTGCGTATTGTGGATGCACTCGCAGGAAAGCCGTTACATCCTGTTCCTTGGGTTTAGTGATCCCTTGGTCAACTAACCATTTTTGAAGCGAAGTTGTTGCTTCAGTGTATGTACCAGTCAAGATCCCCAGCTTAGAGAGCAATTGGCCGTCGGTCTGCGCATAGGCCCAAGCGTCACGAGCAGTTGACAGGCCGCGAGAATATACTTCGAAAACCTTTACCGCGGCACCATTCTTTTCGCCAACAACTGGCCATTTCTCGAACTCTTCCGACCGCTGATTAAGCCAGTCGCCTTCCCTGTTCGGCGAAATTTGTTGCCATTCCATGCGTTCCACGGTTGAGTTTTCAACGATCTCAAGTTTCTCATCACGGGTAGCACAATCGGGGGTCTGTACATAGTGCAAATCAAAGCGCGTCTTGTTCGGGTCCTTTACTCCGATAAAGATTGCGATCGTCGTCTGTGAACCGGCCCCAAAGATCTGACCTCCCTCTGCTCGCCAATTGGAGTTACGCATATTGCCACGAAGGTTGAACACATAGAGGTCGGTGAAGTCTTCCGCCATCGACAGGCGCACTCCGTCGCCGGTGTTGCCGTCGATCCATCCGCCGTTAGAGACGAACGCAACGACGCCCTGGTCGCCAATGCGGTCAGTGGCCCAGCGGAAAGCTCTTAGGTAGGAGTCGTACAGCGAGTTCTTATTGGTCGCGGTGGACTTTGCGGCGTACGTTTCCGCAATGCGCTTATCTAGGCTCGGGTACTTCAGGTTTGCATTGAGGTCGTTCGCGGACTTCTGCCCTGCCGAATACGGCGGGTTACCAATCACAACGTTGATGGGCGCTTGCTTCTGGCGCTCGATGGTCTCATTGTTCTCGCGGAAGATATTGAGGTCTGGGATGTCACCTTCCTCGTGGATCTGGAATGTATCGGCCAGGGCTATGTTGGTGAAGGGCACGTACTCGGGTGCGGGTTCGCCATTGCGCAGGGCTGCCTCTTCGCGCAGGGCGTTGTAGGTGGTCTCAATATTCACCGCTGAAACGTAGTAGGCCAGCAGCATGATCTCGGTGGCGAAGAGCTCGTTGGCGTACTTGCGGGCGAGGTCCTCCGGCTTAATGAGGCCGGACTGCAGCAGGCGGACCGTTAAGGTCGAGGTGCCAGCGAAGGGGTCGAGGATGCACACGCCCTCATCGGTCAATCCCTTGCCAAAGTGCTTCTTGGACACGTCATCGGCGGCACGCAGGATGAAGTCGACGATTTCGACTGGGGTGTAGACAATGCCGAGGGCCTCAGATTGCTTCTTGAAGGCCTTGCGGAAGAAACGCTCGTAAAGCTCCTTGATGACCTGCTGCTTGCCGGAAGCGGAATTCACCTCAGAAGCACGGACGCGGACGGACTCGTAGAACTTCTCCAGGGACTCGGTCTCAGTATCGAGGTTTGCCTTGGACAAGGCCTTGACCATCTTCTCCATGACCTGAGCCACGGGGTTGTGGGTGATGAAGTCATGATTCTCAAAGAGTGCGTTGAAGACCGGTGCCGTAATCAGGTGCTGCGAGAGCATCGAGATGGCATCTTCTTCGCTGATGCCGTCGTTGAGGTTATTGCGCAGGCCTTCAACGAAGCTGTCGAATTCGGTGCGGAGGGAGCCATCGGCGCCGTCGAGAAGCGCCTTGATGCGGGTGATTTGGTTTTCTGCGATGGTGGCAACATCATCAGCCCAGTCTTCCCAGTAGGTGCGGGTGCCGACCTTGTCCACCAGCTTGGTGTAGATCGCTTCTTGCCACTGTTCCAGCGGAAACAGTGCCATCTGTTTAGCGAGATCCCTGCGTCGCTCTGCTTCGTCAATATCGCCGCCACCGGTATTCGCGTCGCTGCTATTGAGCTTCTCCCGAGGGTCTTCTTCCTTCTTGACATCGTTTGGATCGTCAGGAATCGGATTCACCGGAATTGGGATGATCGGGAGCTCGTTGGGGTCGCCATTCAGAGCAATCGAATTAATCTTCGCGTTAAAGCGGTCATCGTGGGCGCGCAGAGCGTTGAGGATCTGCCAGACCACTTTGAAGCGCTGGTTGTCGTTGAGAGCTTCTGCTGGAGAGACATTGCTGGCCACGGCCACGGGCAGAATGATGTAGCCGTAGTCCTTGCCCTCCGACTTGCGCATGACGCGGCCAACGGACTGGACCACGTCCACCATGGAGTTGCGGGGGTTGAAGAAGATAACGGCGTCCAGCGCCGGGACGTCTACACCCTCAGAAAGACAGCGCGCATTGGTGAGCATGCGCGACTGTTGCCCCCCCCCCTGAAGGAGCCTCCAGCCACGAAAGCTTGGTGCCGCGCTCCATGGCATTCATGCCGCCGTCGACGTGCTGGGCGGCGACGTGGAGATCGACGTTGGTGAGGGAGACGTCGTTAAGCACTGCCTTTTCTTTGAGCAGTTCTTGGTGGGTGCCGATGAGTGAGGGGTAGGTCTCCGCAATGAGCTGGGAGGTCTTGATGTCCTTGGCAAAGGCCACGGCGCGCTGCATGGGCTGGGCGTCTTCCTCAAAGCCGCCCTTCTTGCCCTGCAATTCACCGGAGCGCTTGGCCAAGCCGTTCCAGGCACCAATCATGGCGGAGGCGAGTGAAAGGTTGACCTGGTTGTTCTCACTGTGGGCCATGGCTTGGGCGGCCACGGATTCATCCACGGTCATGACAAGCACCTTGTAGTCAGTAAGCAGCCCCTTGTCCACGGCTTCGCCAAAGCCGAGGCGGAAGAACTCTGGTCCGTAGATGGCTTCATCATCCATAGAGGCCAGCTCCGCGGAGTGCTCTTCGGCCTTGCCCTTGACGGCTTCGTCATAAAGGCGCGGGGTGGCTGTCATGTAGAGGCGCTTGGCTGCCTTGATGTAGTCGGCATCGTGGACGCGGACAAAGTTGCTGGCGTCCTCACCGGCCAAGGTGATGCCGGTGGTGCGGTGGGCTTCATCGCAGATGACGAGGTCGAAATCATCGAGGCCTACCTGCTGGGCATCTTGTACTGCCTGGATGGACTGGTAGGTGGAGAAGACGATATTGAGGCCCTTGGCGCGCTTGCCGGATTCAAAGCGCGTGGTGATGTCCTTGCCTTCGGTGGAAACTGGGACCTCAAGGTCATAGACGGCGATGTCCTCGGCCTTCTTGGAGACCTTGCTGTCGGAGCACACCGCGAAGGCGCGCATGTCGAGGCGGCCCTGGGCGGTCCACTCCTTCAAGGTTTGGGAGAGCAAGGAGATGGACGGCACGAGGAAGAGAATCCGGGCCTTGCCGCCGTTGTCCTCAGCGACGCGTTCCGCCAGGCGCAGGGCGGTGAAGGTTTTTCCGGTGCCGCAGGCCATGATGAGCTTGCCGCGGTCATGGGTCTTGAATCCTTCGATGGCTTTGTCGATGGCCGCCTGCTGGTGTGGGCGGGGTTCAAAGGTCTCGCGCTGGGAGAGGTTGATCTGGATGGTTTTATCGCGCACTTCCGAGCCAGGGAAGGCCACGTCCCAGTTGATGGGTGATTCCGCGATGGCGGAGATGCCAATGCGGCTGGTTGGAATGATCTGGTTGGACAGGGCGTCCTCCGCATGGGAGGACCAGTGGTCCGTGGTGGAAATAATCAGGCGGCTGCCGAAGTGCTGGCGGCCTTCTTCCGTTTGGAAGGAATGACCAGAGGCTTCGAAGAAGGAATCCAGGTGGGACTTCTGAATGCGCGCCTTAGAGTCATAGAACTTGCACTGGATGGCGGTCCACGTGCCGTCATCCACGCGGCGGGCCACCAAGTCGATGCCGGTGTCAGCCTTGCCGCCGTTGTAGCGCCAATCCGTCCAGCGGCAGACCTCATCGAACTGGTTCTTTAAGGTCGGGTCGGTCTTGAAATAGTTGACCATCAGCTTCTCAAAGGCAATGCCGTACTTTGCCTTCGGTTGGTTTTCACGCAGCTGGTCTAGGACCTCAGAGAACTTCGACATGAGAACATTGTGCCCGAAGGTGTGCACGAGGTTCTGTCAACACACTGGTCTTAGCGTGGATCTGCTTTGCTGGGTTCCGTTGCGCTTTACTCCGCTTTGGCTTGTTTACGCTCAGCCAGCCAGGTCTTCACAGCTCGGGCGGCGTCGGCTGCGCGCATGTCGGGCACATAGGCGTGAACGACGGCGAGTCCAATGGCGGGCAGTGCCAGCTCATCGTTGTAGGCCAGGTACCACTTGTGCTCTTCCGGCTGGAACTTGCGTTTGGAGGCAGCCAAGCTGCGGAAGCCGTAGAGGGGTTCCATTTCTTCGCCGAGGCGGGTGAGGAGGGCGTCGAGAAGCCCGGGTTCCTCTGGTGTACCTGACAGGGGCGCGCCGGAGAGCGAAATCCAGGCGCAGCCTTCGCCGGCGGCGATGATCATAGCCTCAGAGATGAGTAGCTCGATTGCCCCCTTGAAGCCGTGGTCGGCGCGGCGCATGACGTCGAGGGTGTAGCCCACCACGCTTCCGTTCTCACGAACAGGGAGCCAAGATGTCACGCCGTGCAGCGTGCCGTCCTCCCCCAGCGCGAGCAGTAGCTTGGTGCCTTCCTCCCGCAGCTCGTTAACACCGCCCAAAGTAAAGCCCATCTCTGGGAGAGCTTTGTCAGAGACCCATTCTTCGGAGAGCTCGGCAATTTTGTTGCGGGTGGCAAGATCGAGGTCCTTCCACTCCGTCCACAGCGTGGTGACGCCCTCTTTGCCGGCCTTGTTGCGGGCGGTGCGAATGTTCTGGAATTTCTTGCCTTTGAACTCCGTGTTAGAGGTGTCCAGGACGGCCTCCTCAGCTACTTCGAGGCGGCGGAAGCCGGGACGGGTAAAGCTTTCCCGTACCGAGTACCAGGCCGGGCGCCAGCCTTGTTCGCGGGCGAATTCTTCGAAGGCCGCTGCGGTGGCCTGCGGGTCATTGCCCGCCGGCTCGCCGAGGCTGAGTGCAATGCCGTTGTGGACGCGGTAGGCCACGTAGTTGCTGTCGTTAAAGAAGTAGCGGTTCCCCTTCCACAGGGTCATAGCGGAGAGGTGGTCACCACTGCCCTGCTCCAGGATGGCGCGAGCGTGGTCACGAACCTCAGCGGCCTCGGGGTTCGCAGGAGTAGCGAACATGCGATAGACCACCCAGGAGGTGTACATCCAGAACAGAGTGCCGACCCACTCGTAGAAAGCCCACGTCAACCAGGTGGTCGGCGCGAGCTTGAGCGGAAGTAGCGTAGCCACGACTGGCGGGACATAGCGCAGAGGGAGTTCGGCCAGGATCGATCCGGCAGTGGCTGTCTCGACGAAGCCGTCCTTGAAAAGTAGTGCGCCAACGCCCCAAAGAGCGGCCGTGATGACAAAGGCAGCTGCGATCTTTCCTGCGGCTCGGCCCAGCGCGCGCACACTTTCGTGGATGTGGAACACGCGGCGGTTCCAGATGAGCACGACGAAGCAGGTGGCCCAGGGCAGGACCACAGCGGCGAGATTCACGCCGTAGAGCACAAGGCCTTCTTGGCTAAAGTCCCACAGCTGAGCTAGAAGCACAGCGATGACGAGTACCTGGGTAAGGACGGATAGCAACCACGCAAGACGGCGTCCGCGGATGAGGCCGAAGCACAGTACGAGTTGGATGATGAGCGGCATGACGCTGGCGATGGCCGGACCCACGCCGTGGACGCGGGCGAAATCAAGGGCAGCTTGGCAGGCCTGGCTTGTGGGGTCAGCCTGGCAGATCTCAGTGGCGTGATAAGCAGCAGAGTTGAAGGACCACATCAGCCGGGTGACTGGGCTGAAGGGCCCTTCCGCCAGTGGGTCGAGCGCCACGAAGGCTGGGCCGATGGCTACCACTCCCACGATGAGCGCGGTGAGAACTCGGCGCTCGGGCACCGAGGCACGATGGAAAGCGGCTGGGCGCTGCGCGCTCGTGCGGGGCACAAAGACACTCCATGCGATACCGGCCGCGATGGACAGCACCGAGGCGCTCACGCCGAGGACATCGCTCAAAGTACCGCCATACAGGGCCATGGTGAGCGTCAGGGCGAGGATGCTGAGGCGTACGCGGCGCTGCCAGAGGCGCGGCATCCACGCAGAAGCGAAGCCGGCTGTGCCCACTATGAAACCGATGGGTGATAAATCAGTGGAGCTCAGAAGATCATCACCCCAGCGGTTGAGGCCGATTTCTTCGATCCCGTGGGCGGCCACATAGGCCACGGGAACGGAGATAAGCTGCGCGGCAATACCAACGGCAAGTGTCCGCACGGAGCCCAACCGGTATTCCGAAGGAAGAACGAAAGCTAGGGCCATGAGGGTGAGTGCCACAACTGCGCCGAAAGTACGGCCGGTCAGGCCGATGGTTTGCGTAATGCCCGCCAGCCCTGGAACCGCGTAGGTCACGATGACCAATACCCACATCAGAAGGATCAACACCCACGTCACCGGAATGCGCCGCGCGAGGTGTCGGAGGTTGTTAGCGCTGAAGATCTGCATCTTGTACTCCATCGAAAGAATCGGTGAGGTCTGCCAGCCCGCCCCGGCGGGCAACCCAGGCAAATACTTCGCGCAGGGCGGGACGCCACACCTCGAAGGAATGGCCGCCCGGGCGGGAAGTGTAGTAGGTGGCCATGCCGGCGCCTCGTGCGGCGTCGTTCAGTTGGCCGAGCGCTTTCACCGCAGCAGTATCCCGGTTACCGGCGATGAAGATGGCCTGGTGATCGGGGTACTTTTTCGTCGCCAGCAGGTGTGCAGGATTAGCGGCTTGGTAGGCGGCTTCATCGCCACCATAGAACTTGGACACGGTGGCGGCGTGGTTTCCAATAGTGGGTTCGGCCTCGCCGGAGATGTCCACTGCCTGGCCATAGGCTTCGGGATGATTGGTGAGGATCTGTAGTGAACACGTCCCTCCGTATGACAAACCAGCGACGGTCCAATGTTGTTGATTCTCGTCGACACGGAAAGCGGTCTTGATTCCTGTCGGCACGTCGGTCGTTAGGTAGGTCATGACCTTGGCCACGGAGGTGTCCGCGCAGATGGGGTTGGCGGTCTCACTGCCGGTGGCATCGACCGCCACGACGATGGGGCTTAGTCCCCCATTGGCGCGTTGGAAGGCATCGGCGGTTTCGGCCGCCTCGCCGGAGCCGAACCACTGCTCCGGACCACCCGGGTTGCCGTGGAGCAGGACTAGAACGGGAAGGTTTATATCCTTTTTGCTCCAATAGGCCGGCGGGATGTAGGCAATGGCCTGGCGCGCGCTGAACCCTGAGATGGCACCCGGAAGATCCACGTGCACAATCACAGCGGAATCCGAGGATTTCATGGCCTTGAATTGGCTGTAGTCCATCTCTTGGGCCACCGGCGTGGGATCGAGCGAGGCGATGTCCGGATAGGACTGGTACTCCATATTGGCCAGACCGGCTACCGCAAGTGCCGAGAATGCCGCAATCACGGCCATGAGGACTCGTCGGCCCGCATGGTGAATGAGGGAGATGAGCGCTGCAATGGGGACAAGCCCGGCAACAAAGAGGTAGAACGGGACGTCCCAGTGCTTGAGCACGAAGAATGCCACGGTGGCAATGACTGCGGCGAGAAGGAAGGACACGACATCGCGTTTGCGCAGGCGCCACGCAATGAGCAGCGCACTGATGACCAAGATAGCAATGTAGATCCCACCGTTCACGGGGTCCGTCAGCGGTAGGCCTAGCACAGACTGGATGAAGTTATTCACGGATTAAACATAGACCCACGCCGTGGCGAAAGCGCTGTAGTCTCCCTGTGAATATGCCCGAATAGCTGTGATCTTGATTGAATACTTGCGCTAAACCGAACGAGCGCGACGAATGATCTCCGGAAGCTCTGCCAGGACCACGTCAATGTCCTCTTCGGTGGTGAGGCGTCCCAGGCTAAAGCGCAGGGAGCCGCGTCCGTGTTCCTCGTCGATGCCCATGGCCTCGAGCACGTGGGACATGCGGTTAACACCCGCGTGGCAGGCGGAGCCGGCGGAGGCTTCGATACCGGCGGCATCCAGCAGCATGATGAGGCTGTCCCCATCCGTGCCAGGGAAGGACACGTGCAGGTGGGAAGCCAAGGTGGGCTCGACGGAGTTGATGATGACGTTGTCGATACTGTCCTCAATGCCGGCCTTGAGCTTGTCGCGGAGTGCGCTCAGGCGAGCGGTCTCCTGCTCCATGTCCGCGACAGATTCACGCAGGGCCGCGGCGAGTGCGCTCGCGCTGGCCACGTCCACGGTTCCGGGGCGGATGCCGCGCTCCTGGCCGCCACCGAAGGCGATGGGTTGAGGCGCCGGGGTGCGGCGCGCGAGCAGCAGGCCAATCCCGCGCGGCCCGCCGAACTTGTGGGCGCTGGCCGCCAATGTGGTGGCACCCAGCTCATGGAAATTGATGGGCAGCTTACCGGTGACCTGCACGGCGTCGATGTGCACAGGGGTGTTCTGCGCGGCGGCGCGCTGGATAATGTCCCCAACCGGCTGGATGGCGCCGGTCTCGTTGTTGGCCCACATGCAGGTGGCCACCGCGGCCGGGGTATCCAGGGCTGCGAGGTCGCTGACGTGGCCGGTGGAATCAACCGGAAGCAGGTCAACGGTAGCGCCATGCTCAGCGCGCAGCTTGTCCACGGTCTCGAGGACGGCGGGGTGCTCGATGGGGGTCGAGATGATGTGCTTCTCCGCCTCCGGTGCTGCGCTTTGCGCAGCACGGAAGAGACCCTGGATTGCGATGTTGTCGGCCTCCGTGCCGGAGGAGGTGAAAACTACCTCGATGGGTTCGCAGCCCAGCAGCTCGGCGACGGTCTCGCGGGCGTCATCCAACACGGAGCGCGCCTTGCGCCCGGAGCCATAGGCAGAGCCGGGGTTCAGGGACCCGGCGGCGTCGACCCAGGCGTCGATGGCACACTGGCGCATGGGTTGGGTAGCTGCGTAATCGAGGTAGCGAGGCATTAGTTGCCGGCCCCCTTGCGGGACTCAAGCTCGGAGACCAGCGCCGGGGCGATCTCGTGGAGGTCGCCCACCACGCCGAGGTCGGCGATCTGGAAGAACGGCTCGTCCTGGTCTTGGTTGACCACAACGATGGTCTCCGAGGTCTGCATGCCGGAGGTGTGCTGGATTGCACCGGAAATACCCAGGCCGATGTAGAGCTTCGGGGAGACGGTCACGCCGGTCTGGCCCACCTGGTGGGCCGGGTCGTAGAAACCCTCATCCACGGCGTCGCGGGTGGCGCCGACGGCGCCACCGAGGACGTCGGCAAGCGGCTCCACCACGTCGGCGAATTTGTCGCCCACGCCGCGGCCGCCGGCGACGACGACCTTCGCGGAGGTCAGCTCCGGGCGGGCGGTCTTCTCCGCCGGGGTGAAGGTGGTGACGATGACGTCCTTCGCGGTGGCGGCGGGCAGTTCGAAGGGAGCGGGTGCCGCGGTGACCGGCTGGGGTTCAGCAGCCACGGAGCCAGGGCGCAGGGTGTAGACCACAGAGCCGGTGGCCGTGGAGGAGGTCTCGTAGGAGCCGCCGAAGATGGTGTGGTGCGCGGTGCCGTCAGCGTTGATGCCGTCGACGTTGACCAGGGCGCCCGAGCCCAGGCGGGCGGCGAGGCGGCCGGCGATCTCGTTGTTGGTCGGGGTGGCGGCCAGCACGATGGGCGCCGGGTTGTTGGCGGCCAGGGCGTGGAGGGCGTCGACCTCCGGAGTAACGATGCGCTGCTCATAGTCCGCGGCGGTGGCCTGAACTACCTGGGCTGCACCGAGGTTGCCCAACTCGGCGTCGAAGGAGGCGGCGGTGGCGGCGTCCTTGGCCACGACCACGGCGGAGACGGTACCAAGTGCGCGGGCGGCGGTGATGAGCTCGCCGGTAACGGGGCTGAGCTGCTCTGCTTCGTGCTCAACCAGGACATAAACGTGAGACATATCTTTTCTCCTTTAACCCTCGATGAGATTCTTGGCGGCCAGGAAGTCCGCGACCTTGGCGGCAGCCACGGCCGGATCAGGATCGGTGATGACCTCACCGGCGGTGCGGGCCGGGCGCTGCGCGGAGGCGGTAACCGTGGTGGTGGACGGCACGCCGTCGATGCCCAGGTCCGCCACGGCGAGCGTGGTGACCTCAGCCTTCTTGGCGGCCATCAGGCCCTTGAAGTTGGGGAAGCGCGGCTTGTCAGCCTTGTCGGTAAAGGACAGGATGGCCGGAAGGTTAGCGCTAAGCTCCCAGTGGCCGTGGGCGTCCTCGCGGGTGCCGGTGGCGGTGGCCCCAGCCAGGGAGGCTGCCTTGAGCTCAGTAAGCGCGGGCAGCTGGCGGTACTCGGCCAAGAGTCCTGCGATAAGACCGGTGGAGGCATCCGAGGAATTATTGCCCAAGGTGATGACCTGGACCTCGCCGAACTTCTCGGCCACCTTGTTGATGGCTGCGTTGAGGGCCCAGGCGGTAGCCAGGGCGTCGGCGCCAGCGAGGGCGTCGTCCGTCACGTGCACGGCGTGATCCGCGCCCATGGCCAGGGCCTTGCGCAGGGCCTCATCGGCAGCGGCCGGGCCCATGGTAAGCGCCACGACCTCATAGCCGGCATCAGCGTTATCGTCGCGCAGGCGCAGGGCCTGTTCGACGGAGTACTCGTTGACCTCGTCGATGACGTTATCCACCGAGGTGCGGTCCAAGGTGTGGTCCGCCTCGAGGGTCTTCGTTGACCACGTATCCGGTACGTGCTTGACCAGAGCCACAATGACTGGCATGTGGGCACTTCCCCTTCCGTAAATTTTGAAACTATTAGGGTGCGTAATTACCTTCGGACGATACTACTCGCGGTCCACACAACACCGCGACTCCCTTCGCCCCGATGCGCGTGACCACGAGGGTCTTGGCCGTTGAACCCTTCAGCTTGAGCTTCTTGCGCAACTGATCCGGGTTGACATCTTGCCCGCGTACCAGGATTTCCAGCGAGCCAACATCATGGGCAACCATGGCCGCCTTGAGCTTTTTCATGGGGACCATCTCGATGAATTCAAATCCGGACGTGCCGTGAGGCAGGCGGTCACCGGTGAGGTAGGCAATGCGCGGGTCCAGTTGGTGCAGGCCTTCCCGCGCGGCGTAGTGGCGCACCAGCCCGGCGCGCACGATGGCGCCGTCGGGGTCGATGAGGAAGCGGCCGATGGGGCCGGCGTCGGGAAGCTCGTGCTCTGCGATGCCGTCATCAATGACGTCCGTGTGTATTCCTTCGGGCGTGGTGGTGAGGACCACTGCCCTCTTCCCCGTTCCCAGCCCCGGGGTGTACAGGCAGGTCTCCTTCACCCCGCCGTCGAGGCTGACCACGCAGGCCAGCCCCTCCCATTCGGAGTGGTCGATTCCCGGCGCGCATTTGATGGCCATCTCACCGTGGGTAGCTAGCAGGTCTGCCGGTGGTGGTAGCAGTTGGTCAA
This sequence comes from Corynebacterium sp. HMSC068H04, assembly GCF_001811255.1. NCBI lineage: Bacteria > Bacillati > Actinomycetota > Actinomycetes > Mycobacteriales > Corynebacteriaceae > Corynebacterium > Corynebacterium sp. HMSC068H04. The sequence continues at coordinate 28,427 of NZ_KV803984.1, forward strand.
GCCGGGTGATGCGGTTGCCGCCTTGGCGCCGGGCGGGATCGGCGATGCAGACCTGGGCGGTGGTCGTGGTGGTCAGAGCATCTGCGCGAAAGACGGGGTGCTCAATGTTGTGCCGCGCCATGGCTACGCGCGAGGCGTCAAGGTCGCTGCCCACATAAGCGCCGGGACGATAAGCCTGCCCCTCGGTGCCGATGGAACACGTGAGGTCGTGGACGAGGTCCACGTTGCGCTCCTGGAGGAATTGTGCGCGGTAAGCCGCCACCGCAGGTGGCGTGGCCTGTTGTGCAGAGTCGTGGTCCATGAGCCAATCCTGCGGCAGCTTTCCGGAACTGCGTGCTTGGATGAGCTCAGCTACGGCGCGCCCATAATCACCGAACTGGGCCTGCAGCTTGGCGACGTCCCTCAGGTGTGCCTTCTTTGTTCCCTCCAGGTCCGCCGCGGCGGCGTCGATGGCGGCTGCATTCTCGCGCAGGAAGGCGACTTCGTCCAGCGTGTAGCTCATGGTGTGCTTTTCTAAATGCGGTTGACGGGGAATGTGGTGAAGTACTCGCGGTAGCGTTCATCGTCCCGGGGATCCCCGATGATGGGGCGCAGATCGGAGAAGGAGGCATCGTCCAAGACTTCCTTGACGCTGGAATAGGACGTGAGGCGCTTGAGCTGCGCCCAGGTGGGGATGGCTAGGCGTACCAGCCCGGCGCGCCAGCCGTCGAGTACCAGTTGTGGGTCGAACCAACCGGCGTCATCGGCCTCCCCTGTTTCGCCATCCGGTTCTTGGCCCTCGGGAAGCACACCGATGAAAAAGAAGGTGTCGAACCAGTGGTTATTGTCCTCACCTGCCCAGCGGGACCAGGGAAGGAACATGTCGGCGTCGACACGCATGCCGTTGTGTTCCAGGAATTCGGTAAAAGAAATCTCGTGGGATTCCAGTAGCTCGCGCTCGCGGTGATAGCGCGAGGCATCGGAGACTAGGCCGTCTTCGCGGATGGCCAGCAACGTGCCGGCCTCTTCGAAGAGTTCCCGGGCGGCGGCGAAGACAAGGGCGTGGGCCTTGTACTTGGTGACACCCATGCGGCGTGCCATGGAAACCACTGAGCGGCCTGCCCACAGTTCGCCGGAGTCCCAGGTGCGGGGTGGGAAGTCACGCGGGTCTACCCCGCCGCCGGGAAACACGACGTGGCCGGGGTAATTGCGCATGGTGCGCACGCGTTCCTGGATCCACACGCGCAGACCCTCTGCGGTATCGCGCAACAGGAGGACGGTAGCGGCCAAGCGTGCCCCATTGAAGCCGGTGGTTTCGCCAGGGTCGATGGCGTCAAGGCTGTCGTGGATGGACTGGCTCATGCAACTTTCCGTGTCCGCGAAGGAGCAGAATTTTTAGGGTGTACTAGAGATTAGCGGGTGCGTCGGGCGAAGTACCGCTCCCCAATGCGGTCCACCTGGATGGGCTGGTGGAAGGCCTTGGAGAGGTTTTCCGACGTCAGGACAGAATTAATGAGTCCTTTGGCCACGACCTTACCCTCATCCAGGAGCATCGCATGCGTAAACCCGTAAGGTATTTCCTCCACGTGGTGGGTGATCATGACAATCGCCGGGGCATCCGCATCGAGCGCTAGGTCCCCGAGGTAGCCCACCAGGTCCTCGCGTCCACCCAAGTCCATGCCGGCGGAGGGCTCATCCAGGATGAGCAGCTCCGGGTTGGCCATGAGCGCGCGGGCGAGGATGACGCGCTTCTTCTCGCCTTCAGAAAGGGTGCCCCAGGTGCGCTTGGCCAAGTGGGATGCGCCGACCTGATCCAGGATGTCATCGGCGCGGGAGAAATCCATGTCTTGGTAATCCTCACGCCAGCGGCCGAGCACGGCATAGCCGGCGGAGACCACAAGGTCATCGACGCGCTCATTGTCCGGGATGCGGTGTTGGACAGCGGCGGAGGAAATGCCGATGGCGGCGCGCAGATCGCGCATATCCGTCTTACCTAGGCGCTCTCCCATCAGGTATGCCACGCCGGCGGAGGGAAACTCTTCGGCGGCGGCAATCCGCACCAGCGAGGTCTTGCCCGCGCCGTTGGGGCCGATGATGACCCAGCGTTCGTCGAGCTCCACCTGCCAGTCGATGGGCCCCACCAGCGTGCGCCCACCCCGTCGCAGTTCGACGCCGCGGAAGTCAATCAACCAATCTTCGTCGGTGTCCATAAGTTCAGGGTTTTGCTGGCTTTGTTGCTCTGGAGTGTTCACACGCACCATTGTGGCCGAAACCTTCCGCCCCCGGTGAAACTGACACAGCCTTCCCCGGTGAAACTGCCACAGCTGCATTATTCTATGGGCATGACTCAACGCCTTGGTATCGACGATGTCCGCCCCTCCCTCTCCGGAAATGCAGCCTCGAAGGCCGTTGTCGGAGAGGTCGTTCCTGTTACCGCGCTGGTGTGGCGTGAGGGCCACGATGCCGTCGCCGCGACGCTATCGGTGTGGAACACTGACTCCCCGTCCACTTCTGCCGTGACCATGACGGTGGATCCGGAGAACCCGGATCGGGTCCACGGCGTGTTTAGCCCGGCCACCGCCGGCCGCTGGTTTTTCCGCGTCGACGCCTGGTCGGATCCGATGTCCACCTGGCGCAACGCGGTGGTCAAGAAGATGGAGGCCGGTCAATCCGCACAGGAGCTCAGCAACGATCTCTTGCACGGCGCTGAGCTCTTCGAGGAGGCGGCAATCCAGTGCCCGAGCGACAAGGCGGATCTGCTCTTTCAGGCGGCGAAGGAGCTGAAGGATGAAACGGGGGACGTCGACAAGCGCGTGCGCACCGCGCTGTCCGACGAGGTCGCGGACGTCCTCCACCACCACCCCCTGCGCCACCTGCTGGTGGAGGGTGACATTCACGAGGTCCTCGTGGAACGCCGCGAGGCCCTCTACAGCTCCTGGTACGAGCTCTTCCCACGCTCGACCGGCGGTTGGGATGACGAGGGCAACCCCGTGCACGGCACGTTTAAGACCACGGCACAGGCGCTCGAGCGTGTGGCAGCCATGGGTTTCGATACCGTCTACTTCCCGCCCATTCACCCCATTGGCGAGGTGCACCGCAAGGGCCGCAATAACTCGGTGGTGGCTGAGCCCGGTGATGTGGGCTCGCCGTGGGCCATCCAAGATCACTCCACCACGCACCCGGACCTGGGCACCATGGAGGACTTCAAGGAGCTGGTTAAGAAGGCCGCCGACTTGGGCCTGGAGGTGGCGCTGGACCTGGCGCTGCAGGCCTCCCCGGACCACCCGTGGGCTAAGACCAATCCGGAATTTTTCACCGTCCTGGCCGATGGCACCATTGCCTACGCGGAGAACCCGCCGAAGAAGTACCAGGACATCTACCCGCTGAACTTCGATAACGACCCGGATGCCATCTACGCGGAAATCTATCGCATCGTCATGATCTGGATCGAGGCCGGCGTGCATACGTTCCGCGTGGACAACCCGCACACCAAACCGGCTAACTTCTGGAATTGGCTAATTTCCAAGGTGCATGTGACTCACCCGGAGGTCATCTTCCTCGCCGAGGCCTTCACCCGCGCCCCACGCCTGTTTGGCCTGGCCAAGGCTGGATTTACGCAGTCCTATACCTACTTCACGTGGCAGACCTCCAAGCACGAGCTCACCGAATTCGCGCAGATGCACGTGGAGCAGGCCGATATCTGCCGCCCCAACCTCTTTGTCAATACCCCGGATATTCTCCACGAATCCCTGCAGACCGGTGGGCGCGCCATGTTCGCCATTCGCGCTACGCTGGCTGCGACTCTCTCCCCGCTGTGGGGCGTGTACTCGGGCTTCGAGCTCTACGAGCACCAGGCCGTCAAGCCGGGCAGCGAGGAATATCTCGACTCGGAGAAGTACGAGCTGCGCCCGCGCGACTTCCAGGCCGCCGTCAAGTCCGGTGATTCCCTGGAATCCTATATCCGCCTGCTCAACCTCATCCGCCGCGAAAACCCGGCCCTCCAGCAGCTGCGCACGCTGCGCTTCCACAACACGGATAACGAGGCCATCATCGCCTACTCCAAGGCCGATCCCACCACCGGCAACGTGGTGCTCGTGGTGGTCAACCTAGACCCGCGCAACGCGCAGGAGGCCACGGTCTTCCTCGATCTGGCCGCCGTGGGCCGCCACCCGGGTGATCACTTCACAGTGCAGGACACCATCAGTGGTGCCGCCTACGAGTGGTCCGACCGCAATTTCGTGCGCTTGGAACCGCTTCGCGACGTCGCCCACGTTTTCATCCTTCCGCCAGCCCACCATGACCTGCAAGAACGCATCGCGTGGCGCCGCGTGAACGACTACCGCGCTTAAGCTCTCAGGCCAGTAGATACCCCGCGCTGATTCCGTCCCCCTTTCTGGGTAGCGCGGGGTTTCTTTTCGGCCCCGCGAGCGGGTGTTCTTGGGTAATTTGGTCTGTATGAACATCCCGGCCTCAGACCTCGAACGCCTTAACCACTGCCGCCACCACGCGCCCCATGATTTTTATGGCTGGCACGACGGAACCGTCCGCACTCGCCGCCCCGGTGCCGAAGCCGTCGAGCTCGTCACTGCTTCCGGCACCACCGCGATGCGCGCGGTTGGGGATGATATCTGGGAGGCCCCGCTCGCCGAAGAAGCAGACTACCGCCTGCGCATCACCTACCCGGGCCAGCCCGCCATCGAGGTAGCGGACGGTTATCATTTCCTGCCCACCTTGGGCACATTGGATCAGCACCTCATCGGGGAAGGCCGCCACGAGCGCCTCTGGGAAGTACTGGGCGCAAATCTCAAGAGCTACACCACCGACCTGGGTGAGGTCGAAGGAACCGCATTTGCCGTATGGGCGCCCAACGCGGAGGGCGTGGCCGTGGTCGGTGACTTCTGCGGCTGGAACCCTACCCAATACCCCATGCGCAGCCTCGGCTCCACGGGCATTTGGGAGGTCTTCATCCCCGGTGTGGGCGAAGGCGAGCGCTATAAGTTTGCGGTCCACGGCAAGAACTCCCCGCGCATTGATAAGGCGGATCCCCTGGCCAAGCGCACCATTGCCCCGCCGGAAACCGCGTCCGTTGTAGCCCGCTCCAGTTTCAAGTGGAGTGATGAGGAGTGGATGAGCAAGCGCACCGGGGACCTCGACGTCCCGATGAGCGTCTACGAGCTCCACGTCGGCTCCTGGAAGGTAGGCGCCAACTACAACAGCTTGCGTGAGGAACTCATCCCTTACCTGGTTGAGCACGGCTTTACCCACGTGGAGCTGCTGCCCGTGGCCGAGCACCCCTTCGGCGGTTCCTGGGGTTACCAGGTCTCCGGCTACTACGCTCCCTCCGCGCGCTGGGGCTCCCCGGATGAGCTGCGCGCGCTTATCGACGAATTGCACAACGCTGGCATCGGCGTTTTCATCGACTGGGTGCCCGCGCACTTCCCCAAGGACGAATGGGCGCTGGGCCGCTTCGATGGGCAGGCACTCTACGAGCACCCCGACCCGCGCCGCGGTGAGCAGGCCGATTGGGGCACCTACGTCTTCGACTTCGGCCGCAACGAGGTTCGCAACTTCCTCGTGGCTAACGCCCTGTACTGGGCCGAGGAGTTCCACGTCGACGGCTTGCGTGTCGACGCCGTTGCTTCCATGCTCTACCTGGACTACTCCCGCGAGGAATGGCTGCCCAATATCTACGGCGGGCGCGAGAACCTGGAGGCAGTCCAATTCCTCCAGGAGACCAACGCCACGCTGAACCGTAACCACCCGGGCGTGCTGACCATCGCCGAGGAATCCACCTCCTGGCCAGGTGTGACCGCCCCGACGCATGAGGGCGGCCTAGGCTTTAGCCTGAAGTGGAACATGGGCTGGATGAACGACACCCTGGAGTACTTCAAGCACGAGCCGATTCACCGCCGCTACCACCACGGCGAGCTCACCTTCTCTATGGTCTACGCCTACTCGGAGCGCTACGTGCTCCCGTTTAGCCACGACGAGGTGGTCCACGGCAAGGGCTCCTTGTGGGAGCGCATGCCGGGCGATGACTGGAACAAGGCCGCGGGCCTGCGCGCGCTGTACGGCTACATGTTCTCCCACCCGGGCAAGCAGCTGATGTTCATGGGACAGGAGTTTGGCCAGACCACCGAATGGGCAGAGGGCCACTCCGTAGACTGGGCCAACTTGGAGGGCTGGGGCAACGAGTGGCACCACGGCATCAAGCGTCTGGTGCGCGACCTCAACGCGGTGTACAAGCAACAGCCGGCCCTGTGGACACAGGACTTTACGCAGGATGGCTTCCAGTGGGTGAAGGCTGACGACGCCAACAACAACATGCTCGGCTACGTCCGCTATGGCAAGGACGGCTCCGCCGTGTTGGCAGTGTGCAACTTCTCCGGCAGCTCGGTGCCGAACTACGACCTCTGGGTACCGCGCGATGGCGAGTGGGAGCTAGTCATCAACACAGACGACGCCGTCTACCAAGGTGCTGGCAACGACCTTGCCCACCGCGTGCGCTCCGAAGACAACCACGTACAGCTACACCTGCCGGCCAACTCGGTGCAGTGGTATGCCTTCCGCGGCTAGTTTCTAAGAACACAACTGCCCGACCTGCCAAAGATCACCGCTGAGATCGAATTCCAGCCGCTAGTTTTGGCAACTCGGGCAGTTGCAGTTTTCAGTCTTGTGCGTGAGTATCGAGGAAAGCTCTTACGCGAGCATCAATGTCATCGCGCAACGCATCCATTCGCTCCCCTCCCTCTAGACCACGCACGGACGGGTCCTCAATCTCCCAACGCTCAGCCACTCCGTCATAGTCGGCATCACCAACGATGATGACGTGATCCACCGAAGACGCGAGGCCGGCATCAAGCAACGTTGGCGTTCCTGACATGTCGGCGCCGACCTTTGCAAGAGAGGCCTGCGCCTCGGCGTTCACGCCCTGCGCACGATGCTGTTCAGTGGTCTTTACGCCTGCGGAGTGAACTTCCCAATCGGGCGCATGCTTCTTAGCTAAGGCAGCCGCCATCTGAGACTTACCGCGGTTGGTATTGCAAAGGAAAAGTACGGAGGTCATGCCTCCGCACTTTAGTCATATTTCGGTGTGCCTGTAGGGCCAGATCCCTAGTTCTTCTTCACCGCGTAGTACACCGGCAGGGACTTCCAGTTGAACGTCACGTCCTGGACGTTCTCGGACCAGCCGCCGACCACGTTTGGGTAGAACAGCGGGATTGAAGGAAGGTCACGCAGCAGCAGCTCCTGTGCCTGGTTGTAGAGCTTCGCGGCTTCCTCCTCATTTGCGGCGCCGTTGGCCTTCACAATCAGTTCATCGAACTCCGGGTTGGAGTACTTCGAGTCATTGGAAGCCACACCCGTGGTGAAGTTTGGCCCAAGGAAGTTACCCATCGAGGGATAGTCGGCGAACCACGCCGTGCGGTAGGCGCCGTCCATACGCTCGGTGCGGTAGGCATCGCGGAAGGATTTGAAGTCCGGGTAGGGGTTCCCCACGGCTTGAATTCCCAGCGTATTGCTGATGTTGTTAGCCACGGCATCGGCCCAGTCCTTGTTGTCACCATCGGTGTTGTAGTTGATGGGGAACGTGCCTTCAAACGCACCGTACTTCTTATCGGCCTCCGCCCACAGCTTCTTCGCCTCCTCCGGGTTATAGTCCAGGTTTTCCGAACCGGGCAGGCTGTCGTTGTATCCGTTCAGCACCGGTGACGTGAACTCGCGGGCCGGTGTGCGGGTGCCATGGAAGATGGTCTCCGCGATCTCCTCACGGTTGATAGCCATCGAGATTGCCTTGCGGCGCAGCGTGCCTTCTTCCCCACTAAAGTGCGGGGTCTCCATGTGGATGGACATCTCCAGATAGGTAGCGGCCGGCTTGGTCTCCTGACGGCCGGCCAGGTCCTGCTCATAGCTGCCGAAGGCAGACGAAGGAATGGCTTCGAGCACGTCGAGGTTATTCGCCAACAGGTCCATGTAGGCCGCGCTGGAATCGGCGTAGAAGGCGAATTCGATGCCGTCGTTCTGCGCTGCGCGGTCGCCCTTGTACTCCGGGTTCGGCTCGATGATCAGGTTCTGGTTGTGGTTCCATTCCTTGATCTTGTAGGGGCCGTTCGACACCGGGGATTCGCCAAAGCCCTGTGGGTCCTCCAGCGCGGCCGCGGGGACTGGGAAGTAAGCGTTGTAGCCTAAGCGGCTCGGAAAGTCGCTCTCCGGTTGGGTGAGTTCGATGGTGAAGGTGCGCTCATCGATGACCTTGAGGCCTTCCATTTCTTTGACGCCTTCCCCGTAGCCCTTGATGGAGGAGAAGAAGCTCTCATTAAGTTGTTCATTGGCCACCGCGTAGTTCCACGTATCGACGAAGGAATCGGCCGTCACGGCTGAGCCATCAGAGAACTTCAGGTCCGGCTTGAGCGTGACCTTGTAGGTCTTCTCCCCTTCCTTGTCGATGGACTCCGCCATCTCGTTGTGCACGTTGCCGTCGGCGTCGTAGTACACCAATCCGGAAAACAGCATGTCGACGATGCGTCCGCCGCCGTTCTCATTCGTCATCGCGGGAATGAGCCCCTGCTGCGGTTCGGTACCGAGCACGCGAACATAGTTTGATCCGCCGGCACTATCGGAGCTATCGCTTCCGCAGGCGGCAAGGGTAAGAGCAAGAGAGGCGGCGCCAACGGCGCCGAGGAGCTTGCGCATGAGAGTCCTCCTGAAAGAGTCAAACAACCATTGTGTTGTATCACACAAAAAGGAATTTAACATGCTGTACTTCACATCATTGCTTAAACGCAAAAAGACCCTCAGGAGAGGACTCAACTGAGTCACCCTGAGGGTCCAGCCCGCGACAATTCGGGAAGGTCGCTCTCGGGCCCGGCACAACCTGGCCCCTTTTACTACGCCGTCTTTAGTACAACGCGCTGGCCAGTTTCGTGCGCGCGGCCAGTACGCGCGGGTCACCGGAATCAAAGAGTCCAAAGAGCTCCAAGAGGCGGGTCTTGAGCTGTTCCTTCTCATCCCCAGCGGTGCGCTTCATGGCCTCAATGAGGCGCTCGAAAGCTCGGTCAGGGGCACCGGCGACGACCTCCGCGTCGGCGGCGTCGAGCTGCTTTGCCACGTCCTCTGGGGCGGCATCGGCGGCGGCGATGGGGTCCTCGCTACGGTTAGCCGGGTCCAAACGCTTGAGCAGCAGAGTGGTGTCGCGCGCCTGTTTAATCTCCGCATTATCCGGCTCGGCGGCCAGAATCTCCTCGTAGGTAGCGATGGCAGCGTCGAAATCGCCACGGTTGAGCGCATCCTCAGCCAGGCTCAGGCGCGGATCAGCTGCTTCTTCCTCTGCGCTCTCCCCCACCACATCTTGGTCAGGCAAACCCTTGAGCTGGGGGCCGAGCTTGTCGACGATCGCCGCTACCCACTGCTCCAGGTTCTCGCGCGGCTGTCCGCCCTCGAAGTTGGTGACGGGCTGGCCGGCTGCGATGGCAACGGTGGTCGGCAGATTCTGCACGCCGAAGACCTGCGCCACCTGGGGCACGACATCAGCGTTGATATAGCCCACGATGAATTTCAGCCCACCGGCGGCCGCCATCTCCTCGAAGTCCTTCTTGAGCTGCTCGGAGGCCGGAGAGCGAGGCGAGCCGATCAGAGCGATAACCGGCACCTCCGCGGAACGGCGCACCAAGTCATTCTCAAAGTTCTGCTCGGTGACCTCGAAGAAAGGGGCAATTCCTCCGCCGGAGTTAGCAGCTCCGGCATTTGCGGATTGAGCTTGCGCCCGCGCCTCCGCCTGCTGCTTGATGGCGCCGAGGTCGAGGGCTCCTCCTACGTACGGTCCGGTCACTTATTCTCCTCCAGGTAACGATTAACGGAATCTACTTTTTGGGTTATCTGCCCGGTCACGCCTTCGCGGATATCGGCTTTAATCACCAGGCTGGTACGAGGCGAAACCGCGCGCACGGCATCGGTGGCTTCCTTGATAACCGCGAAGACCTCATCCCACTCGCCTTCCACAAGGGTAAACATGGCATTGGTCTCATTGGGCAGGCCGGAGGCCCGGACCACACGCACGGCTTCGGCGACGGCCTCGGACATCTCGGCGCGTTCATCACCCACGATGGTGGGGGCTACGGAAAAGGCAACAATCATGCCCGCTATCCTACCGCCGCTCCCAGCAGTGCCGGTGCCAATGGCGACGGTCGTCAGCGCGCCCACCGGTATCCCGCGGCCACGCCACAATGTGCGCTACCCCAGGAGGTATGTTCTGGTTGCATCCCGGGCACACGTAGTACTTCTGAGCGGCCGCGCTGCCGACGTGTCTCATAACGAAAGGCTCGCCATGGGTCCAGCTCGGCCCTGGTACCGTCTGCGAGCCGAGGAAGGCACTGCCGTCGCGCGGCAGTGACCGTGCCTCTTCGCGGATCCTACGATTGCGGCGCGGCACTAGAACAACCGCAGCTCGTTGGACTCGATGCCGCGCAGCTCTTGGTAGTCCAGGACGACGCAACGGATACCGCGGTCTTCCGCCAAGGTCCGCGCTTGGGGCTTGATTTCCTGCGCTGCGAACACACCGTGGACCGGTGCTAGCAAGTCGTCGCGGTTGAGCAGCTCAAGGTAGCGCGTGAGCTGCTCGACGCCATCAATTCCGCCGCGGCGCTTGACCTCGACCGCTACGAATTCATTCTTGGAGTTCTTGGCCATGATGTCTACCGGACCAATCGCGGTGGGGTACTCGCGGCGCACCAGTGAGTACTTCTCCCCCAACGTTTCGATATGTTCCGCCAACAGCTCCTGCAAGTGGGCTTCCACGCCATCCTTGACCAAGCCGGGGTCTTCTCCCAGATCCATGTCAATCTCCTGGTGGATCTGAGCGATGGTGATGCGCAGCTGCTCACCTTTCGGATTTTCTACCAGCCACAGTTTCTCTCCTGTGTCCTCGCCGTCGATATCCTCAATCGCCGACTCCTCAAAGGTGCACGGCGGAGTCATCCAGTTCAGCGGCTTATAGGCACGGTCATCCGCATGGATGGACACCGAACCATCGGCTTTGATGAGGATGAGACGGTCCGCCATGGGAAGGTGGGCGTCGAGGCGGCCTACGTAATCTACGGAGCATTGGGCGATGACAACACGCATGCCCTCTACCCTATCGTTGGGCGCTACTTCTTTGGTAAGCGGGTAGCTCGCTGGCGCATCTGGCGATAATCCAACTTCTGTTGGCGCTTCGACGGCGCCGATTCCACCCACGCATTCAAGGCCATGATTCCGTGCGCATCAGAGGCAATCTCATAGTCCCGCCCATCGATGCTAATCCGGATGATCTGGTGACCAGAGGGCATAAAAGAAGCCTCGTCATCATCCATTGGGCGGGTGCTGCCCAGTTCGATGTCGAGGCGATTAAAGCGTTTGTTGGCGCGCGGCAATACGGAGCGAAGCTTGAAGTACTCCATATACTCGCCGTCATAACGCACGAGGCCGTGGCGCCACGTATGGGAGTCCTTCGAAGGAAGCCGACGCAGAAGGATGCTCGTTCCGCGGGAACGCACCGTAAAAAACCGAACTGCGGCCAGAATGACGACAACCAGAAGAATCAGTGCGCACAGACCTAAAAGAATAGATAGCCCTTGGAGCACCTGAGAGTTCATGGGTTGATTTCCTTCACCGCGAGTAAGAAACGTTGCGTTGATTCTACCGCTCGCGGAGGAAACAATGCTAGTCCTTGCTTGACCTTTGGCGCATATCACGAAGGAACCCCACCCCCTCTTAGCGAGGTTGTGGGGTTCCTAAGTGAGAGTGGGAAGGGCGGTCATTGCTGCCCGTCGTTTCCCTCTCCGCTCATCCGTTAGCTGTTGAAGCGGCGGGCGGCGCGCAATGCGGCATCGCCACGGGACCTCGTCAGCTCGCGCTCAGACTTCAGGTCTTCCTGTGCCTGTGCTTCATCGACCTCCGAGGCCCAGATGGCCCAATCGGCGAGGACGGTGATCTTGTTCTCGGACACGGAGAGGAAGCCACCCTGGACAGCGGCGACACGACGCTCGCCGTCCGCCGGGTGGATGGTCACTACACCATTGTCGATCAACTGACCGACCATGGGCTCATGGCCAGGAAGCACGCCGATCTCACCCTCGGTGGTCTCAGCCGTCACCATGGTGGCCTTTCCGGTCCACAGCAGGCGCTCGACGGAAACCAATTCGGCGGTGATGTCAGCCATGTGCCTCTCCCTACTTCTTCTCGGTCAGCTTCTTGTACGCAGCCTCGACGTCGTCCAAGCCACCCAGGCCGTTGAAGGCCTGCTCCGGGTAGTGGTCGAATTCGCCGTTGCAGATGCGCTCGAAAGCATCGATGGTATCGGCCAGCGGCACGTAGGAGCCCGGCAGGCCGGTGAACTTCTCTGCGACGAAGAAGTTCTGGCCCAGGAAGCGCTCGATGCGGCGAGCACGCTGAACGGTGATCTTGTCTTCCTCAGACAGCTCGTCCATACCAAGGATGGCGATGATGTCCTGGAGCTCCTTGTTCTTCTGCAGAATACCGATGACACGCTGTGCCACCTCGTAGTGGCGCTCGCCCACGATGGACGGCTCCAGGATACGAGAGGTAGAGGTCAGCGGGTTCACTGCCGGGTAAATACCCTTCGAAGCAATACCGCGGTCCAACTCGGTGGTGGCATCGAGGTGGGCGAAGGTGGTCGCCGGAGCCGGGTCGGTGTAGTCATCGGCCGGCACGTACACGGCCTGCAGGGAGGTAATGGACTTACCCTTGGTGGACGTAATACGCTCCTGCAGCACACCCATCTCATCAGCCAGGGTCGGCTGGTAACCCACGGCAGAAGGCATACGGCCCAGCAGGGTCGACACCTCAGAACCGGCCTGGGTGAAACGGAAGATGTTGTCGATGAACAGCAGCACGTCCTGGTTCTGAACATCGCGGAAGTACTCCGCCATGGTCAGGCCGGACAGAGCCACGCGCATACGGACTCCTGGCGGCTCATCCATCTGGCCGAAGACAAGTGCGGTGTCTTGAAGAACGCCCATCTCCTCCATCTCGAGGAAGAGGTCGGTGCCCTCACGGGTGCGCTCGCCGACGCCGGCGAAGACGGAGGTACCGGAGAATTCGCGTGCGATACGAGTAATCATTTCCTGGATAAGAACGGTCTTACCCACACCTGCACCACCGAAGAGGCCGATCTTGCCGCCCTTCACGTACGGGGTCAGCAGGTCGATGACCTTAATACCGGTCTCCAGGATCTCGGTCTTACCCTCCAACTGGTCGAATGCCGGCGGTTCGCGGTGGATGCCCCACTGCTCGCCATCGCGGCCCAGACCCGGCTGGTCAAGGCAGTCACCGAGGGCGTTGAAGACGTGGCCCTTGACCACATCGCCCACCGGGACGGAAATCGGCTTGCCGGTGTCGGTCACGGCTGCACCGCGGACGAGGCCGTCGGTCGGAGCCATGGACACGGCACGGACGAGGTTGTCACCGAGGTGCTGAGCGACCTCAAGGGTGACGATCTTTGCAACAGCCTCGAGGGAAACCTCGACGGTCAGTGCGTTGTACAGTGCCGGCAGCCCGCCACGCGGAAACTCCACGTCGACGACCGGACCGATGACACGCACCACACGGCCGGCGGTAGCCGACGACTGTGTGTTCTGCTCTTGCAGAGCTGTAGTCATAATCTAGTCACTTTCTGCGCTTTCGGCGAGCGCCCCAGCGCCACCGACGATCTCTGTGATTTCTTGGGTAATCTGCGCCTGACGGGCCTGGTTGGCCACACGCGAGAGGTCTTTGACCAGCTCGGTTGCGTTGTCAGTTGCAGACTTCATTGCGGTACGGCGTGCGGCGGACTCGGAGGCCGAGGACTCCAAGAACATCGCAAACAGGAGGCGGGACACGTACTGCGGAAGCAGTGCGTCCATGAGGGTGTCCGCATCCGGCTCGAAGTCGTAATCAGGAGTGATCTGATTGTTCGGCTCGGCGTCGGAAAGCGCGGACTCACCCATGTTGTAGTCCTCTTCCTCAATAACCGGTACCACCGGCAGCAGCTGCTGCACACGCGCGGTCTGGGTCAGCATGGACTCGAACTCGGTGTACACAACGTGGACCTGGTCGAAACCGCGAACGGTCTCGCCCTCCACGTGAATACCCTCGCGGGTCTTGGCCTGGCCATTCGAACCGGCAACGAAGCCGTCGATGATGTGGCGGCGCACGTCGTGCGTCTTCTCCCAGGTTGGATCCTGCGAGAATCCAGTCCAGCTGCCTGCGACCTCGGCCTCACGGAACTTGTAGAAGCCAACGCCCTTGTTGCCGGTCACGTAGCGGACGGTCTCGAAACCCTCACTCTTGAGCAGGGCTTCCAGCTCGGCCGCCTTCTTGAAGATGTTGTTGTTGTAGCCACCGCACATACCGCGGTCCGAAGAGACCACGAGAATGGCGGCCACCTTTGCATCTTCGCGTTCCCGGAGCATCGGGTGATCCAGGGACGTGTGCGCCGCCAGCTTGTTGAGCACGTTGGACAGTTCACGTGCATAAGGCTGCGACGCCTCTACCCTGGCCTGAGCCTTGGTAATGCGCGAGGTAGCAATGAGCTCCTGTGCCTTGGTGATCTTCTTGGTGGAATTGACGGACCGGATGCGGTCACGCAGTTCACGAAGATTAGCCATGGTGTTCGCTCCTCCCTTCTTTATCTAGACGGTTAATTCTTAGAGCGTGCGAAACTCTATTTGGCCGTCTTGCGGGAGACGTTGAGCTCGGTCTTATTCACGTCATCCGCGGCGAGCGGGTCAACCGGTGCCTCGGTGCCGAGGTTGTTGCCCTCGGTCGTGCGGAAGGACGGAATGAAGTCCTTAGCAGCTGCAACAAGTGCATCCTTGGACTCGTCGGTCAGAGCGGTACCGCCCTGGATCTGCTCGAACACCTGCGGGGTTGCAGAGTTGAGGTGATCGTGCAGCTCCTTCTCGAAGCGGCGTACGTCCTCGACGGGAACGACGTCGAAGATGCCCTGGTCTGCGAGGAAGATGGACACCATCTGGTACTCGACAGGCTGCGGGGAGGACTCGGACTGCTTGAGCAGCTCGACGAGACGCTCACCGCGCTCCAGCTGAGCCTTGGAGGCCGGATCCAGGTCGGATGCGAAGGCCGCGAAGGCCTGCAGATCGCGGTAGGCAGCCAGCTCAAGACGCAGGTTACCGGCGACCTTCTTCATACCCTTGGTCTGTGCGGCACCACCAACACGGGAGACCGACACACCGACGTTAATTGCCGGACGGACGCCCTGGTTGAACAGGTCGGACTCCAGGAAGACCTGGCCGTCGGTAATAGAAATAACGTTGGTCGGAATGAAGGCGGAGACGTCGTTCGCCTTGGTCTCGATGATCGGCAGTGCGGTCATGGAACCTGCACCCATGTCGTCGGAGAGCTTCGCAGCGCGCTCCAGCAGACGGGAGTGGAGGTAGAAGACGTCGCCCGGGTAAGCCTCGCGGCCCGGCGGACGGCGCAGAAGAAGGGAAATCGCACGGTAGGCCTCAGCCTGCTTGGTCAGATCATCGTAAATGATCAGGACGTGGTTGCCCTGGTACATCCAGTGCTGACCCAGAGCTGCACCGGAGAACGGTGCCAGCCACTTGAAACCGGCGGCGTCGGATGCCGGAGCCGCCACGATGGTGGTGTACTCCAGTGCGCCGTGCTGCTCCAGGGTGTGGCGCACACCAGCAATGGTGGAGCCCTTCTGGCCGATGGCGACGTAGATGCAGCGAACCTGCTTGTTCTTGTCGCCAGATTCCCAGTTAGCCTTCTGGTTCAGGATGGTGTCGATACAGACAGCGGTCTTACCCGTCTTACGGTCACCAATGATCAACTGACGCTGACCGCGACCAATCGGGGTCATCGCGTCAATAGCCTTGATGCCGGTCTGCATCGGCTCTTCCACCGGCTGGCGCTGCAGCACGGACGGTGCCTGCAGCTCGAGGACGCGGTCCTCTTCAGCGGTGATCGGGCCCATGCCGTCGATCGGCTGGCCCAGGGGGTTAATTACGCGGCCGAGGAATTCCTCGCCCACGGGGATGGAGAGAACCTCGCCGGTCCTCTTGACCTCGTCGCCTTCTTTAAGCGACTCGAAGTTGCCCAAGACCACGACACCGATGGAGTTGGTGTCAAGGTTCTGTGCGACGCCAATCACGCCGCCGGGGAACTCGAGCAGCTCATTCGCCATGACGGACGGCAGGCCCGAAACCTGCGCAATACCGTCAGCTGCCGAAATGACCACGCCGACCTCCTCACGGGAGGCCTCCGCGGAGTAGCTCGAGGTGTAGTTCGCAATCGCGCTACGGATCTCGTCGGAGGAGATCGTCAGCTCCGCCATGTTCTTCCTGCTCTCGGTAGTATCTTCCAGCAATTACTTAATCGTTTCTGTCGTTTCGGCTTATGCCATCTGCGCACGAAGGCGAGCAATCTTGCCTGCCGTCGAGCCATCGATGACTTCGTCGCCGACGCGGATGGTCATACCACCGAGGAGGCTGGTGTCAACCTCAGAGTGGATGGACATCGCACGACCATAAATTTTGCCCAGCTTTTCAGCGAGTGCTGCCCGCTGGCTATCGTTCAGCTCACCCGCGGTGGTCACTCGCGCGATGGTACGGCCCTGCAGCTTGGCTGCGGTGTCCGCCAAACCGGCGAGATCATCAATCGGGTTCTGCTCCGGGCGGCCAATGGCCTGCAGCGCAAGCGCCTCAGTAACCATCGTGACCTTGCCGTAGAGCACGCTTGCCAGCAGCCCGACCTTACGATCGGACGTAGCAGTACGGTCTGAAAGCAGCTGGGTCAGTTCGCCTTCGCGGTCAAGCACGCGCGACAGGGAGAAGAGCTCGTCTTCCACCTGGCCCAGCTTGCCCTCAAACTCAGCGCCACGCAGCAGTGCGCGGCGGCCGAGGATGATGAGGCCACGGGCGATATCACGCGGCGACGACCACTGTGCGGCGGCGGCCTCCTGCAGCACCTGGAGTGCAACCGGGGTGACCTTTCCGCCGAAAAGGGTCTGGGCCAGGGACTTGCGCTCCTCGGAGGTAGCGGCGTCGTCGGTCAGCGCGACACGCAGTTCGCGGTCACCGTCGAGGACGCGGACCACCTCGAAGAGGTCCTGGCCTGCCTGGGTAGCAGTCGCCACCGAGCGGTCGCCGGAGAGGAACTCATCCAGCTTGGACTCAACGGTAGCGAGTGCTTCGCGGCTAGCTGCCTTCATCGTTGCCTACTTTCCGGCCGGTGCCACAGTGTCGAGCTCGGACAGGAAGTTATCAATCGTGGAGGACTGCTTGGTGGCGTCCGAAAGTTCGCCGCCGAGCAGCTTCTCTGCCAGGTTGATGGAGTTCTGTCCGATGTCGGAACGCAGCTCAGACACGACCTGTGCACGAGAAGCTTCAAGCTGCTTCTCGCCGGCGGTCAGGATGCGACGAGACTCTTCCTCTGCAGCTTCCTTAGCCTCTGCCTCGATCAGCTTGCCGCGCTCGCGCGCCTGCTCGCGGATCTCCGCAGCCTCTGCTCGAGCATCAGCGAGCTGAGCATTGTACTTTTCCAGGGCGGCCTTTGCTTCGGCCTGCTGAGCCTCCGCACGCTTAAGGCCACCTTCGATCCGGTCTTCACGCTCCTGCAGCATCTTGTTGTATGCCGGAAGAACAAGCTTCCAGAACACAATCAGGATGATGGCGAACGGAATGATCGACCAGACCAAGTCGTACATCTTGGGCAGAAGGATGGAGTTGCCGCTCTCCAGCGGCAGGTGCTCACTTCCCTCTGCTGCAAGGTAGTAAATGACGTTGTTCATGGGGCTCCGTTCTTAAAGTTCGATTTACTTTGTGTAAAGCGCTCTTTAGAACAGGAAGCCTGCAACGAGGCCAATCAGGGCGAGGGCCTCAACGAAGGCGATACCCAGGAACATGGTGGTACGCAGCTGGCCGGCCATCTCCGGCTGGCGAGCCATGCCCTCGACGGTCTTGCCGACGAGGATACCGATGCCCAGACCCGGGCCGATGGTTGCGATGCCGTAGCCGATAGCGCCGAGGCCCTTGAGGGTGGACTCGTCAGCAGCCTGAGCAAGAATGATTTCGTTCATGATGAAAGTCGTTCCCTTTCAATGTTTTCCCGCGAATTGTTCCGCGGGGGAAGTGGTGATTTCTGGGGTATTTAGTTAACCGCGAGGTTCGCGTTGTTGTTAGTGCGAATCTGCATGCAGCGACAGTTCGATGTATACCGCCGTCAGCAGGGCGAAAATGTATGCCTGCAGGAAGATGACGATAATTTCGTACAGCGTGAACAGAACCGCTGCGACCAGAGTGAGGCCACTCAGTGCGGTCCAACCGTTGAACTGGAAGAAGAAGAAGTTCGTTGCCGAGTACAACAGGACCAAAATGAGGTGGCCAGCCAGGAAGTTCGCCATAAGACGAAGAGCCAGCGTGACTGGACGCATGACAAACGTAGAGAAAGCCTCAATCGGTACAACAAGCACGTGCAGCAACGGCGGAAGGTTAGGAATAACCACCGAGGACTTGACGAACTTGCCGAAGCCAAAGCGCTTTGCGCCGGCGTAAATCATGGCGATGTACGCAACGACTGCCAGCACGATTGGCATACCAATACGAGCATTCGGAGAGATGTTTAGGGCTGGAACAATAGTTGCTACGTTCCAGAACAAAACACCGAAGAAGATCGTGGCCAGGATCGGAAGGAAACGACGTCCTTCCTTACGGCCCAAAATGTCTTCTGCGATGTGAATTCGTACGAAGTCAATCGCATGCTCCGCTACGTTCTGCAATCCTTTAGGAACCAGCTTCGGGTTCCTGAAGGCGACAACAAAAAGGAGCACCAAGATAGCCGCCATAAACAGGCGGACCAGCATGATGCGATCCAAAGCGAACCAACCGTTGGCGAAATCGGCGAAAAGAAGATCGACGACTCCACCATCTTCGGTTACGTGCCCCGGGAAAAATTCTGGATCCAGTTCGGGTGCGTGAAACTCACCCTTCATGGCCAATGTCGTAACGCTCAGCGTTCTCTCCCGTGTTCGGGCCACACAGCTTGTCGAAGGCTATGTGGTGCGATGGACGTCTCAAGCTCTTTGCCCTGCTCACGGACTCCGTCGCACATCAGCGTAAACAGGGCAAGGATAAACCGTACTTTTTCGGGATAGCATGACGCTAACCCGCGGTAACCCGAAGAGAATGCTATCAGTTCGCCCTCAAGTTTTCGCACGTGGGGGCAGCGTTGTGAACCTAAAGGCACAGCCCAGCGCCGTGCGGCCGCATAAAACGCCCACATTCTGCCAAAACCCTACTAAGTGTATTTGGTCACACACCCGCGTTTTCCCACCTTGACGGGGGTAATGAGCGCCCGAAGCGGCGTTATTTCGCTACACAAAAAGCCACCCTCCCGGGGTCACCGGGAGCAGTGGCTCACTGAAAAAGGTCGAGAAAGGCTAAGACACGTAGGTCACGTTGGAGGTGACCACACCCCATACCTCAGTTCCCAACGTCACCGCCAGCGCCAGTAGGACGGTGACGAAGAGGGCCATCGTGTCGTAGAACTCTAGGTCCTTGATCAGCAACAACACCATGATGAGGATGACGACCTTAAGCAACCAGCCACCTAGGACCACAGCCATCGTCGTCGAGGGTGTCGTGCGTGCGGTAATAAGCACCGAGGCCGCGGTAAAGAGCACGAAGCCGCCGCCGATGGCCGCGCCGACGAGCACTCCCCAAATTCCGGGCACCCCGCGAACGCCACCCCAGATGGATAAGGACGCGATGGTTACGACGATAAGGCCGATGACCCCGAGGCGCAGGGCGCGCTTCAGGGGGCGACGATGATCGTCGTAGGGCGAAAGCTCTTCGGAGGTCGTTGAATCAGTCACAGCCCCATACCCTACCTCAGGAAGGATCAGTTTCCAGCACCACACTGGTAGCCCGCGGCCGACGCCCAATCTTGCCCTGGCGCAGCGGAATCAGGGTCACACCGAAGGCCACGCCAAGCGCGAGAACCGCCAAAGCCACGGCCGCAGGGGCCGGAACGATAGAAAAGGAGACGGCCCCAAACGCCACCGCGGAGACCCACAAATAAAGCACCAGTACTGTGCGTCGGTGCGTATGACCCAAGGAGAGCAGGCGGTGGTGAATGTGTGCCTTATCGGCAGCGAAGGGCGAGCGCCCCTGCGATACTCGGCGAATCACGGCCCAGACAAGGTCCAGGACTGGAATAAAGACCGCGGCGACCACGACGATAACGGGCGACATCAACGCCACAATGTCCACGGTGCCGTACAAAGACATGTTGATCTTGCCGGAGGCGGACGTCGACGCCGCGGCGAGCAGCAAACCAATCAGCATCGCACCGCTATCCCCCATGAAGATGCGGGAGGGCTCAAAGTTGTGAGGGAGGAACCCGGCACACACGCCAACAAGAGCGGCAGCGATAATCGCCGGCGGATACGCGGACACTGCACCGCCCTGGTCGTGCAGAACCGTCAGCGAGAAGACCAAGATAGCGCCGCCGGCGATCATGCCCAGCCCGGCCGCCAAACCGTCGAGCCCGTCGACGAAGTTGATGGCGTTAATGAGCAACACGGTGAAGAATGTGGTCAAGAGTGTCCCCTGGACCTGGTCCAAAATGACCGTAGTTCCATCACCAAAAGGCAGGAAGAGAAGCGTCCACGTCAACCCCAACCCGCTCATGATGGCGGCGGCCACGAGCTGACCGATGAGCTTGACCAGAGCGCTCAGCTCCACCAAGTCATCCACCACGCCCACGAGGACGATGGCTGCGGCTGACCACAGCACAGCATTCATCTCAGGCGTGACGGGCATAAAGCCGCGAGTCAAGGCTGGAAGCTGGCCTGCGAGATAGACGGCGGCCGCAAAACCCGTGAACATCGCCACCCCGCCGAGCTGCGGTGTTGGCTGGGAGTGACTATCGCGCAGGCGAATCTCCGCCACCTGTCCGCTGCGCACTAAGAAGGTACGCACCAGTCCGGTGGTGAGGTAGGTAAACGCCGCCGCGACAAAGATCACCAACGCTAGCTCGCGCAGCGGCACTCCGGTTCCAGCCACTGATGTCTCCTTAAGAGGATTGGGCGCTCGGGCGGGTGCGCAAGGACTCTGCGGATACTCCGATGACCTCTCCGATCTGCTCAGCGCTCAATGCGCCTTCGCGCAAAAGATAAGGGCGGGAGCCAGACAGATCGATAATGGTGGATGGCTTTCCTACCTCTGCTTCTCCCCCGTCGAGGTAGACGGTGACGGCCTTACCCAGCTGCTGCTTGGCGGCAATCGCCGTGGTGGGTGGGGTTTGGCCAGAGATATTCGCGGAGGACACCGCCATGGGGCCGACCTCACGCAAAAGCTCGATGGCGATGGGGTGCAGCGGCATGCGCAGCATCACCGTGCCGCGGGTATCGCCCAAGTTCCAGGGAAGCGACGGCGCCTGCGGGACGACGATGGATAGTCCGCCCGGCCAGAAGGCCTCGATCAGCGTTTGGGCGGTATCATCCAACGACGCGACGAGGCCTTTGACGGTATCCCAGGAGCCCACGAGCACCGGTACCGGCATGTCTGGGCCGCGGTGCTTGGTGGCCAGCAGGCTAGCCACGGCGTCGTTATCAAAGGCATCGCAGCCCAGCCCGTAGAGCGTATCGGTGGGCATCACTACAAGCCGCCCCGACTTGGCTGCTTTGACGGCAAGAGCCATTCCTTCTTCGCGCTCGGCGGCGTCCGCACAGTTATAAATCTGTCCCTGCATTGGTCTCTCCTTTAATCCCGTTCGTGTCGGCTTGTCGACCAATCTTCGACCAATCTACTGTACTCCCCGCTGTGCCGTGACAAAGCGGGCGGTGCCAGTGAGATCCTTGAGCACCTCGATGTGGCTAAATCCTCCATGCGCGCGCAGGGCTTCCTGCACCTGTTGGGAGGTGTCGTCGTCGTGCTCGATGCCCACGCGGCCACCGGGGCGCAGCAGCGCAGCGATGGTCGGGATCATCGCGTTGATGGTTTCCATGCCATCTACTCCCCCGAACACTGCCTCGTGAGGATCCTGGTAGACCTCCGGTTCCAGGTCCGGGGTCTCCGGTACGTATGGCGGATTCGTCAGCACGAGGTCAACGGTGCCGTGCAGCTCCGGCAAGAGGTCCGCCTCGGTGACATCCCCTTGGACCACGTGTACGGTTCCCGCCCCGCCGTGCGCTGCGGTTGCGGCGTTGCGGCGGGTGTAGGCCAGGGAGGCGTCGGCAAGCTCCACCGCCCACACCTCGGCCTGTGGCACGTAGTGCGCAACGTAGAGCGCGAGCGCACCGGACCCAGCGCACAAGTCCACGACGCGGGGAGATTCCGACGAGTTAAATTCCTTCGACTCCAACGAGTTAAATTTCGTTAGAAATTTAACTCCCCAGTCGGCGAGCACCTCCGTTTCCGGGCGTGGAATGAACACGCCCGGGCCGACCTCAAGCTCGAGCGGACCGAACCACGCCACGCCCAAGATGTGCTGGAGTGGTTCGCGCGCTTCACGACGCCCCACCAACGCTCCATAGGCCACGTCAAACCCAGGGATCGGTTGCTCGTCGAGGGGGATGTCCATGTGCCCGCAGTGGATGAGGTGGGCGGCCAACAGGCGCGCGTCCCATTCGGGTGAAGGCACCCCGGCAGCGCGAAGGCGCTCCGTGGCATCACGAAGCGCCTCCCTATAGGTGTAAAAAGTCACCGCTAATAACCGTGCCTTAGCCTTCTAGCCCTCGGCCTCGAGGCGCTCGGCGCGCTCCTGGGCCTGCAGGGCCTCGATGAGGTCGTGCATGTCGCCGTTGAGAACGGAGTCGAGGTTATTGGCCTTGTAGCCGATGCGGTGATCGGTAATGCGGTTCTCCGGCCAGTTATAGGTGCGGATGCGCTCGGAGCGGTCCATGGTGCGCACCTGGGATGCACGCTGCTCGCCGGCCTCGGCCTCGCGTGCCTCGCGCTCCATTTGATCCAGGCGGGCTTGCAGCACCTGCAGGGCGCGCGCCTTGTTCTGGATCTGGGAGCGCTCCTTCTGACAGGTCACCACCAGGCCCGTGGGCAGGTGGGTAATGCGCACGGCGGAGTCAGTGGTGTTCACGCCCTGGCCGCCCTTACCGGAGGAGCGGTAGACGTCGACGCGGATGTCCTTGTCATCGATGTTGACTGCTTCGACTTCTTCCGGCTCCGGGTAGACCAGCACACCGGCTGCGGAGGTCTGGATGCGGCCCTGGGACTCGGTCACCGGGACGCGCTGCACGCGGTGCACGCCGCCCTCAAACTTGAACACGCTCCACGCGCCATCACGAGACGGGGTCTTGGATTTGAAGGAGATGGACATGTCTTTGACGCCACCGAGGTCGGACTCGTTGAGGCCCAGGACCTCCCACTGGAAGCCGGCCTTGTCGGCGAAGCGCTCGTACATGCGGGCTAGGTCGCCAGCGAAAAGTGCTGCCTCTTCGCCGCCGGCACCGGCCTTGATCTCCATGATGATGTCCTCAGAGTCCTGCTCATCGCGCGGAGCAAGCAGATCCGCGAGCTTCTCCTCCAGTTCCACGACGAGCGGTTCGAGGCGCTCAACCTCGGGCTGGAACTCGTGGTCCTCATAGGCCATCTCTTTGGCGTCGGCCAGGTCTTGGCGGGCCTGGACAAGTTCATCGTTGACAGCAACGATGGGGCGCAGTTCAGCGTAGCGCTTGGACAGCTTGCGGAACTGCTTCTGATCTCCGGCTACGTCCGGGTCAGCCATCTGCATCTCGATGCCCTGGTACTCGGAGACGATGTCATCAACGAGGGAAACCTGGTTCGACATTATTTGTAGTCCTCCTCATCCATATCTGCCGCCATGGGCGCAGACGAGGCCACCTGCATGAGGAATTCGCCGTTGGAGCGGGTCTTCTTGAGCTGCTTGATCAGCAAATCGATGGCAGCAAAAGAATCCAGACCGGAAAGGATGCGGCGCAGCTTGGTCATGATGCGCGCCTCCTCCGGAACCAGGAGGAGTTCGTCCTTGCGGGTGCCGGACGGGTTGACGTCCACGGCCGGGAAGATGCGGCGCTCGGAGATGGCGCGGTCGAGCTTGAGCTCGGCGTTGCCGGTGCCCTTGAATTCCTCGAAGATGACCGTGTCACCGGTGGAGCCGGTTTCCACCATCGCGGTGGCGATGATGGTCAGCGAGCCACCGTTTTCGATGTTGCGGGCAGCACCCAAGAAGCGCTTCGGCGGGTACAGGGCGTTGGAGTCCACACCACCGGACAGGATGCGACCGGAAGCCGGGGAGGAGTTGTTGTAGGCGCGGCCCAGGCGGGTAATGGAATCGAGGAGGACGACGACGTCCTTGCCCTGCTCCACCAGGCGCTTGGCGCGCTCGATGGCCAGCTCCGCCACGGAGGTGTGCTCTGACGGCGGGCGGTCAAAGGTGGAGGCGATGACCTCACCGTTGACGCTGCGCTGCATGTCCGTGACCTCTTCGGGGCGCTCGTCCACGAGGACCACCATGAGGTAGCACTCCGGGTTGTTCGTGGCGATGGCGTTGGCGATGTTTTGCAGGATCGTCGTCTTACCGGCCTTCGGCGGGGAGACGATCAGCGCGCGCTGGCCCTTACCAATCGGCATGATGAGGTCGATGACGCGGGTGGTGAGGATCTTCGGGTCCGTCTCCAAGCGCAGGCGCTGGTTCGGGTAAAGCGGGGTGAGCTTGGAGAAGTCCGGGCGGTCCTTCGCAGTCGACGGATCCAGTCCGTTGACGGTGTCGACCTCCACCAGCTGGTTGTACTTGCGGCGGTTGCGGCCGTTGCCGTGGGTGTGGGTCGGGCCAGAAACCTTGACCTTGCCGGTCAGCGCGTCGCCGGAGCGCAGACCCAGGCGGCGCACGAGGTTGTTGTTGACAAAGACATCGGAGCTGGCCGCGCGGTAGCCGGTGGTGCGCAGGAAGGCCACGTTGTTGTCCACGACCTCCAGGATGCCGCCGACTACCTGTACTTCATCGCCCTCGCGGATCTGCAGATCGTTGCCGCCATTGCCGCCACCATCACGGTCACGCCCGCGGCGGTTACGGCGGTTACGGCGGTTTCGGCGGCCGCCGCCGTTGTTGTCATCGTCGTTGCGGTGGTTGTCGCGGCGGTTATTGTTGTGGCCGCCCCCGTTATTGCCACCGTTGCCGCGATCACCGTTATCGGAGTTGTTTCCACCGCGGGACTGGTTGTCCTCGGACTTGCCGTTATTGGCCTCGGCACCGTTGTTGTTCCCATTGCCGTTACCCTTGGCCTCTTCGCGGGCCTCGCGCTCCTGGCGGCGGGCGCGGTTGCGGCGGGCGCGGCGAGCCTGGGAGCGGGACTCATAGCGGTGCTCGTCGTTACCGTCGTTGTGCTCGGACTTATCAGCCTTGTCAGATTTGGCAGCTTCATCATTCTGCTGCTTCGGCTGGTCCTGCTTGCGCTTCTTATCCTGCTCCGGCTGCTCGGACTCCTGGTCTGCGGCGCCGGCAGGGCGAGAAGCCTTGCGGGTAGCGCGGCGCGGCTGTTCGTCCTTCTTGGGCTCCGCCTGGGCAGCGGCCTTCGCGCCGCGCGCCGGCACCTGGCCGGTGGTCAGTGCGGTGATGAGATCCCCCTTGCGCAGTCCGGAGACGCCGCGAAGTCCGCGCTCCGCAGCCAGCTTGCGCAATTCCGGCAGCTTCAGGGACGCGAGATCCTGTGCTGCGGTCTTGTCCGTATCGCTCACGGATATCCTTTCGTCGCTTCACCAACGCGCGCCGTCTGTTCAGCCGCACCCGCACTGTGCGTGGTGCCGCTCCACGTGGGCGTTGGAAGCCAGTGTGTAATTGAGATGGTCCGCCGCCACCAGCGAGTTCACGCAACCGCGATCCCCGTGGGCGGTGGTTTTCTTTGGCTCTCCCCCCTCTCCGGCCCTGCGGAGCAGAACGTGAAGAACTCCTTGCAGAACTCCGAAAAGAACTCAAGGAAGCGGCCGCGGGTCAATCGCGGGGAGATATTTTAAGAAGGCGACTGCGAGCGTATCTCTACCCTCTCATTGCCGCGCGCACCGTTGGACTGCCGTGAGTTTTTCACCGCAGGTGTGCGCACCGTGGAGGGAGCTCGGAGGTGCGAGGAAGGCTTTCCCCGCCAGTCGCGAACAACTATACCGCATCCATCCACCGCGCTCACACTGACACGGCTAAAGTGGTGCGCATGCTCTCCACAATGCAGGATATCCCGCTGTCCCTCACCCGCATCCTGGAGTACGGCTCCTCCGTCCACGGCCAAACTCAGGTAGTAACGTGGCACAGCGCCAATCCCGGCAACGAACGCGAAGAGACGACCTTCGCCGATATCGGTGCACGCGCCGCCGCTTTCGCCCACGCTCTGCATGACACGCTCGGCATCACTGGTGATGAACGCGTGGGCTCCCTGATGTGGAATTGCGCCGAACACCTCGAAGTGCTTTTCGGCACGGCCTGCAAGGGAGCGGTGTTTACGCCGCTCAACAAGCAGCTCATGAATGACCAGATCCGGCACATCATCAACCACGCCGAGGTTCGCGTCATCGTCGCAGATGCCCGGTTAGCGGAGCAGCTCGCCCGCGTATTAGACGGAGTGGAGTGCGTGCGCGCGGTGGTATTCACGGGCGTCGACAAGCCCAGCACCCCACTGCCGGGCAACGTTGAGGTTTATAGCTACGAACAGCTTCTGGATGGGCGCTCCACCGTGTACAACTGGCCGGTGTTGGATGAGCACACCGCTGCCGCCCTGTGCTACTCCACTGGCACCACCGGCGCGCCGAAAGGTGTGCTCTACTCGCACCGCGCCCTGTTTTTGGAGGGGATGCAGTTGCGTTCTTCCGACTCCCTGTGCGTGACCCATGGTGAGACCTTCTTGTGCTGCATCCCCATCTATCACGTGTTGAGCTGGGGCGTTCCCTTTGCGGCGTGGATGACGGGCACGCCGCTGGTGCTTCCCGACGCCGACGTCTCCCCCGCTACCCTGGCCAAGATCATCGCCGCCACCTCCCCACGCGTGGCGCATGGCGTGCCCACCATCTGGATTCAGCTCTTCGTGCACTACCTCAAGAATCCGCCGGAGCGCATGACGCTGACGGAGATTTTCGCCGGCGGATCGCCCGTTCCGCCGCAGCTCATCAAGAGCTGGGAGGAGCGCTATGGCGTGGACGTGGTTCACGTGTGGGGCATGGCGGAAACCACCACGGTGGGTACCGTGGCGCGCCCGCCCTCAGGTGCTTCGGGTGAGGCCCGGTGGGCCTACCGCATTTCCCAGGGGCGCTTCCCCTCCTCCCTGGAATACCGGGTGGTCAATGACGGCCACGTGGTCAACACCACGGACCGTAATGCCGGCGAGATCCAGGTGCGCGGCAACCTGGTGACCGGCTCCTACTATCACTCGCCCACCTCAGAGGACGGCGGCGCCGCCCACGAATTCCGCGGGAAGGACGTCGAAGACGCCGCCGCCAAGTTCACGGCCGACGGCTGGCTGCGCACTGGTGACGTCGGATACGTCAACGAGGATGGCTTCCTCACCGTGGAGGATCGCGCGCGCGATGTCATCCGGTCCGGCGGCGAGTGGATCTACTCCGTCCAGTTGGAAAACCTCATCATGGCCAACCCGGTGGTGCTCGAATGCGCCGTCATTGGCTACCCCGACAAGCAGTGGGTCGAACGCCCACTAGCTGTGACCGTTCTTGCGGCGGATATCAGCCCCACGATTGAGACCGCCGAGCGCCTGCGTGACGGGATGCGCTCTGAGCTTCCATCGTGGATGCTGCCGGAGTACTGGACCTTCGTGAAGTCCATCGACAAGACCTCGGTGGGCAAGTTCGACAAGAAGGATCTTCGTGCCCATCTTGCCGAGGGCGCCTATAACATCATCCGGCTGAAGGGCCCGGGCGAGGCGCAGCGCCTCGATACCGAAGAGGGCGCCACGCAGTAGAGGGGCCGTGCGACTATAGATCTGCTATTACTCCGGCTAAAGTGTGGTTAATGTCTGATCGCGTCTTTCTGCCTACGCCCTCCCCGCGCGGGACCACCCGCGGCGGGGCCGACGCAACGCCTCCGGACCTCCCGCCTGCGTTAAGCGATGGTCGCCGTGACTTGCTCGACCGTTATGGACGCCAAGCGCGCGACCTTCGAGTCTCGCTGACCGATCGCTGCAACCTCCGCTGCACTTATTGCATGCCCGCCGAGGGCCTCGAGTGGATGCCCACTGCACAGACGCTCAGCGACGACGAGACCATCCGCCTCATCAGGATTGCCGTAACCCATTTGGGCATTCGCCAGGTGCGCTTTACCGGCGGCGAACCTTTGCTGCGCAAGTCGCTAGAGAAGATTATCGCCGCCACCACACAGCTACGCACAGACGAAAAGTTGGCCCCCGCCACCGCACTGACGACCAATGGCTTGGGACTCCCCCGCCGCCTGGACGGTCTCATTGAGGCGGGGCTGGACCGCGTCAATATCTCCCTAGACACCATTGATCCTGAGCTTTACGCCCGCCTCACCCGGCGCGACAGGCTCGGCGATGTCTTCGCCGCCATCGAAGCCTCCACAACCGCCCACCGCGAAGGGCGTCTGGGCACGGTCAAAGTTAATGCCGTAGTTATGCCCGGAGTAAATGAAGAGGACATCGTCCCCTTGGCACGCTACTGCCTCGAGCGAGGCGCGCAGCTGCGCTTCATCGAACAGATGCCACTAGGTCCGCGCGAAGAATGGGAACGCTCCCGGATGGTCACCGCAGAAGATATTTTGGCTCGTTTGGGAGAAGAATTCGAGCTCACGCCTGTGCAGAAGCCCCGAGGCTCCGCCCCCGCCGCACTGTGGACCGCGCAAGCGCGCGATGGCTTAATACAGGTAGGCCGAATCGGCGTCATCGCATCCGTGACAAGGCCTTTCTGCGGCAATTGCGACCGCACGCGACTCACTGCGGACGGCGCTGTGCGTAATTGCTTGTTCGGCAACTCGGAGACGTCCTTGCGGGACTTGTTGCGCAGCGGCGCTAGCGACGCGGAACTCGCCGCCGCGTGGGCGGGCGAAATGTGGAAGAAGCTGCCGGGCCATGGTGTGGATGATGAAGGATTCCTCCAGCCCGATCGCCCGATGTCCGCCATCGGCGGCTAGATTGGGTGCAATGACAAGCACTGGCACTGACTTAAGCATCGAGGAGTATTTCGACCGCCTCCACGCATTGATTCGCGCCCTGCCTGCTGAGCGCGCTCCCCTTGTACAAGGCCGCGTTCTGGCCAAGCCACTCTTCGCCCGTCTTCCCCTCCCGCCGCGGGATAATTCGGCGATGGACGGCTTCCTCATCCCAACTCCGGCGTCACCTGATGACTTACCCACCCCATTCACGCTGCCTGTTATAGGTGATGTCCCAGCAGGCTCACCCGCCCAGGTCCCGCGTCCTGGGACCGCGGTGCGAATTATGACTGGCGGGGAGGTTCCGGAGGGTTTTGATGGCCTGGTCATACCAGTAGAAAACACCGATGTGCCCCCGGGGCCCGGACCTGTGCCTGAAACCGTCACGGTGCACCACCTGCCCGACCGTAACCATATCCGGCGACGCGGCTCCCACATCGACGCCGGCCACCAACTCGCTGGATCTGCCACGCTTGTCGACGCCCCCCTTATCGCCGCCGCTCTCTCCTCCGGCGTTGACAGCGCCGTGGTTCACCGCATCCCACGAGTGACCATCATTGCCACGGGTGAGGAGCTGATCAACGGCCAGCTTTCCGATTCGAATGGGCCCATGCTTGAAGCCCTTATTTCTTCCACCGGTCTCTGCGAAATCACCCGCACGGTCTGTGGAGATTCCCCCATTGAGCTACGCCGTCGCTTCAACGCGGCCGCTGCGGATTCCGATCTCATTGTCACCACCGGCGGCGTCTCGGCCGGCGCCTTTGACGTAGTCCGCGCCGTGATTGAGGATGCCGTGGAACGCGATTCTTACTGCTTCGGCCACGTCAACCAACGGCCCGGCGCGCCTCAGGGCCATGCGCTCTGGGACGGTATCCCCGTGGTGTGTTTGCCGGGCAACCCGGTGGCGGCGTTTGTCTCCGCACACCTCTACTTCACCCAACTGCTGCGATCTCTGCGCGGACTGCCCCGCCCCATGGGTGTCAAGGACCGGCCGTGCCTCACGGCCGTCGCCGGTGCGGACTTCCCCGAACCTCACCACCCGCTCATTCAGCCGTGCTCCATCACCATGGCGGAATCCATTACCGCAAGCCCACCGCCGGGTCCGCGTATGCGCAGCCACCACGTTGCCGCCCTTCCGGGCACACACGGCTTTGCGCTGCTGACGAGTCCGGTCGCCGCCGGCGAGCAACTTACCGTCTACCCCTACTAGCTTCACAATCCACCTCCACATCCCCCACCCCTCCATTGCTGCCAAAAATCGCGCATCTGAACACCCGGATCGGCCCACTCTTCGTCAGCTAGGCTAGGTCCACGCTAGGAAAGGATCCCTGTTTAGACATGAAGTTCACTCACCTCAACGACGCCGGCTCCGCCTATATGGTGGACGTCACCGAAAAGCAGCCCACGGTACGCACCGCTACCGCCCAAGGCGAGGTCGCGTGCTCACCAGAAGTTCTCACCGCGCTGCGGGAGGGAACCGTGCCTAAGGGGGACGTGCTTGCGGTTGCGCGTGTGGCTGGCATCGCGGCTGCCAAGAAGGTTCCAGATCTCCTTCCGCTGGCCCACACCATTGGGGTGCATGGCTGTGCGGTGGACATTGAGCTGCGTGAAGACCACGTCTTCATCGAAGCCACAGTGCGCACCGCCGACCGCACCGGCGTGGAAATGGAGGCGCTCACCGCGGTGAGCATCGCCGCCTTGGCGCTCATTGACATGGTCAAAGGCGTTGACCGCTCCGCCTATATCCGGCGCTGCGGCATCACCGCGAAGTCCGGGGGCCGCTCCGGTGATTGGTCCCGCGAGCTGCCCGGAACGAAAGGTTAAGCGAAGTGCCAGGTGTCATTGTTTTAGCCGGCGGGCGCGGCCAACGCATGGGAGGCGTGGACAAGGCTAGCGTGAGGCTCGCCGGTGAACGCCTCATCGACCGACTGTTGCGCCAGCTTCCTTATGGCGCGCCGGTAGCGGTCGTCTCGCCCTATCGTTTGGGCATGCCCCAGGTGTGCGAAAGCCCCCTCTTCGGCGGGCCAGCTGCAGGTATCGCCGCGGGCCACGCCGCACTGGCTGGTGACGCGAGGGCTACCACAGCAGTCTTTGCCGTCGATGCCCCGGATTCCCCACAGGTACTTCCCGCCCTCCAAAAGTCTCTGGCTAGCTCGGGCGCGGATGTCACTGTGGCTACCCTCGACGGGAGCCTACAACCGCTGTGTGCGCTGTGGCGTACTAAGACCCTCACCCGCGCGCTGGAGGAGCTCGGAGATCCACGCAACAAGCCGGCCATGCGCTTACTGAGGCTCGCGGGCACCATCGCCGAGGTCGAGGCAACGCCCGCGGTGCGCGATATCGACACCTTGGACGAATTACGTCTACGGCGCGAGCGCCTTGCTACTCAACGATAATCTGGCCGTGCTGCCCTTTCTCCGCGTTCGTCATGAGGTGGTTGACAAAGGAGTAGGTCCCCGGCTCGTTGAAGGTCATCTCCACGAATCCGCCCTGGGCCGGTAAAAGGTCCAGCGCCTGGGAACCGGAATCCTTCGCGCCCTTAATCAGGTAGGCGCCTTCCTTGTACACGGTGTCGAATTGCTCGCCCACGACGTGGAAGCTCAACGGCAGATCCGGGCCGAGGTTGACCACCCAGATGCGCACGGTATCGCCCACCTTGGCGCGCAGCGGAGCAACATCATACTGGTTGGGATAGTAATTGAAGGCCGTGAGGTCATAGTCGCCGTCGCTGACGCGCTGCGCGTTAGCGCCCTCAGCTTCCTTACCCGCAGAGGCTAGAAAGACCTCGTTCACCGTCATGACGTACTCCGCATCGACGTCTGCCAGCGCGTCCTCCCCGCGAGGATCGATGATGACCGCTCCCGCCATGCCATTGGCAATGTGCAAGCTCATCGGCATGGTCGAGCAATGATACATCCAGATACCCGCCCTGTGTGCCACGAATTCATAGGTCAGCGATTCACCCGGCTGGATCGACTTCATGTTCTCATCCGGGTTGACCTCACCCGCGTGAAAGTCCACCGAGTGCCCCATCGAGCCCTCGTTTTTGATGGTGATGCGGAACTTATCCCCTACCTTGCCGCGCAAGGTAGGCCCGGGTGCTTGCCCGTTGAAAAGCCACCGGGTTTGGCGCACGCCTGGGGCAACCTCGACTTCTTCCTCAGTCATCACCCACGTTTCCTCATGGAGCTCGCCTTCGGCGGGGGCAAGGGAGGCATCAAAAGCCTTAAAGTTCTCGCGGGCTGCCATGCGCTCGGCAGCCGAGGGCACCGTCGCCGGTGCGCCGGCGGAGCCGGTGCTTTCCGACGCCCCCGCATGATCATGCTCACCGGATGCTGACTCGTCGACGTTGACCATGAACGTCATACCTTGCATCTTGTGCCCGGCGATCGTGCAATAGCCTTCCACAGACTCCTCGATGATTCCGGCGTCGAGCTGCACGGTCTCGCCCGGTTCCACCCGGCCCGTCTCCTCGCGCCCAATCTTGAGGTCATGAACCTGGTCACCGGTGTTGGTGAAATTCACTACGAGGTGGCTGCCTGCTGCCACGTCAATGGAGGACGGGACAAAGGCCATGCCGTCCACGGAGACGTCAACAGTCACGGCGTCGGCGGATGCCACCGTAGCTGGGTCCTGCTTACCTGTGGTCGAGTTGAACACAGCCAGTCCAATGACAGCGAGGAGCGCGACGATGATGATGAGCCAGGACGCCCACTTCTTTTCGGAATGCTCCTTCTTAACGGGCACGCTTGACATGAACTTCTCCTTGAGATGATGCGACGGCCCATGCCAGGGCCGCACTATTGGCGATGAGTCCAAGCCCCATCATGATAAGCCCAACCACAGACACACCGGCAATGCCGAGGAGGCTGAGCACGCCACCCACATTAATGAGCCCTACTCGCAGGAACCCGGCAATATGCCCGTGCGCGGGACGGGCCGCACCCGCCAGGATGGGCAGCATGTGATGGAGCACCCCGGTGACCAGCTGCAGCAGGCCGGTGCCAAGAAACGCCGGCATGAGCAGTAACGTCACCGCGCGCGGGTAGGCCCCTGCGATGGTGGCCGCGGCGTCACCGGCGCAGAGCGCCACCATCCACACCAGCCCCGCCATCGCGGACACACTAGCCGTGGTCTTCTCACCACCAAGTGCACCGGCCAGCACTGGCTGGATGATGAGCACGGCAGCAAGCACGGTGAGCAGCTGCGCCATGCCGGCAGCGCGGGTGAGCCCGGAGGCGTCGGCAAGCATGGCCACCCCCAGCCCCACGCAATGCACGGTCAAAGCCCGGCTGCACCGCGCCCGCGCAACCGCTGAGATTGGGGTTCGGGTCAACGTGGGCAGCAGCGTGATGACCGTGCCCAGGACGGTAAGCAGGCCGAAGCCCCACACCATCCCGCGTGAGTGCGCGGCCACCAACAGCGAGTAATTCCCTACCCCGTGCGCAGCCAGAATGACCAGTAGCACCGAGAACACCATGAAGCAGGCCGCCGCCAGATAAAAAGGAACGGTCACAGCGAAAGAACCAGACAAAGAGCCCCGGAGCGTGGTCCACAGCGCCCACAGGTGCCACGCAACGGCAGCGATGACGAGAGCGGAGCCGATATCCGCAAGCACACCCCAGTCGTAGCCTGCGCGATCAATGAGGAGAAGTACCAGCCCCACCTGAACCAGCCCTACCCGCGCGCCCACCCCGCGGAAGCCGACCGCCGGAGTGCGGGTGAGCGCCTCCGTGAAGTGGGTACTGAATACGAGGATCGCGGTAGTCAGCGCCCCGAGGGTAAATGGGTGGATGAGGTCCCACCACACGACGGGTGCTCCCCAAAAGCTTGCCACGGTGATTCCCACGCCGACCGCGATCCAGAACGCGACAAGGCTAAAGGCAAGGGTGTGCCAGCGCCGGCGCGAAGCCAGGGAGACATCACGCAGAGGCATATCCGACATTTTTATTTGCACGGATATAATCGTAGTAAATTAGTTGCACGGGCAGCAACGCCCGCTGGCCTAAAACTCGAAAGGGATAACACCAATGAACTTGCCGCTTGTCGACGCCTCCAAAGGACACGACATCCCCACTCTCAACGCCTCCGAAATTCCCCACGCGGTGCGCCACGGCGCTATCCATGGAGCGCTGGGCACCCTCAACGTGGGCGAATCCATGATTCTCATCGCTCCGCACGACCCGCTTCCGTTGCTCAACGAGGTGGACCAGCGCGAAGAATCCTTCGACCGTGAATACCTCAAGAAGGAACCAAAGGAAGTGCATATTAAATTCACGCGGACCGCGTAAAGATGCCGTAACGTAACTGACCATGCGCCGCTTGAAAATTGCTGTCTCTGTTCTCGCCGCCGCGCTGACTGTCGCCGGCTGCTCCTCCAGCTCCGATGAACCGTTGCAGGTTTTCGCCGCCTCCTCCACGCGCGTGCTCAATGACGACCTCTCCGGCGCATCCGAAACCCCGCTGGCGTTTAACAACGGCGGCTCTTCCGCCCTAGTTCAGCAAATCAATGAAGGCGCTCCCGCGGATCTGCTCCTCACGGCTTCCCGGGAGACCATGGAGGATGCAACTGCGCAGAGCACCGTTGACACACCCGTGGCCTTAGCCAGCAACGTTATGGTCATGGTGGTGCCGAAGGGCAATCCCTTGGGACTGCGCTCCGCGGCCGACCTGGATCCCTCGGCACGCCTCGTGCTCTGCGACCCAAGCGTCCCCTGCGGCGCCATCTCTACGCGCATCATGGAGGCCAACAACTGGGACCTGCACGCTTCCTCCTTGGAGGGACAGGTAGCTGACGTCCTGGGTAAGGTCGCCTCCGGTGAGGCGGACGCCGGGTGGGTCTACTCCACCGATGCCGCCGCTAGCGAGGACGTCGAGGCCATCCCACTCGACCACGCGGAAGACTTCCGCAATGAGATCATGGGCGCGGTGGTATCTGATTCACCCCGACACGACGAAGCTCAGGATGTCCTCAACCTCCTCGACTCGGATTTTGACAACACCTGGGAAAAATTCGGTTTTACCCCGGTGGACTAAGTGTCACGCGTGATTTTGCACGAACAGCGCCCGCGGACAACGTGGCCGGTCATCGCCGCCGGCGTGCTCGCTGCGGTCTACATCCTTGCCCCGGTGCTCGCCCTCGGGCTGCGAGTTCCCTGGCCGAACCTCGCCGACACGCTGAGCGCTCCAGCGACCCATGACCTTCTCCGCGTCAGCCTTTCCGCGGCGGCGTTGTCTACCTTGCTATCCACGATCCTGGGCACCTGTCTGGCTCTGTGGCTCCAGCAGCTACGCCGTGCGTCTCACCTCGTGCGGCTGGTGGTTTACCTCCCTTTGGCCATGCCTCCCGTGGTAGGCGGGTTGGCGCTCACCGCGCTGCTCGGGCGCCGCGGACTGCTTGGCCCGGTTTTGGAGCAGGCTGGGCTGCACGTGTCTTTCGCCTTTCCCGGTGTTGTGGCAGCTCACTTATTCGTCACCCTGCCCTTCGTGGTGGTGGCGGTGGATTCTGCGCTGCGGCAGCTCGACCCCGAAGTCGTGGCCAGCGCACGGGGCATCGGGCTGAGCACAGGAACCATTCTTCGGCGCATCATCCTGCCCGCAATCCTCCCTGCCGTGTTCACCGGCGGTGCTCTGGCGTTCGCCCGCTCGCTGGGTGAATTCGGGACGACGATCACCTTCGCCGGATCCCTGCCCGGTTCTACCCGAACCATGCCCAGCGGCATCTACCTTGAGCGTGAGGTCAGCGCGGACAATGCCTATGCGCTGTCGGCCGTATTGATCGGGATAGCCATCCTCACGCTCACCGCGGCCGGAATTCCTCTGCTGCTGCGCCGCCGCCGCGAGCAAGCTGTGCGCGCTTTGCAGCCGATGGACCCGGTTGCGCTCCGCACGATGACCTCCCCGCAGGACTCTCCCCGCGATCTCTTAGCCACGGTCGGCGACACCACCACGACGTTCCGTGGCGGGCGCGTGACCGCGGTGGTTGGCCCCAACGGCGCGGGAAAGACCACGTTGATGCGTTTCATTAGCGGACGCTTGCAGGGAGCCCAGACAAATGCCGAGCGTGTGGTCATGCTCTCCCAGGACCCCGGGCTACCACCCACTGCCACCGTGGAACAAGCTTTGACCATGGTGACCAAGGATGCACAAAGGACCCAGGAGTTGCTGAACGCAGCTGGATTGCAGGAGCTGGTCCATGTTTCCGAGCTTTCCGGCGGGCAGGCCGCGCAGGTTGCCCTCCTGCGCGCACTTGCGGCGCGCCCAGAGGTCTTGGTCGTGGACGAGCCTTTTGCCGCCATGGACGTCGAATCAGCCGCCCGGTGGCGCCACCTGTTGCGCCTCTCGGCGGCCGACCGCACCACCATCATTGTCACTCACAACCGCGTGGACCTCACCACGCTGGCGGATGACATCGCTGTGATGGAAGCCGGCGAGGTCATCTCCCAAGGACCCGTGGATCAGCTACTGGAGCAGCCCACCACTCATTTCATGGCGGAGCTATCAGGCGTCAATCTGCTACGGGGTAGCCTCCGCGATGGAGTGTTCACTCCTGCTCGCAGCGGTGACCACTGGGCGGCCTTCCCCCAGAGCGCACTGAACTTCGACAACGCCGGGGCGCTGAGCGCCACAATTCTTGCTGACTTGGGCAGCTCAACCCTGGTGGAGATCGATGGCCAACGGGTGACTCTAGACCAACCGGCACACAGCAAGGCCCCCGGTGAGGTTGTGCCTGTGTTCCTCGATTCCGCTGCTTTAAGGCTTTATGCGCTGAAATAGGGGAAGAGCTGCGAGCAGATGTAAGATCCTCGTAGCATTGTCCAAGGAGAGGCCGTTTATGTCTACGTCATCTGCGCATAGCCCGCGCTCGTCTACTGAGCTGTTTCCTGACACGATGAAGCTCTCCCCCAAACAGAGCGAGGTTCTCTCAACCCTGCAGACATTCCCGCAAGGAGCACGTGCCGCCGAGATTGCACAGGAACTGGGGATGCACGTTAACACCGCGCGCGGCCACCTTGATGAGCTCGTTAACGCCGGCGCGGTGCGGGTAGTTACCGCCCCAGCGCACGGGCGCGGGCGCCCCTCCCTGATCTTCCAAGTACGAGTACCCGACAACCGTTCGGTGGCGGAGGAATACGTCACGCTGATTAGCGTCTTGGTCACAGCGCTGGCGGATAAAGAGCAGCTCAATGACTTTTCATCCGAGCAAGCACGAGAGATCGGCCGCGCGTGGGCTAAAGCCACGGCGAACAGCCGCGGTGCTGAGGCACTGGCACCGCTCTACCGGACGATGCGCGATATGGGCTTTGACCCGGTAACCTCGGTGGAGCAATTCGCCGAGGAAGGCCGCACCACAGTGCAACTCCACGCCTGCCCGTTCGTCACGGCCGGAATTCAGCCCTCCCCCTTCGTCTGCGCCATCCATGATGGTTACCTAGATCAAGCGGCTGCCGATTCCGGCGGGCGGCTTAGCCTGAAGCTCATTCCTAAAGCCGGAAACGGCGTGTGCCGAATCGATGTGGAAGAGAGCAGCTAGCTAGGCTAACCGCGCTCGACGGAGACCGGCCCGGCGACCTCCAGCTCCAGCACGCGCAGGTTCTGCCCGCGGGCATCATCGAGGATCTCCTCCTCGATGGGCTCGGTGTGCAGGACCATGACGGTGGGGCCAGCGCCGGAGAGATAGGCGGCGTAGCCGCGGTTGCGCAAGCGGTTCACCCACTCCGCGGTGACCGGCAGGACATCAGCGCGATAGGGCTGGTGCAGGCGGTCGCGGGTACCCTCCCACAGCAGGTCCGGGTAGGTGGTCAGCGCCGCCACGTTTACTGCAGTGCGGGAGACGTTGAAGGCGGCATCGGCATGCGTGACGTGCGAGGGCAGCACGCGGCGCACGGCTTGCGTCGACGCATGAAAGTCCGGTACCAAGGCCGTGGCCTTAATCCTCGGGTGCACGTCCAAGGTCGCGGCACGGTACTCCGGCAGCGAGCGGCCGTCGACAGGCACGGTGGTCCAAGAGACCACGGCGTTGCCCAACACAGAGGCAGCTGCGTTATCCGGATGCCCTTCGAACGCCGAGGACAGCTGCACAACCTGCTGTTCCGAAAGCGGGAATCCCGCCAGGCCATTGCCCGAGGCCACGCCGGCCACCGCGGCGGACGCCGAGGAGCCCAGGCCACGGGACTGCGGGATGTTGTTCGTGCACACCACGCGCAAGCCGGAGACCTCCACGTCGGCAGCCTTCAGCGCTGAGCGGATGGCCTTGACAACGAGGTGGGAGCCATCGCGTGGCAGCTCGTCAGCGCCCTCGCCGAAGATCTCCACCTCCAGGCCGGAGCGGGTGACCTCCACCTCCACGGTGTCGTAGAGACTCAGCGCAATACCCAGGGTGTCGTAGCCCGGGCCCAGGTTGGCCGAGGATGCTGGGACCTGGACGGTGACCTTGGTGCCTACTTCGATATCGATACTCATTGTTCTCTCTGAGTCCCTATACGCCCAGGCGGATGACGGAGTGAACGGCCTTGACCTCATCGAGCTCGCCGAGGGCTGCGACGATCTCCTCGAGCACCGCTTCCTTCGCCGCGTGGGTCACCACGATGAGGCGAGCGGTGGCATCGCCGTCCTCCTGGCGCACGGTGCGCAGGGAAACCCCGTGGCGGGCAAAGACACCGGAGATGGCAGAAAGCACGCCGGTGCGGTCTTCAACTTCCATGTCGACGTGATAACGAGTTTCCACTTCTCCGAACTCCGCAATAGGTAGGTTGGCGTAGGTGTTCTCCCCCGGCGCTTGGCCGCCGTGGACAATGTTGCGTGCGGCGCCGATGACGTCACCCAGCACAGCCGAAGCCGTCGGGTTGCCGCCGGCACCGTTGCCGTAGAACATCAGGGAACCGGCGGCCTCCGCCTCGACGAAGATGGCGTTGTAGGACTGGCTAACCGACGCCAACGGGTGATCCTTCGGGACCAGAGTCGGGTGCACGCGGGCATTGACGGATTCCGCGCCGGTTTCCTCATCAACCAAGCGTTCACAAATAGCGAGCAGCTTGATGGAATAACCGGCTTGGTTGGCGGCCGCGATATCGTCCGCGGTGATCTTGGAAATGCCCTCGCAATAGACGTCGTTGAAGGTCAGGCGGGTGTAGAACCCCAGGGAGGCCAGGATGGCAGCCTTAGAGGCGGCGTCGTGGCCCTCCACGTCCGCGGTGGGATCGGCCTCGGCGTAGCCCAGACGGGTGGCCTCAGCCAGCGCGTCCTCGTAGGAGGCGCCGGTGGTCTCCATAGCGTCCAAGATAAAGTTGGTGGTTCCGTTTACGATTCCGGAGATGCGCTGGATCTTGTCACCGGCCAGGGAACGGCGCAGCATGCCGACGACCGGGATGGCGGCAGCCACGGCGGCCTCGAAATAAAGGTCGACGTCGGCGCGCTCAGCAGCCTCCGCCAGCTCATCAGCGTGCGCGGCCACGAGGGCCTTATTGGCGGTAACCACGGATTTGCCAGCATTAAGGGCGGCGAGAACGAGCTCGCGCGGGAAGTCAATGCCGCCGATAACCTCGACGACGAGGTCGATATCATCGCGCAGGACAAGCGCCTTGGCGTCGTCGGTCAGCAGCTCCTCCGGCACGCCTGGGCGCAGCTTGTTCTTGTTGTGCACGGCAACGCCGCGGATCTCCACCGGGCCGCCGATGCGGTGCGCAAAAGCGTCCGCATTCTCCTGCACGAGGCGGAAAACCTCGGCGCCTACGGTGCCAAACCCAAGCAGCGCAATACCTACTGGTTCGCCTTCGGGCTTCTTGCTACGGTTCGTCGTCATGGTGTCCCTTTGTTGATGTTGCGTTTGATTCTTACGTGCTAGCCCATCACTATACAGAACGAGCTGTCTATTTCTATACAAAATGGCCGGCACTGGGCGCGACCGGCCATGTCATAGTGAATAAAATACGGTGAGCTGTGACAACGCCGCGCTAATCGACGTCCAACGCCAGCAAGTCCTCCACCGTCTCCCGGCGCAGCATGAGCTGGGCCTTGCCGTCGCGCACGGACACGACCGCCGGGCGCAGAGCACCGTTATAGCGCGAGGCCATCATGTACTGATAGGCGCCGGTGGTGGCGAAGGCGAGGAGATCACCGGTGGTGATATCCGAGGGGAAACGGCGCTCGTTGACCAGAATGTCACCGGACTCGCAGTGGAAGCCCACGATGCGCGAATCCACGGGCTCGCCCCGGGTGCGGCGGTTGACCACGCGCACGTCGTACTCCGAGCCATAAAGCGCTGGGCGGATGTTATCGGACATGCCGCCGTCCACGGAGAGGTAGCGGCGCATCGGCAGATCCGCCTTGCCGGTCTCCACATCCTTGACCGTGCCCACGCGGTACACGGTGACCGCAGAGGCACCCACCAGGGAGCGACCGGGTTCCACCAGTACGAAGGGCGGCGTGATGTCGAGCTCGGTGGCGGTGCGCTCCACGGCGTCGAGCAGATCCTTGGCCAGCGTGGCGACGTCGAGCGCTTCCTCGTATTCCATGTAGGGAATGCCGAAGCCGCCGCCCAAGTCCAGCTCCTCGAGGGCAACGCCGAGCTCGCAGTGGATGCGCTTGTACAGGCTGAGCACGCGCTCGGCGGCCAGCTTGAAACCATCAGCATTAAACACCGAAGACCCCACGTGGCAGTGCAGGCCCACAAGCTTAAGGTTGGCGGATTCCAGCACCTTCTGCGCGGCGTTGAAGGCGGCACCGGTGGACAGGGAAATGCCGAACTTCTGATCCTCGTGCGCCGTGGCGATGAACTCGTGGGTATGTGCATCCACGCCGGGCTTCACGCGGATCATCACCGGCTGCACGCGGCCGGCGGACGCCGCGATACTATTGAGGCGCGAGAGCTCCTCCTCGTTGTCGAGGACAACGTGCCCGATACCGTTGTCCACGCACAGCTGCAGGTACTCGTCTTCCTTGTTGTTGCCGTGGGCGGTCATGCGCTCCGCCGGGAAGCCTGCGGCCAGGGCCAGCTTGGCCTCGTTGAGGGAGGCCACGTCGAGGCACAAGCCCTCCTCGTCAACCCAGCGCACGATGCGCTTGGTGATGAATGCCTTGGAGGCATAGTGCACGTGGTCGGGCCCGCCGAAGGCTTGGGCCATATCCCGGCAGCGCGAGCGGAAGTCCTGCTCGTCGAAGACGTAGAGCGGGGTGCCGTATTCGGCGGCCAAGTCCGTCAGCGCTACACCGCCAATCGAGACCACACCATTCGAGTCTCGAGCGGCGTTGCGCGGCCACACGTGGGCCGGAAGAGAATTGAAATCAGTCATCGATACCTTTTCTTACATCTTCTCCGGCGCGCTGACCCCGACCATGGTCAAGGCATTGGCCATGACCTGGCGGGTGGCTGCAGCCAGAGCGAGGCGCGCGGAGTGGATCGGTTCGGTCTCTTCGCCTACCTTCGGCAGCACCTGGCACTGGTCATAGAAGCGGTGGAACACGGCGGCAAGCTCCTCGGCATAACGCGCGATGCGGTGCGGTTCACGCAGCGTGGCGGCGGTGGCCACAACCTCGGGGAACTCGCCCAGGGTGCGGATGAGGTCGCCTTCCTTGTCGTGGGTGAGGAGGTCGAGGGGGGCGTCGCCAAGCGCGGCAGTGTCGAAGCCCAGGTCCGTGGCCTTGCGCAGGATCGAGCAGATGCGGGCGTGGCCATACTGCACGTAGTAGACCGGGTTATCGGACGACTGGGAGGCCCACAGGCCCAAGTCAATGTCCAGGCTGGAGTCCACGGAGGAGCGCACCAGCGAGTAGCGCGCGCCGTCGACGCCGATGGCCTCGACGAGGTCATCCAAGGTGATAACGGTTCCCGCGCGCTTGGACATCTTGACCGCTTTACCGTCGCGGACCAGATTCACCATCTGGCCGATGAGCACCTCGACGGCCTCCGGGTCATAACCCAAAGCCTGGGCCGAGGCACGCAAGCGGGCGATGTAACCGTGGTGGTCAGCGCCCAGCATGTAGATGGCCAGGTCGTGGCCGCGGTCGAATTTATCGGCCACATAAGCGATATCACCGGCGATGTAGGCGGCATTGCCATCGGACTTGATGACCACGCGGTCCTTATCGTCGCCGTATTCGGTGGACTTCAGCCACCACGCGCCCTCGGCTTCGTAGAGCTTGCCGTTGTCCTTGAGCGTCTGGATAGCCTTCTCCACGGCACCGGATTCGAAGAGGGAATTCTCGTGGAAGTACACGTCGAAGTCCACGCCGAATTCGTGGAGGGACTCCTTGATCTGGGCAAACATCATCTCCACGCCGTCAGCGCGGAAGTTCTCCTGGACCTCGGCATCGCTGCCCTCAAGGGCGCTGGGGTTCTTCTCCACTACCGCCTGCGCGATGACCTTGATGTAGTCTCCGCCGTAGCCATCCTCCGGGGTGGGCTCGCCCTTGGCCGCGGCCACGAGGGAGCGAGCAAAACGGTCGATCTGTCCGCCGTGATCGTTGAAGTAGTACTCGCGGGTCACGTCCGCACCGGAGGCCTCGAGCACGCGGCCGAGTGAGTCACCCACGGCGGCCCAACGGGTACCACCTAGGTGGATGGGACCAGTCGGGTTCGCGGAGAC
This sequence comes from Corynebacterium sp. HMSC068H04, assembly GCF_001811255.1. Classification (NCBI taxonomy): domain Bacteria; kingdom Bacillati; phylum Actinomycetota; class Actinomycetes; order Mycobacteriales; family Corynebacteriaceae; genus Corynebacterium; species Corynebacterium sp. HMSC068H04. The sequence goes on from NZ_KV803984.1 coordinate 71,125, forward strand.
GAACTCCAGGTTGATCTTCTTGCCCTGGTAGGTGGAGTTGCTGCCGAAGTCCGTACCCGCATTGAGAACCTGCGCCACGATGGCACCTTGCGCGGCGGCAGCGAGGCGAATGTTGAGGAATCCCGGGCCCGCGATGGAGGCCTCATCGATGGCGTCGTTGCCTGCAAGGGCGTCGGCAAGCCACTGCGCCAACTCGCGCGGCTGGGCGCCAGCCTTCTTAGCCACCTGGAGGGCCAGGTTGGTGGCGTAATCGCCGTGCTCCGGGTTGCGCGGGCGCTCCACGGTCACGGTCTCTGGCAGGACTGATGCGTCCAGCTCATGCTCGGTGAGCACGGCGGCAGCGGTGTTCTTGATCAGGACGGAAAGATCTTCAGGATTCATAGGGCCAAAGTCTATCGTCCCCGCCGCTGGGAGGCACTATCAGGTCGCGGACGTTAGCAAGGTCACCCACCCCCGTAGTGTGAATCCGGCGACACAAGCACTCGCATGGTTTTACCCTAAACTTGATATCTGAATCGATTTATTCTTTCGCCTCTCTCGCCCGGCCGAAACTTGTGGTGCCACACCGCGGGGACCACCGCAGGGACGCCGGCGGGACTCAACCTGAAGTGAGCGTTATGTCTACATTCACAATCACCACCGACGCCATAGCTGGCAACGTGGGGCTTACCGCGCTGGTGTCCACGCTGCCGCTCATCGCGTTCTTCATCATGCTCTTGGGACTCAAGGCCCGCGCCCACACCTCGGGTGCGGTAGCGCTCCTCGTAGCGCTTCTCATCGCCGTCTTCGGCATGGGCATGCCCACCGGCATGGCATTGTCCTCCGCGGTGCGCGGCGGGCTCTTCGGCCTCTTCCCCATCGTCTGGGTGATCATCACCGCCATCTGGTTCTACGAAGTGACCGTGGCTTCCGGACGATTCAATGACCTGCGCAAGACCTTTGACTTGCTGGGCGATGGCGATATCCGCATCCAGGCCATCCTCATCGCCTTCTGCTTCGGCGGCCTGCTGGAGGCCCTCGCCGGCTTCGGCGCCCCCGTGGCGATTACGGCGACCATGATCCTGGCCTTGGGTGTTAAGCCGCTCAAGGCGGCCACCACGGTGCTCATTGCCAACACCGCGCCCGTGGCCTTCGGCGCGGTGGGCATCCCAGTCACCACCGCGGGCTCGGTCGGCGGGCGCACCGCCGAGCAGACCGCTGACATCGCCGCGTTGATTTCCCTCCAGGTCCTGCTCATTGCCGCCGTCGTGCCTTTCTTCATCCTCTTTATCCTTGACGGCATGCGCGGTGTTAAGGAGGCCGGCCCCGCCGCGGCCGTCATCGGCATCTCCTTCGCCATTGCCCAGTGGGCCGCGGCTACCTTCTTCGCCTACCAGCTCACCAACGTCGTGGCCTGCATCGTCTCCCTCGGCGCGGGTTTCATCTTCCTGCGTGTGTGGAAGCCCAAGGGTGTGGACAGCCTGCGTGAGCGCATGGAGTTGCCCGCCCAAGAGGAGGTCACGGACCTCAACGGCAGCCGCATCTGGATGGCACTGCTGCCCTATGCCGTGGTCACCGCTGTCTTCGCCATCGCCACCGCATGGCCTGCCATCTTCGGCTTCCTGCAGCTCAACGTTGCCTGGCCGCTTCTCGAAGGCACCGTCTTCGACGCCGAAAGCCACGCCATGGATACCGCGTTTAAGTTCAACGTGTTAGGCAACCCGGGCACCCTGCTGCTGATTTCCGGCATCATCGTGGCTGCTATCTACATGTCCTTCAACGAGAACGGCCGCTACACGCTGGAGGCATCGGCACCGCTAGCTAAGTTTGGCGAGGTTATCTCCCGCATGAAGTTCTCCGCGCTGACCATCATCCTGGTCCTGGCGCTGGCCTACACCATGAACTACTCCGGCCAGACCATCTCCATCGGCCAGTTCGTGGCCTCCGTCGGCGGCATCTTCGCGCTTTTCTCCCCCGTTCTGGGTTGGATCGGCACCGCTGTTACCGGTTCGGATACCTCCGCTAACGCCCTTTTTGCCAACCTCCAGGTCACCGCTGCTGAGCGCATCGGCGTTAACCCGGACCTTATGCTGGCTGCCAATACCTCGGGTGGCGTTGTGGGCAAGATGATCTCCCCGCAGTCGCTGGCCATTGCGGCCACTGCGGTTCAAATGGAGGGCGAGGAATCCCGCATCTTCAAGGCCGTTGTGGGCTACTCCGTGGCCTTCCTTGCCGTCGTGTGCATTATCGTTTTTCTCATGACCAACGTGCTGGGCTTCCTGGTTCCTTAAGTTCTCAGTCCTCAGCACCAACTACCCCCAGAATCGGGCACTTCACTCGCCACATCTGGGGGTTTTCGCTTGCCCGCTTTTTGTGACCGCTTCATCTCTGCACGTAAGGAATTTCACAACATTAATGTTGCGATAAAACGCCAGGTAGGAGGGCTAATTCCGCCTCGATAATGTGAGTTTTGGGCGGTAGGCTCAAAGGTACACACTCGAAAAATGCCCAGTGCGGCTGTCCTGGTAGCGCGCATCCGAGCACAACTCCGCTGTGCACAGCACGGGACAAGCCACATGGAGGCAGATTAAGGAGCGCTCACAAATGCGAATAGCATTGTTTTCCACCTGCATCGGTGACTCACTTTTCCCCGATGCCCACAAGGCCACGGCCCTGATCCTCTCCCGCCTGGGCTACGACGTCGTCTTCCCCGAGGAACAGACTTGTTGCGGCCAGATGCACATCAACACCGGCTACCAGGAGCAGACCTTGGGCATGATCCGCACCTATGCGGACGCCTTCGCGGATCCCTCCATTGATTACGTGGTTTCTGCCTCCGGCTCCTGCGTGGGCGCCGTGCGCGAGCAGCACGAGATGATCGCAAACCGCTTCGGCACCTCCGCCGATGTGGACGGCGCCAAGAAGGCTGCCGGCAAGACCCTGGACTTGCCGGAGTTTCTTGTCGACGTCGCCGGTGTCACCAATGTCGGAGCCTTCTTCCCCCACCGCGTGACCTATCACCCTTCGTGCCACGGCCTGCGCTTCCTCAAACTGGGTGACCGCCCCTACCAGCTTCTTAAGGAGGTCGAAGGAATCGACCTCGTCCAGCTACCTAATGCGGAGGAATGCTGTGGTTTCGGCGGCACCTTCGCTCTTAAGAACGCCGAGGTTTCTGCAGCGATGGTCGGTGATAAGACCCGCCACATTCGTGAAACCGAGGCCGAATATATTACCGGCGGTGACTCCTCCTGCCTGATGAACATTGGAGGCGCTCTGGCTCGCCAGCGCTCCGGTGTTCGCGCTATCCACCTGGCGGAAATCCTCGCCTCCACCAAGGAACACCCGTGGACTCCCACCTCCGCGGCCTACTCCAAGGAGAAGATGCTCTAATGACTTCCTTCCTCGACACCACCCCTCCCCGAGCCCCAGAAGGCTACGGCAACCTGCGCGGTTCGAAGGCGTTCGTGCCGCTGGCACACGTTGGCCTCAATAACGCCACCCAGCGCCGCAACCTGCACCACGCCACCACCACCATTCGCAACAAGCGCCAGCACGCCGTTGATGAAACCCCGGACTGGGAGCAGCTGCGCGACGCCGGCTCCGCACTCAAGGATGACGTTGCTGTCCGCATGGGCGAGCTGCTGCTCCAGTTCGAAGAGCAGGTAACCAAGCGCGGCGGCATTGTCCACTGGGCACGCGATGCCAAGGAAGCCAACAAGATCATTGAGGGCCTTATCCGCGAAACCGGTGAGACCGACGTGGTCAAAATCAAGTCCATGGCCACCCAGGAGATCGCGCTCAACGAGCACCTGGAAGAGGTCGGTATCCACGCCCAGGAGACTGACCTGGCGGAGCTCATCGTCCAGCTGGGTGAGGATAAGCCTTCCCACATTCTGGTCCCGGCCATCCACCGCAACCGCGCGGAGATTCGGGACATCTTTGTCAACAAGATGCCGAACACCGATGACTCCCTCAAGGCCGAGCCGGCGGAGTTGGCTGAGGCTTCCCGCAGCTTCCTGCGCGAGCAGTTCATGAAGGCCAAGGTCGCCATCTCCGGCGCTAACTTTGGTGTGGCTGAGACCGGCACTATCAACATCGTGGAATCCGAGGGCAACGGCCGCATGTGCCTGACCCTGCCGGAGACCCTCATTACCGTGATGGGCATTGAGAAGCTGGTCCCGACCTTCCAGGACCTCGAAGTCTTCCTGCAGCTGCTGCCGCGCTCCTCCACTGCTGAGCGCATGAACCCGTACACGTCGATGTGGTCCGGTGTGACCGAAGGCGACGGCCCGCAGAACTTCCACATCGTGCTTCTGGACAATGGCCGCACCGCAGCCCTGTCCTCCCCCAAGGGCCACGAAGCACTCAAGTGCATTCGCTGCTCTGCCTGCCTGAACGTCTGCCCGGTCTACGAGCGCGCCGGCGGACACGCCTACGGCTCTGTCTACCCGGGCCCAATTGGCATCTCCCTGACGCCGCAGCTAACAGGTATGAAGGACCACAACGATCCGTCGGCAAGCTTGCCTTATGCCTGCTCCCTGTGTGGCCGCTGCGACGAGGTTTGCCCGGTGCGCATCCCGCTCTCCCAAGTCATTTTGGAGAACCGCTACCAGAAGGTCACTAACGCCACCCCGCCAGTGGAGGAAAAGCTCTTCCAAGTCGTGGAGCTGGTGTGGAAGAACCCGAAGATCTGGAACCAGATCACCCACATGGTGGCGCTCGGCCGTGTCCTCGGTGGCTTCAACGGAGTCATCGACAAGCTACCGCTGTTCATGTCTGGTTGGTCCGAGGTACGCGATACTGCCGTTCCTCCGAAGAAGTCCTTCCGCCAATGGTTCAACTCTGACGAAGCTCAAGAACTCCTCGCCCAAGCCAAGAAGGAGGGCATCAAGTGACCACCGCCAAAGAGGAAATCCTCAACCGCATTGCCGCCGCCCAAAAGCAGGCCGGTTTGCCGGACCACGTAGACATCCCGCGCGAATATCAGAAGGAAGGCACGCTCAACGAAGAGGAGCTACGCGAGATGCTGGTGGACCGCCTCGAAGACTACAAGGCTGATGTACACGTCACCGATGAGTCCGGCCTGAACTCCACCCTCGTGGACATCCTGAAGGAGCGCGGCTGCTCGAATGTCGTCTACGCACCTGACATGGACGCTGGGCTTCTCGACGGCTTCGAAGGCACCATCACCCCGGATGACAACGCCAAGGACCCGCGTGAGCTCGACGCTGTCGACGCCGTGGTGACCGAATCTCACGTCACCTCCGCGCAGACCGGCACCATCGTGCTCGAATCCAATGAGACCTGTGGCCGTCGCGCGCTGACCTTGGTGCCGGACCGTCACGTGTGCATCGTGCGCAAGAACCAGATTGTCTACGGTGTCCCGGAGATGGTTTCCCGCATGAACCCGGAGCGCCCGGCAACGTGGATCTCGGGCCCTTCCGCGACCTCGGATATCGAGCTCTCCCGCGTGGAAGGTGTCCACGGCCCGCGCGATCTCATTGTGGTGATTGTTAAGTAGTGAGGCTTTCGGGGGCACCCGCCCTGTATGAGAGCTCGGCTCACATCACCCCTGACGCATAGGATAAGGCTCGTACCAATTTACGATTTTAGGAGCCTTGTTCTATGCGTCTTTCTCGCGTTTTAGGTTCGGTTCTAGGACCTGTAGCCATCGCCGCTGGCTTGGTTGCGGCACCTGCCGTTGCTCACGCTGACCAGCCCGTCATCAACTGGGGCCCGTGCCCGGAGGGAGTGGACCACCAGCGCGCCGAGTGCGGCCACGTCACCGTGCCGAAGTACTACGACGCACCGGACAAGGGCACCATCGACGTCGGTTTCATCCGCCTCAAGGCCACCGGCGAGCGCAAGGGCAGCCTGTTTACCAACCCGGGCGGCCCGAGCGGCGATGCATACGCCTGGGTGAACAACGCGAATTGGCCAGACGAGATTGAGCAGGAGTTCGACATCATCGGCGTCCAGCCGCGCGGCCTGCGCGATTCCGGCGCGCTGAACTGCTCCATGACCGCGGCCACAGGCAATCCGCTAGAGATTCTCACGAAGGCAGGTGCCGTTACCCGCAACGACTGCGAGAAGAACACCCCGGGCTACACCGACTCCCTTACCACAGAGAACACCGCCCGCGACTGGGAGGTTGTACGCCAGGCACTCGGCGATGAACGCATTAACATCGCTGGCCTGTCCTACGGCACCTTCCTGGGGTCGACCTACGCCACTCTCTTCCCGCAGCACACCGACAAGGTGGTGCTGGATTCCGGCATGAATCCGGGCATGGCCTGGAACCAGATCTTCGCATCCCAGCAGGCAGGCTACGAAAATGCCCTGCATGACTTCTTTAACTTCGTGGCGAAGAACGATGACACCTACCACGCGGGCAAGACCCCGCTGAAGGCCTACGAGCGCTGGTCCCAGATTGTCGCCGCCGAGGCCGGCGTGCGACCCACCGTGTTGCCGCCGGACGCCGAGATTGGCGACCTCCCACCGGGCCTAGAATTCGCCGGCCAGCCGGGCGCCAATGTCATGACCGCCACGGGCGAGCTGCGCGTGCAGGCTGAGCACCTCGCGGGCAAGGCATCCAACCCGCAGGGCATCCAGGCTACCTCCCCCACCCTCCAGGTAACGCGCGACCAGGTAGTCCCGCGCCCAGAGGCCTGGGACGCGATGGCCAAGCACATCGGTGGCATCGAGCCGCTCGACTTCAATGCAGTCGATCCGCAGGCTAGCGAAGTGGACCAGGAAGCTGCGCTCCAGAGCCTGGTGAATACCCAGAGCATGCAAAACATCATCATGTGCAACGAGAACACCGCCCCGATGGATCCGACACGTATCCCGGCCTTCCTGTGGTCCAACTACGTCACCGTTGACCCCTTCACACTGTTTAACTCCATGTATGCCTCCGGCGTCGGCTGCGGTGGCCGCGCACCAATCACCAAGCCGGTACAAGTTAGCGGCGCGCAGCTGGCCACCAAGCCGCTGCAGATTCAGTCCACCGGCGACCCACAGACCCCGTACGCCTACTACCGCGGACTGTCTGACCCGATGCAGTCCCACGTGGTGACCGTCCACGGCCCGGGTCACGGCCACTTCGCGGTGGGCAACAAGGCTGTTGACCAGATTGTGGTTGACTACCTGCGCACTGGTGACGTCCACACCGCGGATGCGCCGGGCTTCTTTGACCAGCCCCAGGCTCAGGAGCAGCCCGCCCAGTAGTAGGAACGGCGGGAACCATGAAGGAGTGGCTGTCCTAGCACTCCTTCTTTCCCACCACACCCCCATCGGCGCTAGGCCAATTACTGCGCTCTAGCCTTTATAGGTTAGAATCGCATCGTTGGCATTTCGCCAGCAATGCCCTTGTAGCTCAGCGGATTAGAGCATCGGTTTCCGGTACCGAAGGTCGCAGGTTCGATCCCTGTCAGGGGCACTTTTTCATGCCCGCCTACCCCGAATCGGCCAGTACGCCCCGGCCCACTTTTTGCGACGCCACGTTTGCAGGTGAGCGGCTTGTCGCATTTTGCATCTCCCCAGACCTGAAACCCGCAACCTGCAGGTGGGCGTCGTCAAGCGCCCTCCGGCACCAAGCCACTCACTTGGAAGTTTCGGGATCGAGGTCTGGGGATATGGAACTAGTGCAAGCGCACCTTAATATCCGCAACCACTTCTTCCGGGTTCTTCGCCGAAGCAATGAGAGAACTCCGGCCCCATTCAATGCGCACCGTCGGCCCAGAGACGATATAGGCTGGTGCGCCATCGACGATGCGCGGGCCCGCACCTTCTTTAAGCCCCGTCTCCGGACCGATACTCACCCCGGTGATCTCGCGCAGGGGAATTCTCTTTGTGAAGACGCCAAAGACGGACACCGCAACCTCGCCATCGTTGACGGCGATCTTCACCCGCATCAGAAGGCAGGCCACGGTTGCAATGATGACCAGGGCACCAAATAGGATTGCTGCCCACGTGGAATCAATCATCGTGGGCACCACCGCTGCCACAACGGCAAGGCCAACGACTATTCCCATCCACAGGAGCGGACCGTTGAGATAGCGAATGTAGATGCGAGAGTCCATGGAGATCAGGCTATCGGATTAACGCTCTCCCGGACGAATACGCCCTTCGCGCTCACCGAAAGGACGGGCGGCGGCTGATCAAGGAACGACGGTGAGCGCGAAGGGTGTAGGAGTCATCATGCCTCGAGACATCGCACTCGGAGATTAATTCTCAGGCTTAGCAGTGGCTCAAGCCGCCTGATGGATCCACGGCACGAGTTAGAGAAATGAGCCTGGTGATAAAGAGCAAGCCCCAGCAGACAAATCTGCTGGGGCTTAAAGTCAAGCTTTTCTCCCCCCCGCCAGGCGGCAGCGAGGGAGCGAACCAGGTTACTGGGTGATGTACTGGTTGACGATCGGCTGGGTGATGTCCAAGGTGCCGTGCTCGATGTAGTACATGCCGAACATCATGGCGCCCAGCATCACCACGGAGAGAAGCATGGAGGGAATCCACTGAACGAAGACGGATACCCAGCCGTCAGCCTTGTCACGTGCAGCTGCTTCGCGCTGTTCCTGAGCCAAATCGCGCTCGACCATTATGTTTTGTCCTTTCACTTAGCTCCCCTAGCCAGATGGCGCTCTCGCTCAAGCTGCCTCTGAAAAGCGCGGGGATGCTCGCCCTTTAACACAGAGTATCTTAGCAGTTTAAACAGAGCCGCCCGTAGTTAAACCCAGTAAATCTAGCCGCCATCCACCTTTAGTATGACACCGACTGTGGGCTAGACCCCAGGGTCTTCGTTGTTGTTGAGCGCTTCGACGAATCCCTCGCGGTCTTGGAACATACGCTCAATATCCTCATCCGCGCCGATAATCCACAGCTGCGAGGCGTCATCGAAGGTCAGCGCGCCCTCTGGGTGCTGCTCGAGGGCCGCCTCAAGCGCTGTGGCTTGTTCCTCGGTGAGCTCATCCAGATCATCGACCTGGCCTACTTGGGCGCTGAGCTCTTTCAGCGGAGTAATGCCGTACGTTGCGTACTGGCGCTCGGGATGCTCAAACAGTTCTTGTCCCATCATGGTGCGGACAGATCACCTCCAGGTGAGTAAACGGTCGAAAACTAACACTACCCGTACGAAGCACAACTAGTCGGTGTGAATACCCAAGCGCTCATCCGGCACGAAGCCGTCATATCCCGGAAGGTTGCTTTCTGAAAGAACGCCCTCGCAGAAACGCAGGACCGCCGGAGCGTCGGCAGGATCGAGGTGATCAAAAACCATGCGGCGCACGGACTCGACGTGCTCAGGTACCGCCGCCTCTAGACGCTCCCGGCCGGACTTCGTCATGACGACCTCCACGCCGCGCGCATCGCCCGCACACTTTTCCTTGCGCACCAAACCCCGTTTTTCCATGCGGGTGATTTGGTGGGAGGCGCGGGAGCGGTCCCACTCCAACTCCGTGCAGAGTTCGCGCAGGCGCCGCGTGTGCGCGGGTGCTTCCGAAAGAGAAACAAGCACCGAAAACTCCGCGGCTGAGATATCGCCGCAGGCCAGAAGGGTCTCCTCCATACCGCGATTGATCTTGCGAATGCTAGCTAGAATGTGGCGCCACAGGTCCTGTTCGCTTTCGGTGAGCCATCGAGTGTCCGCTGTCATGGCTCATACCCTACACTCCGGGACTTAGGCCCTTGTAAGTTTCTCCATATCTAGCTCCATGCGCCCAGGCACCCAGGAATAGCGCTGCGGCATACAGGTCAGCACGATGACCTGAGTGCTTTTCCCTGCCTTACTAAACAGCGCCGCCATGAGCTGAAGGCGCTGGGAGTCCGTGGAACCCAACGCATCATCGATCAGTACAGGCACCGGTTCATCGGACACCAGCTGAGCTATGGCGAAGCGCGTCAGGATGCTCAACTGCTCTTTGGCACCGCCAGAGAGCGCGTCAAAAGACACGGTCTCACCGTCGCGGCTGCGAGCTTCGACCTTGAGCTCTTCCGACAGCTCGAAGTCCACATCCCCACCGAAGACTGTTCGCGCCAAGCTATTGAGCGCTGTGACAAACGGCGCGGCATAGCGCTGGCGCGCGGCGTCACGGTGGCGCAGCATGAGTGTGCGCAGATAACGCGCAGCCTCCGCGCGACGCTCGATAGCGGCGTGGCGCTCACGAGCAACCTCGAGCTCGGCGGCGGCTTTCTCCGCATCCTCAGCCGCACCGGAATGCATATCGATGAGTCCCCGGAACTCGCGCATGTCACCGACCGCTGCATTCACCGCTGCCTTCAGGGAATCCACGTGTGTACGCGCTCCCTTGGCAAGATGCTCGGCGGTGTCCACGTCTACCGCGGACATCTCCGCCAGCACTGCTCTTTCTTCCTGCAGCTTGGCCTGTGCTGCCTCGATAGCCGTGGTCACGTCGGCATCACTGAGTTGAGCACGGGCGGCCTCCACGGCTGCGGCCTTGGCATCACGCTGCGTGATTGCCTCCTCCGCGCGCACGGTGGCTACCTCTAATGCCGCGCCAGCCTTGTTTTCACGGTAGGGAGCCACAGCGCGGTCGAGTTCATCGAGCTTCCTGCGTAGCTCCTCTTCCTCCTGCTCCACCACGTCCAGCTCTCGCGGTTCCGCGGCCTCCTCAGCGCCCTCGACGTCCTCAGCCTCTTCTGCGCCGGCCTCAAAACGCGCACGCAGTTCACCGAGGTCCTCCCCTCCCAACGCAGCAGCCAGTTCGCGCGCCGCGGAATCCGCGGCGGATGCGAGTTCGGTGTGTTTCTCGTGAGCGGCACGGGCCGACTCGAGGTCTTCGCACCCGGCATCCTCCAGCAGGCGCGCGAGCTCAGCGCGAGCCTTCTCCACGCCTTCCTCACCGCTTTCGCCGGCACCTGCGGCATAGCGGGCGGTGACCTCGCCTACCTGAAGGGTCGTGCCCTCACGCAACTCGACTGCAAGTTCTTCACCGCTCTCCAGAGAGCGTTCCTCGCCATCGACGGCGACGGAGCCCTTCCCGGAAAAGTACAGCTTGGCAGCAGCCGCCGCTCGCAGGCGCTCCTGGACAGTGACCTCACGAGCCGCCTCTTCCAGTGCTTTCAAGTTTGGCACGTCTGGAGCGGCAGCCAGCTCACGACGGCGCGACGCCAAGGTCTCTTCCAGCTTGGTCAAGGCTTCGAGGCGGGTGCCCAAGGCCTCGCGTTCTGCGCGCCGCTGCGCGCGGCGGGCGCGCTGGCGCTCCTCGCGCACGGCCTCGTAGCGCTCATGAACCTCGGCGCGTTCTTCTTCCAGCTTCGTGCGGGCGGCGGACTCTTCCTCGGCGCGCTCGCGGGCTTCGCTAACAGCAGTTGCAGCACGCTCGGCCGCTTCAACCGCTGCGGAGTGCTCAGCAATCACAGCCTTGCGCCGCGCCGATTCCTCCTCCGCGCGCGTCACAGCTTCCGCTGCCCGGGTCACTGCTGCCTCCTGCGCGGTGACCTTCTCCTGGGCGGCCCGGGCGGCGACTAGTTCGCCGTCACGGCGCTCGCACTCTTCTACGGCCTCCGGCAAAGCCGCTTCGGCCTCGGACTTCTTCAGCTCGGCGGCTTCATAGCGCTCCACCACGCCGTCGAGCTCACGGAGCGCAGACTCAGCGTTCGCGTGCTCCTCCTCCGCCTCTGACAGCGCGGCGATTGCGGCCTTATAGTCTCCCGCCGGCTTATCCGTCTTCGCGGTGAAATACTCCTTGTACTCCGCCTCGATGCGCGTGAGCAGCTCGGAGTCTTCCGCCACGGCATTCGCCCCGGTCTGCTCCTCTAGCGCCGCAGTAAGGGAAGGAATGCCCACGGCGGCGATGCCCTCGTGGCTATCGTCTTGGCGGACGAAGAGGGCGTCGACAAGCGCGCGGTCCATATGTTCACTGAGAATGCGCTCGAGCTCCCCATCCGCTTCCGCACCAGTCCACTGGCCCGGGCGCGGGGAAAACACATGCAGCTCCGAGGTGCGCTTTTTCACCCACCGCTTGTGGATGCGGAAATGATAGGGCCCCACGGTGGCCTCCAGCGTGACCTCGGGCCCCACATCGCGGCCGGCGGGCTGCAGCGCCCTCACCGCCTTAGAGTTGGCGGTGTGTTTTTGCGTCAGCACAAAATCAATAGACTCCACCAATGTGGATTTGCCAGCCTCGTTCGGCCCGCCGATGACCACCACGCCGGTCTCCGGGAGGTCCTTGACCTCCAGGTGCTCCACGCCCCGGACGTTGTTCAGTTCAACAGAATGCAGCTGCATCATGGTTTAGGCTCCCTTCGCGCTGAGGCGGAACAGCAGGTTAGCGGCGTCGCGGGCGGTGGGAGTATCTAGGTCCTCGAGCAGCTCTGCCAGCGCATCAGCGGCATAACCGCTCAAGCTCAGCTCGCTGAGCTCCTCCTCCGAGGGCGCCAGATGCAGGTCCATCGTCCTCTCGCGGGGTTTAAGGGAAGCAAAGACCTCCTCCATCTCCGCCAGACCCTGCTCCAAGCGTGCCTGCGCGCTCAGGCCCACGGTGCCACGCAGGCTGTATTTCACCGCGGTGCGGATCTTCTCCGGCACGGCGTCTAGCTCCGCAAGGAAGCTTTCGACCTCCTCGAGTGAGTCAACGTCCGCATCAATCGCCCGGAAGTCCCAACGACCGACGCGGTGCTTGGCGACGTCCACCCGCTCCCCCTCAACGGTCACCACCAAGGCATTGCCCGAATCGCGCTCCCTATCGTCGAAGGCCGTAGTCTCCGGGCTGCCGGAGAACCACACCTTGCCGGTACGGCCCAGCGATTCCGTGGAGTGCGTATCCCCCAAGGCCAGATAATCAATAACGCCTTTATCCAGGCACTCCTCCACGAAGGAGAGGTCGATAGTATCAGCGTCCGAGTCCTCGCCCTCGCCCGCGCGGGACTCCACCTGGCCATGCCCCACCGCGATGCGAACCGTGCCCTCATCGGCAGGCTGCAGCGGCTCCAGCGCGCGGCGCACCAGGTCATAGTTAGCCCGCTTGGACAGGTACGGAGCGCCGACGATTTCCACGCCTGGGCGCACCTCGATGGGCTTTGAATCCGCGATGACGTGCACGTTATCCGCAAAAGAGTTGAAAAAGATGGAATCCGCCACGAGCGGATCGTGGTTGCCGGGCAGCAGGTAAACCGGCACCGGCAGGCGCTTGAACATGTCCTTGGCGCGCAGCAGCGTAGATTTGCTCAAGGAGTTGTGCTCAAACACATCACCGGCCACGACGATGAACTCCGCCCCTGTCTCGGTGGCCAACTCCCCTAGCCGCAGGACCGCTGCTTCGCGGTCATCATCAAAGCGCGACTGCGCGGCGGGACTTAAAAACCAGCGTGTCATTCCCAGCTGGAAATCTGAGGTGTGGATGAACGTAACCGCGGCCATGCAAACTCCCTACAACGTGGTCCAGGGCTGGCGCTTGAGCCTCTCCCCTGGGGTGGCAATGTCTAGTGCGTCAGATGATAGTAAAGGTCCTCGACATCGGAGACGGCCCGAAGCAAATCTATGTTCGTATGGCTGACAGACCTCATAGCCTTGCGCAGCAGTTCCGGGTCGGAATCATCGACGGCGGGAGCGGTTTTCGGCTCCGGCAGGGGCGGCAATTCTCGCCCCTCCCAGAACAAGGCATTGCGCTCCTCGGCAGAGATTTCAGAGGCCGCGGAAGCTGAATAAGAGTCCTCCGAGGCCGACTTGGCCTGCTCCATGACCGCTTGCTCCAGCCGCGCAAAATCAAGTCCGCGCAGGGCGAAGATAACGGATGGGTCAGCATCCATGCGCGCGGCCAGGCGGTCCGCCACCGCCACGACGTGCTTGCACACGTACTCCGGGTCGGGACAGGTGCAAGAGAAACGGAGGTCGTCGGGGTATTCGGCGATGAGGATGTCGAGGGAGGCGTCGGCAAGCATGCCCTCCCTGGCCTTCGCCACGGAGTTGGGGGTGCGTGCGAACATCTCCGACAGCCGCCCGATGTCCTCGTTGTTGCGGTAAGGCACCTGGATGAGCACCGCGAAAGGTTCGTTCTGGGAGCCCGCAACCTTGCCGTGCACAGCGCCATTGCGCACATCGAGGCCCACGACATGCCCCTCCGTGGCGTATTGGCGCCCGCGGCGAATGCGGCCGGAATCCGTTTGCTGGTTGACGAAATTGAGCAGGCGCGTGGCCGCCGGCTGCATGGTACGCACGCGGTCGACGCGGTTGACCTCCTCCGGCGTGCTCACGCGCTTGCGGGTGCCGAAGTTGGCGTAGATGACGTTGTTGTCCTCAGGACTCTTCGGTGCCATTTACTTCTCCTGTTCCCTATAGCTCATGAGATCCGCCAGCTGCTCGGGGCTCAGTTCGGTGAGCCAGCCCTCGCCTTCGCCCACGACGGCACCGGCCAGCTGTGTCTTGCCGTCGAGGATGTCCTGGATGGATTCCTCCAAGGTGCCGGCCGTAATCATCTTGTACACCTGCACATTGCGCTGCTGGCCAATGCGGAAGGCGCGATCCGTGGCCTGGTTTTCCACCGCCGGATTCCACCAGCGGTCCATGTGCACGACAATCGACGCCGCCGTGAGGTTCAGCCCGGTACCGCCCGCCTTGAGCGAGAGCAGCATGACGGGCGCGCCGTTATCGGCCTGGAATTCCTCCACCATCTGGTCGCGCCGGTTCTTGCTGACCCCGCCATGGAGGAAGGGAATCTCGCAGCCCAGTTGTTCAGAGAGGTAAGGCTGGAGAACGTCGCCGAAGGCCTTGTACTGGGTGAAGATCAGTACGCGCTCCTGAGATTCGATGGCCTGGTCGATGATCCGCATGAGCTCCTCCACCTTGCCCGAGCGGTGCTTGCCCTTGATGGTGACAGGGCTACCATCGGCCAAGAAGTGCGCCGGGTGGTTGCAGATCTGCTTGATGCGCGTCAGCGATGCCAAGATGAGGCCGCGGCGCGAGATGCCCTCCTTCTTCTTCGCCAGGGCCTGTTCCACGTCATTGACCAGGGCCTTGTAGAGTGCTGCCTGCTCATCGGTCATACGCACGGTGATGATCTGCTCGGACTTCTCCGGCAGGTCATCGATGATATTCGGGTCCGTCTTGAGGCGGCGCAGGATAAACGGGCCGGTGAGCAGGCGCAGGCGCTCCGCCATGACATCGCTGCCCTCGCGCTCGATGGCCTTGGCAAAGTGGTTGCGGAAAAAGGAGGCGGAGCCCAGGATTCCCGGGTTGCAATAGTCCAGGATGGAGCGCATCTCCGACAGGCGGTTCTCAATCGGCGTGCCGGTCAGCGCCACGCGGTGGCGCGAGGGGATGGCGCGCACCGCCTTGGAGGAGCGCGTGGAGGCGTTCTTGATCGCTTGAGCCTCATCGAGGACCACGCGGTCCCACTCCACCTTGCTCAATGTGAGGAAGTCACGGCTCACCGTGCCATAGGAGGTAATGACGATATCGGCCTCCTGAGCTGCGCTGACCAATTCCTCGCCCTTCAGGCGCCCAGTGCCGTGTTGCACTATGACCTTAAAGTCCGGCACGAAGCGCGTGGCTTCTCTAGCCCAGTTGCCCACCACGGAGGTCGGCGCGACGACGAGGGTTGGCTTCCAGGCTCCAGCCTCCCCATCTTCCTTGTCCGGTGCGTCCGCGTGGGCGGCCTTTTCCACCGCCAGCAAAGACAGCAGCTGCAGGGTCTTGCCCAAACCCATGTCATCTGCGAGCACCGCGCCAATGTTGTTGCGGGACATCCAGTACAGCCAGTCCACACCGCGGCGCTGATACTCGCGCAGCTCGGCATGGACCGTATCGGGGATGTCCACGCGGTCGGGTGCCGTACTATCCAGCCCACCGAGCAGCGAGGTATGCCACTCGGATCCGGTGAAGGCCACGGGGTCCTCCGCCATGGACTTCAAGGCCATCTCGCGCAAGTCTGCAAGCGTTACCGCTTCTTCTTGCTCGCCCTCGTTGAATTCCTTGCGGCGGCGCTCTACTTCGGCCACCAGCTCTTCCCAGCCAGGCTGTTCCAGCTGGCGGGCCATCTCTGCGGTGGCTGCGAGTTGCTCCAACTCCTTCAGGGCGCGCTTACGTGCGGTATCGGCCAACTCGCGCATGTACTGCGAGATCTTGTTCAAGGCCTGGGTATCCGCCATGACCCACTCGCCGCGCAAACGAATCAGCCCGGACTTAGAAGTGATGAGCTCTTGCATTTCGGCGTCGGTAAGCTGCGTGTCACCCACCGAGAGCTTCCAGTCATAGCTGAACAGCTTCTCCATACCAATGTGCGCCTTGGTGGCGGCATCGGCCGGATCACGGACCTCCGTGGTTTCCAGCTTGGCCTTGGTCTCCATGTGGGACCAAGACTTGGGCAGCAGCACGGTGAAACCGGCCTTGCGCAGGGCGGCGGCGTCGTGGGTAACAAAATCCACGAGCTGCTCGGTGGTCAGGTAGACGTCCCAATCCCCCGCATTCCGGCTCGCCGGGGCGGAGTTGTACTTCAGCCGCGGAGCCACGTCGAAGGCATGGCGACGGGCCTCACGCAGCTTCTCGACGCTCCCCCGATCCAACTGGTCCTGCCGCACCGGCAGCGGCGAATCCGTACCGGAGCGCACCAGCAAGCGGATAGGCCACGCTGCGTCCTCGACGGAGTCAGTACTATTTGGCGGTTCCTCCACGAGGAAGACGAGCTGGAGGTCGACAGAAGTAATAGAGTCTTTCCACTCATTGAGCCCACGAAGCAGCTGGGCGCGCCCCTTCTTGACCGGCGCGGTTTTCAGCAAGGCCTGCGCGAATTCATGCCAGGGCGCGGCGCGTGGGGCATCGATCTGCGGGCGCAATTGGGTATAGGCAATCCAGTGCGTGAGCTCGTCGGCCAAATCATCCGAGAGCGCCCGGTTATTAATGGAGAGGATGCCGGGCGCGGAGGCTAGCATCTCTGCCAGCCAGCTGCGCTCGCCCAAGCCAGAAGCCAGTTGCCACATCGGGTACCACTCACCCGCCTGATACGACAGGCGGATGGTCACGCGGCCGGCACGGACGAAACGGTACAGGCCGCGATAGGCGCGGATGAGCCACAGGAGGTCCGGCGCAATAGCTGCACGCTGTTCCGCCGAAACCGCCTGGCTATCGGTATCGAGGTATTCCAGTTTGGCCAGTGTTTCCACTGCCTCATCCGGGGCGAACATGGCCATGGGGACCATGAGGGAGACGTCCTTGCCCTTCGGTGTGCGGAGGGAGACGCGCGCTCGGTTCCGGAAGGTCTTCTTGCTCAAGATGGTATCGACCACATCCGGAAAGGTTCCCTCCGGGACTGCTGAGGGCATGACGATCTTGTGCCCTTCGACCTGTTCGATCCATAGACTCAGGCCGGAGACGGGCAGCCAGAGGCCATGCAGCAGGTAAGAAGCCATAGGGGCCAGTTTAGCAGCACACCTTTGTGGGGAAAGGGTTGCAGAAAGTTCCCGATTCCTGCCCAAATACGCAATTGTTACAGTCTCGTTACATAACGGCGTAACACCAGTAAGACCGTGCATTAAGCTGTGACCAAGGTAACCAAATACTGGTCAAGGTGCCGAATTTCAGTTGGGTAGGGCCTTTTGCCTCGTTAGCGTGGATGAGTCCTATTCTTAATCTCAATCTCAAGGAGAGATCAGTGCAAGACTCCACTTGGTATGTCGTTGCGATGATCATCTACCTGCTTGCCATGGCCGCCATCGGCTTCTGGAGCTACAAGCAGACGGATGAGTACGACGACTACGTTCTCGCCGGCCGCGGGCTTCACCCGTTCGTAGCCGCCCTATCCGCCGGCGCTTCAGATATGTCCGGCTGGCTGCTTATGGGCCTGCCGGGTGCTTTGTTCCTGACCGGTATGTCCGAGCTATGGATGGCCATCGGCCTTCTCATCGGTGCTTGGGCCAACTGGAAGTGGGTCGCGCCGCGTCTGCGCTCCTACTCCGAGATCGCCGGCAATTCAATTACCGTTCCCTCCTTCTTTGAGAACCGCCTGCACGATAAGTCGCGCTTGCTGCGCATTATCGCGGCGGCGATCATCATCTTCTTCTTCACCTTCTATGTCTCCTCCGGCATGGTGGCCGGCGGCCGCTACTTCGAGTCCAGCTTCGGCGGTGACTACATGGTCGGCATGCTCGTCGTGGCTGCCGTGACGGTCTTCTACACCTTCGTCGGCGGTTTCCTCGCGGTGTCCTACACCGATACCGTCCAGGGCCTGCTCATGTTCGCCTCTCTCATCATCGTGCCGATCATGGTGCTCTTCTCCTTGGACAACCCGGGCGAGATTTTCAGCTTCGCCGCTGAGAACCCGTACGCCACCGGTGGTGTAATTGAGAACCCTGACTACTTCTCCTTGTTCTCTGGTGTGTCTGCCGCCGTCATCATCGGCAACCTGGCCTGGGGCTTGGGCTACTTTGGCCAGCCGCACATCATCGTGCGCTTCATGGCGCTGCGTAAGCCTTCCGACGCCCGCGCGGGCCGCTTCTACGGTGTGAGCTGGATGGGTATCTCCCTCATCGGTGCTATTTTCGTCGCGCTCTCCGGCACGGTTTTCTTCACTGAGACCAGCCACTCCATCACTGACCAGGAGAACTACGAGACCATCTTCCTGGACATGGCACAGGTTATGTTCCACCCGCTCTTCGCAGGTCTGGTCCTGACCGCCGTTCTGGCAGCCATCATGTCCACGATGTCCTCCCAGATGCTCGTGGTCTCCACCTCCCTCATTGAGGATCTCTACCTCATCTTCGCCAAGAAAAAGCCGAGCCAGAACGTCCTGATCAACCTGTCCCGTACCGCTGTCGTGGCCATCGCCGTCATCGCTGCCGTGTTGGCCATCAACCCGTCGGATTCGATTCTGGGTCTGGTCGGCTTCGCCTGGGCCGGCTTCGGCTCCGCCTTCGGCCCGCTGGTGCTGCTGTCGCTGTATTGGAAGCGACTCAACTCCACCGGCGCCATCGCCGGCATGATCACCGGTGC
Source organism: Corynebacterium sp. HMSC068H04 (assembly GCF_001811255.1). Taxonomy (NCBI): domain Bacteria; kingdom Bacillati; phylum Actinomycetota; class Actinomycetes; order Mycobacteriales; family Corynebacteriaceae; genus Corynebacterium; species Corynebacterium sp. HMSC068H04. Next base: position 90,041 of record NZ_KV803984.1, read on the forward strand.
TGTCGTTGCGATTGGCTGGGGCATGAGCCCGCTGGGCGATACCCTCTACGAGCTGGTACCGGGCTTCATCTCCGCTCTGCTCGTGACTGTCGGCGTTTCCCTGGCCACCAAGGCTCCGGATGAGAAGGTCACCCAGGAGTTCGAGGAGGCATCCCGCCTGGCCAAGCTCGTTGAGAAGAACGATGACTTGGACTTCGAGGAGGCAGCGGAGCAGGTTCAGAAGTAGGCCTCTCCCCCTCTCCCCTCACGCGCGAACCCCGCTCCAGCAGTCCAGTTACTGCTGTGGCGGGGTTTCGCTTGTGATTGGATCGGAGGCTCTACATGGTCGCTACTCAAAAGGCATTTCCCAAAAGGTGCCTTTGCTTCGAGAACGCCGTGTCCGAGCCTTTAAAGGGTGTCTTTACCCCCCAAAGAAACCTTCTTACTGATGCCTTCTGGGAAATGCCTTTTGACTGCATCCATGTAGCCCTCCCTGTGCGCTCACAGGCTTCCTGCTCATACGGGAACCGCGAGCACCCCCGCGCAGTCTAAAAGTCCATGAACCTGCGCACGGCCTATATAGGCTTCCTCTCCGTGGCAACTGTTGTCTACGGCGGCTATCACCTCCTCCCCGGCCCAGACCTGGGCGTGGCAACCGTGCCCGCGCGCGTGCAGGTCCCCGGCTATGAACGGGAAGACTTCGGCGGATGGGCACCTGGAACACGGGACAACGTCAAGGCCGCGCAGACTATCGACGGGGCCCTCTACGATCCCTATGCCCGCGCGCCCGCGCCGGACCGCGTGGAAGTTGACCACGTCTTCCCGCTCGCGGCGGCCTGGGACCTTGGGGCATCAGTTTGGCCGCCGGATAAGAAGATGGCCTTTGCCAACGATCCGCTCAACCTCGTCGCCACCGCCCGCAACCTCAACCAGGCCAAGTCCGATTCTCTGCCGGCCGATTGGCTCCCGCCCGCCGACCGTTGCGACTACTCGCAGCGGCTTGCCGCAGTGGCCCGAAAATACCAACTACCGCTGCCCTCCCGCGACTACGTGGTCATGCGCCACCAGTGTCGATTCGATTTCATCTCACCGCGCCGTTAGACTCTCGCAGGGAAAAGCCCCGTACAGAAAGGTATAAGCACCCTCCCATGACTAGCTTGCTCATCTTCCTCCACGCCTTCACCGCTATTTTGTTGGTCGGTACTGTGTGTATCTCCACCTCCGCCTTCCCCGGCCAGCTGGCAAAGGCGGCCTCCGGTGATGCTTCTGCGGCTGGTGCCGCCGGTGTCCTCAACAAGATCACCTCGACGTATGGCTATATCTCCGCTATTGTTCCGGTCATTGGTCTAGCTGTCTTCCTTACTGACCTCAATACCTACAAGTCCCAGGTCCAGTTCCACATCGCTCTTCTTCTGGCTGTCATCGCCTGGGTTATCCTGCTCGTCGTGGTCATCCCGAAGCAGAACCAGGCCATGTCCGCGATTGCTGCCCCGGGCAGCGCCGATGTGGCCAAGCTAAAGAAGCAGCTGGCTATGTTCTCCGGCATCTTCAACCTGCTGTGGGTTGTGTGCGCCATCCTGATGTACGTCTAATCCTTCGGGTTTAGGCCCCAATAGCGAAACCTCCCAGGCTCTTATGAGCTTGGGAGGTTTCTGGATCTAACGCCGCTGCGGCGCCGAGCGGAGGCTAGTCGCGCCAGCCGCCGCGGCGTCCACCACGATCACGGCCGCGTCCACCGCGATCACGGTCGCGGTATCCGCCACGATCACCGCGTCCACCACGTCCGCGCCCGCCGTAACCGCCGCGGCCGCGGTCATCGTCGAAGTTCCGGCGCGGCGGGCGTCCGGTATCCTTCTGGATCTTGATGAGCTGGCCGGAAATGCGTGTGTCCTTGAGACGGTCCAGCACCGCCGGGTCCAGGTTCTTCGGCAGGTCCACCAGGGTGTGGCCCACGGCGATGGTGATGCGGCCGAAGTCCTTGGAGGTCAGGCCACCTTCGTTGGCCAACGCACCCACGATGGCGCCGGGGCGCACGCCTTGGCGCTTGCCGACGTCCAACCGGTACGTCTCAAAGTCCCCGTCCGGGCGGCGCGGGCCGCGGTCACGGTCGCGGCCACCACGGTCGCGCCCGCGGCCATCACGATCGCGGTCACGCCCGCGGCCATCGCGCTCAAAGCGATCGCGCTCGCGGCGGTCCTTCTTGGACACCGGGCGCTCCTTGAGCAGGAAGTCCGTTCCGCCCTGCAGCTGCACAGCCAGGGAGGCCGCGATGTCATCCATCGCCACGTTCTCTGCCGCGGAGTATTCGCGCACCATGTCGCGGAAGAAGTCGAACTGCTTGTCCTGCTGGGAGGCACCGATGGCCGCGAAGAACTTCTCCTTGCGCTTGGCATTGACCTCATCCGCGGTCGGGAGATCCATCTCCTCCAGGCGGGCGTTGGTCACGCGCTCGATGGAGCGCAGCATGCGGCGCTCACGCGGGGTGACGAACAGGATGGCCTCGCCAGTGCGGCCAGCACGGCCGGTACGGCCAATGCGGTGCACGTAGGACTCGGTGTCATTCGGGATGTCGTAGTTGACCACGTGGGTGATGCGGTCGACGTCGAGGCCGCGGGCAGCAACGTCGGTAGCCACCAGGATGTCCAGGCGGCCATCCTTGAGCTGATCGACGGTACGCTCACGCTGCTGCTGCGCGATATCGCCGTTAATGGCAGCGGCGTTGTAGCCGGCCTCCTTGAGGCTGTCAGCGACATCCTCCGTGGCATGCTTCGTGCGGCAGAAGACGATGATGGCGTCGTAGTCAATGACCTCGAGGATGCGAGTGAAGGCATCCATCTTGTGGCGGTGCGGCGTCAGGAGGAAGCGCTGCGTGATGTTGTCATTGGTGCGGCGCTCCGACTTCACCGTGATTTCGGCAGGGTTGTTGAGGTACTGCTTGGACAGGCGGCGGATGGAGTTCGGCATGGTGGCCGAAAACAGCGCTACCTGCTTGTCCTCTGGGGTGTCCTCAAGAATGCGCTCAACGTCTTCCTGAAAGCCCATGTTGAGCATCTCGTCCGCCTCATCGAGGACGAGGAAGCGCAACTGGGAGATATCCAGGGAGCCCTTCTCCAGGTGGTCGATGACACGGCCCGGGGTACCCACAATGATCTGGGCACCACGGCGCAGACCAGAGAGCTGGATGCCATAAGCCTGGCCACCGTAGATAGGCAGGACTTCGATGCGACCCAAGTGGTCGGCGAAGGACTGGAAGGAGTCCGCAACCTGGAGAGCCAGCTCGCGCGTGGGCGCAAGGACAAGGGCCTGCGGATAGCGAGCCTCAGTATCGATCTGGGAGAGAACCGGCAGTGCAAAGGCTGCGGTCTTACCCGTACCCGTTTGGGCGAGGCCGACGACGTCGCGGCCCTCCATGAGGATCGGGATGGTTTCTTCCTGAATCGGGGATGGCTTGGTAAAGCCCACCTTGGACACGGCTTCCTGAACGTCATCGGGAAGGCCGAGGTGTGCAAAACCCTGGGAGTTGTCGTTGGCTGAAGCTTCTTCAGCGCCGGTGTCCTCAGGGTTATTCGCAGCCCCGGTGTCATGGTTCGACACCTGCGAAGCGTCCAATGCTTCGCCACCTCGCGAGTTTTCCTGAGATTCCGACTTATTGAATTCTTCCGGCTCGTTGACGCCGCCGGTGGCGTTATCGGTAATGCTCATTGCTCAAACCAGAGTACGGCACTGAGGTGAGATTAGCTATTTCTCCCCACGACCTGTCTCTTCCCGACGCGGCACCCCGGCACCTCGAACTTCAGCCAAGGCCCTTTAACTCAGCCCCCTTTGACCCAGCCCTTTGAATCACACTTAGTCCCCGTCCGCGAAGGCCCGAAAAGACCGAAGGTACCAAACCCAAAGGCACCATTTGCGGCTTCCGAAATCTAAAACCCCACGTCAATACATGTCAGTTTCTTTATAAGGTGCCCCTCAAATGGTGCCTTTGCCCCGGCCTAGACTTCGCGGCCACCCACGAAGGTCTTCCAGGTCATCGGCATGCCCGGGCGGTAGGCCAGGTGGATAGCGCTCGGGGCATCGAGGACATGGAGGTCCGCGGCTGCACCGACCACCAGCGAGCCCTTGGCCGGGCGGCCCTGCGCGTCCTTGCCCTCGCCGACATCCTGGCGGCGCAGCGCGGTGGCACCGCCCAGCGTGCCGGCGGCAATCGCCTCATCGAGGGTGAGGTGCTGCTGGAGCACGGCCGTAGTCACGCAGAAGTTCATCGAGGACGTGTACGAGGTGCCCGGGTTGAGGTTGGAGGCGATCGCGACGGTCGCGCCGGCATCAATAAGCTTGCGGCCCGGTGCCAGCGGCTCACGCGTGGACAGGTCGCAGGCAGGCAGCAAGGTGGCCACCGTATCCGAAGACGCCAGCGCCTCAACATCGGCGTCGCTGAGGTAGTTGACGTGGTCCACGGAGGCCGCACCCAACTCCACGGCGAGTGCTACGCCTGGACCCTCGCCGAGCTGGTTGCCGTGCACACGCACGCCAAGTCCGCGGGCCTTGCCGGCCTCCAGCACGCGGCGAGACTGCTCCTCATCGAAAGCACCGCGCTCACAGAAGACGTCAATCCACTGCACATGCTCGGCCACCCCATCGAGCATGGGGCCGACCACCTCGTCGAGGTAGGTCTCGGCCTCTGCTCCCGGTGGCACGAGGTGCGCGCCGAGGAAGGTCACGTCATCGACGTGGCGGGCCGCCACGCGCGCGGCCTCTACCTCAGATTCAGTATTCAAGCCATAGCCGGTCTTGGTCTCCAGCGTCGTCGTTCCCCCGCGGCGGGCGGCGGCGATGCGCTCCACCAGAAGCTTTTCCAGGCGCTCCTCCCCCGCCGAGCGGGTCGCATCCATGGTCACGGCGATACCGCCGGCCTGGTAAGACTCGCCCGCCATGCGGGCTTCGAACTCGGCGGAGCGGTCGCCGTCGAAGATCATGTGGGTATGGGAATCCACCCAGCCCGGCAGAACTGCGCGGCCGCCAAGGTCGACCTTCTCGTCCGCGGCTGGCGCCTCGGACGCCGATCCAATCCAGGCGATGGTGCCGTCGGCGTTGGCGATGAGGGAGGCGTCGGCAAGCGTGCCTGCCTCCGACACCGTGCGTAGCTCTGAGATTCCAGTAAACAGGGTGGACATGATCTTCTTTTCCTCTCTTGTCTAGTCGCGGGCCTTGAATTCCATCGGGATGCGCACGCCGCGCTCGTCGGCGACTTCCTTGGCGCGAGTGTAACCGGAATCCACGTGGCGGATAACGCCCATGCCCGGGTCGTTGGTGAGCACCGCGCGCAGCTTGGCGGCGGCCAGCTCGGTGCCATCGGCGACGGTGACCTGGCCCGCGTGGATGGAGCGACCCATGCCCACGCCGCCGCCGTGGTGGATGGAAACCCAGGTAGCACCGGAGGAGACAGCGGTCATTGCGTTGAGCAGTGGCCAGTCAGCCACGGCGTCGGTGCCATCGAGCATGGCCTCGGTCTCGCGGTACGGGGAGGCCACGGAGCCGGAATCGAGGTGGTCGCGGCCGATAACGATCGGGGCCTTGATCTTGCCTTCCTTGACCAGGTCATTGAAGAGCAGGCCAGCCTTGTGGCGCTCGTTGTAGCCCAGCCAGCAAATACGTGCCGGCAGGCCCTCGAACTCCACGTACTCCTCGGCGGCATCGAGCCAGTTGTGCAGGTGCTCGTTGTCCGGGAAGAGCTCCTTGAGCGCCTGGTCGGTGACCTTGATGTCCTCCGGGTCGCCGGAAAGCGCGGCCCAGCGGAACGGGCCCAAGCCCTCACAGAAGAGCGGGCGGATGTAGGCCGGGACGAAGCCCGGGAACTCGAAGGCGCGCTGGTAGCCGGCCTTGCGGGCCTCGTCGCGGATGGAGTTGCCGTAGTCGAAGACCTCGGCACCCTCGTCCTGGAATTCCACCATGGCCTGAACCTGGGCCGCCATGGCCTCGCGGGCCTTCTTCGTGAAGGTGGTCGGATCCGCCTTGGCCTCGTTGTGCCAATCCTCGACGGTGATTTCGGTGGGCAGGTAGCTCAGCGGGTCGTGCGCGGAGGTCTGGTCCGTAACGATGTCCACGGTGAACTCGCCCGCACGCTGGCGGCGCAGCACCTCTGGGAAGACCTCGGCGGCATTGCCCACCAGACCCACGGACAGCGGCTTCTTGTTCTCCTTGGCGTCGAGCACCAGCTTCAGGGCCTCGTCCAGGTCGGTGACGACCTCATCGAGGTAGCGCTTGGACTGGCGGCGCTTCAGGCGGGTTTCGTCAACATCAACGATGAGGCAGGCGCCGCCGTTCAAAGTAACGGACAGCGGCTGCGCGCCGCCCATGCCGCCGCAGCCACCAGTCAGGGTGAAGGTGCCGGCGAGCGTGCCGTTGAAGCGCTTCTTGGCCACGGCCGCAAAGGTCTCAAAAGTACCCTGCAGGATGCCCTGGGTAGCGATGTAAATCCAGGAACCGGCCGTCATCTGGCCGTACATCATCAGGCCCTCGTCCTCGAGCTTGCGGAAGTGCTCCCAGTTGGCCCAGTCACCGACCAGGTTGGAATTCGCAATGAGCACGCGCGGTGCCCACTCGTTGGTCTTCCAAATACCCACCGGCTTGCCGGACTGCACCAGCAGGGTCTCATCGGATTCGAGGTCCTTGAGGGACTCCACGATGGCATCGAAGGCTTCCCAGCTGCGGGCGGCACGGCCGGTGCCACCGTAGACCACGAGGTCCTCGGGGCGCTCGGCAACCTCGGGGTCGAGGTTGTTCATGAGCATGCGCAGCGGGGCTTCGGTCTGCCAAGACTTGGCGTTCAGTTCGGTTCCGCGCGGGGCGCGTACTTCGCGGGGTTCAGACATGACTTCCTTTCGCTCGTGCTTTTCGACGCCTTCCCAAGCCCCAGGCCGGTTTCCCGGGGCTGTCCCTAGAGGCTTGGTCGGCGTCACACAGGACAAGTTACTGTGACGCAGCACCATGAGCCAGGACACTTTTGGCCTAGCTGTCTCAGATACAAGACTGTCGCACGACCAGTACTGCAGCGGCGCGCTGCCCGCCTCCACCAAACCCAAAAGTGCAGACCTGGAAGTGCATTCATGCAGGTGGGCGTCGTGAAGCGCCAAGGCAGTGCTTGACGACGACCAGCAGGTCTGCACTTTCAGGTCTGCACATCTACAAACGCGGGCCGCGCGCCAAGTGCTTCCCCACCGTCTCCTGGAAATAGTCAGGCCGCGAACTCAACTGTTCTGGGCTAAACCTCAAAACGATGTAACCCTTATTGAGGATGGCTTGCTGCCGCCGATGCTCCGCGCGTATTACCTCTTCGGCCTCGAAGCGGTACTTGACGTTCCCGTCAATCTCAATCACCAACCACCCATTAATGACCAGGTCCGCTCGATAGTTCTCAATCACATACTGCGCCTTGACCCAGCGCAGCTCCGGGTAGTCCGCCGCAAGAATCAAGGCACGGGCATAGGATTCCCACGGTGACTCCGCGCAATTGACGCTGTCAGCAACCGCCCGCCGCGCGGCGGCAACACCCTTAACTCTCCCCATAGCGCCGAGCGTCTCGCTAATCCAGAACTGGCCAGCATTGCGCGCCCGCACGTCATCGACGGCAACGAGTCCCTCCTCAAATCCATAGAACCGCGCAATATCAATGGCCGTGCGCTCCAGGGTTGACACGCGAATCCCGTGAACCACCGTCTCTTTACCGCGCAAGTCCATGCGGCGATAACGGACAGTGGCTTTAGATCGTGGAGGTACCGAGTTCGAAGGCAACGTTGCCTCCCATTCGGTCGGCGGCACAACCAGCGGAATTCCGTGAATAAGGGCGGCGGATTTTCCCACTAATGTTGCCTTGGGCAAGGTCAACCCGAGCACATATGCCTTCGTGGTCTCCTTCTGCCACGGCTTGAGTTCGTACCAATGCATCATCGGCAGTACGAAGCACCACGCCAGTTTGGCTACCTTGCCGGCGTGCACCTTCTTCCACCGGGGATCATCATTGGGTAGCTTGCGAAGGTCGATAAGATGCTGGTCTAAGAAGTTAAAGAGTTGTTCATTGTTCATGCACTACTCATAACCCAGCTTTGTGCGCCTCGCCACAGATAGGCTTCCGTACTTCGCCTCCGCCGCACTACCTGCAATCCGGCGCCCAGCCAAAAGTGCAGACCTGGAAGTACATTCACGCAGGTGGGCGTCGTGAAGCGCCAAGGCAGTGCTTTGCGACGACCAGGTCTGTACTTCCAGGTCTGCACTTTTGAAATCAAGGGCGGACGAGAAAGCCCCATGGACCGCGTGGACCATGGGGCTGGGGTGGAGTTAGCGCAACGTGCCGACGGCCCCCTCTACCGCATCCACCAATGCACCTTCCTTGACCAGGCGCACGGTCTCCTCAATCTCCGGGGAGAGGTAGCGGTCGGTGCCCGGACCCTGCACGGTCTGGCGCAGAGCGTCGATGACCGCGCCAGTACCCTTGGCCGGCTGGCCCTCGCGCATATCAATAGCGCGGGCTGCGGTGAGAATTTCGATGGCGAGGACGCGCTGCAGGCCATCGACCGCCTTGCGCAGCTTGCGGGCACCCGACCAGCCCATGGAGACGTGGTCTTCCTGCATCGCCGAAGACGGGATAGAATCCGCCGAAGACGGGTTGGCCAGGCGCTTGAGCTCAGAGACGATACCCGCCTGCGCATACTGAGCAATCATGTGGCCGGAGTCCACGCCTGGGTCATCGGCCAGGAAGGCGTTGAGTCCGCGGTTGCGAGCGACGTCGAGGAAGCGGTCGGTCCGGCGCTCAGAAATGGAAGCCAGGTCAGCCACAACGATGGCCAAAAAGTCCAGCGCGTAGGCCACCGGCGCGCCATGGAAGTTACCGTTGGAAACCACGCGCCCATCCTTGGCCACCACCGGGTTGTCGACGGCCGCAGCGAGCTCACGCTCCGCAACCAAGGCGGTATGCGCCAGGGTATCGCGGAAACCACCGGCCACCTGCGGGGCGCAGCGCACCGAATAGGCGTCCTGGACCTGCTTCTTCTTGAAGTCCTCGAGGGCCGCCGCGAGAATCTCCGAGCCTTCCGCCACCGAGAGGATATTCGCCGCAGCATCCGCCTGGCCCGGGTGCGGGCGCAGCTGCTGCAGGTCATCGGCGAAGACCACCAGAGTGCCCAGCAGACCTTCCACCGTCATTGCGGTGGCAATATCCGCGGTCTTGGCCAGTTCGCGCAGATCTGTAATAGCCAGGCACAGCTGCCCCAGCATGCCGTCGGTGCCGTTGATTAGCGCCAAGCCTTCCTTCTCACGCAGCTTGAGCGGCTCAATGCCGGCAGCCTCCAGGGCCTCAGCGGCTGGGGTGATGTCGCCGCCATCGACGCGCACCTCGCCCTCGCCCAACAGCGCCAGCGCGCAGTGCGCGAGCGGCGCCAAATCACCGGAGCAGCCCAAGGAGCCGTATTCGCGAACCACTGGGTGGATATTCGCATTGAGCACCGCGGCATAGGTCTGCGCCACCACCGGACGCACGCCGGTGCGGCCAGTACACAGGGTGGACAGGCGCAGCAACATGAGCGCTCGGATAACCTCTTGCTCTACCTCCGGGCCCGTACCCGCAGCATGGGAGCGCACGAGCGAGAGCTGCAGCTGCGCGCGCATCTCCTCCGGAATGTGACGGCGGGCCAGCGCGCCGAAGCCGGTAGAGATTCCATAGACCGGAGTCGGGTCCTGGGCCAGCTCCTCGACGCGCTCGCGAGTGGAGGCGATTTCCGCCAGGGCATCCTCAGAAATCTCTACCTGTGCGCCATAGCGCGCTACGGCTACAACCTCTTCGATGCTCAGCGCACCGATACCCACGGTCACGGTGGAGGGATAAGAATTGGACATGTAAGGCTCCTTCAACGTCACTGCATTACCCGCACCTCGCCCCTTTTAATAAGGGGAAGAAAAGGCACGCGAAAATACGTACTTGCTTTCACAAGTTTAGAAAAATAGTGATACGCGCGACAGCCTTACGCGCTGCGCACATAGTACAACAGGTTCCCCGGCGCGCAAACACTTCACGCACCCACGCGCTAGCGGCGCCCGTACATCCTCGCCGCCACCTGCTGCGCAGCCGCGTGTAATTTCTGCGCCACTCCGGCGGCATCAACGGTGCCCACAGGAAAAGTCACCGCCAACGCCGCCGCGGGCCTGCCCACGTGGTCCACCACCGCCACGCCAACCGACGCCTGCCCCCGCGCCACCACCTCAATTTCTTCGGCCCAACCACGCTCGCGTACCTGGCGCAGTATCTCCTTGTACTCCCCAAAACCTAAGGAACCAGGGAAATAGGCCGCCCGCCATTCCGCTTCTGGTAGCAGCGCCAGCATGGCGCGCCCGGAGGCCGTCTTTTGTGCCTGCAGGCGCACTCCCCTCTCCGTGACCAGTGACAGCGCCCCCGGCGCGCGCACCTCGTTGAGGTAGAGGATCTCCGACCCCGCCAAACGTGACAGGTGCCCCGAGCCGCCCACAGTGCTGGCGATGCGTTCAAGATGCCCCTGCGTTGCCTTCACGAGGGGCTGCTGCGTGGCATAAGCCGCGGCCATGGAGTAGGCAGCGAGCCCCAACCCATAGGTTTGGTTCTCCGGCAGGTGCACCACGAATCCTGCGTCCACCATCTCCTTGAGCAGGTGGTAGGTGGACGAGCGCGGTAGGTTCAGCTCGCTGCGAATGTGCGCGGCGGAAATCGGCACGTCGATAGTGGACAGCAGCCTGAGGATTTCCAGCGCGTTGCGCGCCGCCGGGACTCGGGAGGTACTCATGGGCCCACATTCTAGTGAGCCCTCGTTTAAGTCCTCCTTAGGTCACCAAGAAGGCAATCGGCGTCGTAATGATGATGGTGAGCACCACGCGCTCGAACCAGATGACCACGAGCTGCCACAGCTTGATAGGAATCTTGGTGGCCAGGATGCAGGGCACCAGCGCGGAGAAGAAAATGATGGCGGAAATCGCGACCACGCCGATAACGAACTTGAGCACCATGCTCGAGGACCCAGCCGCCACGGTGGCAGGCAGGAACATTTCCGCGATTCCCATGGCGGCTGCCTTGCCCGCGAGTGCCGGTTCTGGCAGCTGGACAATCCACGCGAAGGGATAAAACAGGTAGCCCAACCAATCGAAGAGCGGGGTGAAGTTAGCCAGCAGAAGGCCAATCAGGCCCACGGACATGATGGAGGGCACGATTGCCGCCGCCATGCGCACGCCATCGCGCAGGTTCTCCCAGATGGCAGCACCCAAGGACGGCGCGCGGTCCAGCGCCAGCAGCGCCTCGCGCCAGGCGGCCTTGATGAAATTACCCTTGACCAGCTTTTCGGGGTCCGGTTGCACGCCGTCCACGTACTCATCAGGGATCCTGCTCAGCGGCGGAATCCACACGGTGATTGCAGTAACCAGGAAGGTCACCACGAGGGATACCGCGAAGTAGGTGCCCCACATGCCCATCAGGTCGAGCTGCTTGGCGACGATCACCATGAAGGCCGCCGAGACCGTCGAGAAGCCCGTCGCGATGATAGATGCCTCACGTGCGGTGTAGCCGCCGCGCTGATACACGCGGTCGGTGATGAGAATTCCCAAAGAGTAGGAGCCCACGAAGGAGGCCACAGCGTCGATGGCGGAGCGCCCCGGCGTGCGCCACAGCGGGCGCATGATGGGCTGCATGAACACGCCCACGAATTCCAGGAGGCCATAGCCAATCAGCAGGCCCAGGAAGGCGCCGCCAATCGGCACGATGAGGCCCACCGGGGTGGCAATGGAATTCCACAGGAAGGGCACGATGTCCTCGTTGCCCAGCACTCCCGGCAGAGTTCCGATGACCATGAGGAAGGAAACCACCAGGCCCACCACGTTGAGAACTGTAAAGACCGCTTGCAGCGGACCCTCCCGCCAGTTCTTGTTCACGATGCTGCGCACCGTGCCATAGAGCGCCAGCGCCAGGATGAACCAGGGCACGAAGGCATCGGCATAGGTGCGGATGATGGTGACCATGTGGTCAAGCGGAATGGACTTCTTTCCGTCATAGCTGATGGGAAAGAAGAATACGAAAGCGCCAATAGCGCTGTAGACAAAGAGGCGCCAGATGCCCTTCTTGGAGGGGACATCGTCGTCGCTCTCGTAGAAGGCGTCAACGATTGCGTCTTCAGAGTTCATGTTCTACCTCACGGTGGTGGAAACTACACGTCATTAGCACGGCCACAAACGCGTTCTCTTAAATGATCGCGCCGATCAAGCACACACCAAGAAAAGGCGGTTGCTTGAAGCCGTGCCCACGCGACAGCCACACGCAGGTCTTCCACATACTAGCGGCACCACACACACTTGTCACACACGTCACCCCCATAAGCGGAATGAGTCCCCCGCCATAGAGCCCAACCGTGCCACCCCCACCACAAAATTGACCCCACGTCTGAACTAGAGGAAAGTAACTCCCAGACCCACCCGCACCAACCACTCCCCTTCATCCGCGGCGCCGGAACCAACGAGCACCGCATTGGGGAACTGAGGAGGACGCATCCCCGTGGCAGAAACCACCGCCAAGCGCCCCGGCTTGAAACACCGGCACCTGCACTTCATCGCCTTGGGCTCGGCCATCGGCACCGGCCTGTTCTACGGCTCCGCCGGCGCCATCCAAGCCGCCGGCCCCTCGGTCCTCTTGGTCTATCTCCTCGGCGGCGCCGTGGTCTACTTCCTCCTGCGCGCGCTGGGTGAAATGTCCGTGCACCACCCCGTCACCGGCTCCTTCGCCGAATACGCCCGCGCCTTCCTAGGCCCCTGGGCGGGTTATATCACCGGTTGGATGTTCGCCTTCGAGATGGTCATCGTGGCCCTGGCGGATCTCACCGCCATCGGCGTCTACATGCAATTTTGGTTCCCCGGCTCGCCCAAATGGGTCTGGGTTGCGGCCACGCTGCTCCTCGTCGGCGGCGCCAACCTCGCCACGGTTAAGGCCTTCGGCGAGCTGGAATTCGCCTTCACCATCGTCAAGGTCGGCGCCGTCATCGCCATGATCTTAGGCGGCGTGGCCGTGCTCGTCTTCGGCCTCTCCACAGCGGAGACCACCGGCCCGGCCAACCTGGTCAACGATGGCGGCTTCTTCCCCAACGGTATTTCCGGCATGGTCGCTTCCTTCATCCTGGTCCTCTTCGCCTTCGGCGGCACGGAGATCGTCGGCGTCGCCAGCGCGGAGGCCGAGGACCCCGCCAAGTCCGTGCCGAAGGCCGTCAACACCATCCCGGTGCGCATCCTGCTCTTCTATGTCTTGGCTATCCTGGTCATCCTGATGATCAACCCCTGGCGCAGCATCACCGGCGAGGAAAGCCCCTTCGTCCAAATCTTCTCCACCCTCGGCGTCACCTGGGCCGCGGCCGCCCTCAACGTCGTCGTCATCACCGCGGCGGTTTCTGCCATCAACGCCGATCTCTTCGGCGCCGGCAACGTCCTCACCGGCTTGGCACGCCAGAACCTCGCGCCGCAGATCATGGCGAAGAAGACTCGGGGTGTGCCCGTCATGACCATGATCATCCTGCTCATCGTCATGATCATCGGCACCGCGCTCAACGCGCTCATCCCGGAGAATGTCTTCGAAATCATCGCTTCCCTGGCTACCTTCGCCACCATCTACGTGTGGTTGATGATCCTCCTGGCCCACGTGGCCTCCCGCCGCCAGATGCCCACCGAAGAGCGTGCCAGCCTGGAATACACCGTCCCCTTTTGGCCCTGGGGCCAATACTTCTCGATCGTCTTCATCATCTTCACTTTTGGCATCATGGTATGGCAGGAGCAGTACCGCCCGGCACTCGCCACGGGCGTTATCTTCATCCTCCTCATGACGGCCATCTTCTACCTCACCGGCCGCCGCACCGCCGCAGGTACCACGCAAGGAACAGACGCGAAAGGATAACCATGAACACCGTTGATGCCCCCGCCTACTCCCCCGCCCCCGAGTGGTCCGGCCGCTCCGATGGCCCGGGCCCCGAGCATGCGCGGTGGCACAGCGTGGTTCGCCCGCTGGACGTCGCCAAGCCCCAGGCAGAACCCGGCGTCGCACTCCTTGGTTTTGCCTCCGACGAGGGCGTTGAGCGCAACCATGGACGCCCCGGCGCGGCTGCAGGCCCGGCCGCCCTGCGCAGCGCCCTGGGTTCCCTGGCGCTGCACCATACGCACCCGCTTTACGACGCCGGCACGATCACCACTCAAGGCACCGACCTGGAGGGCTCCCACGAGCGCCTCTCCGATGCAGTGGAATCACTCTCGCGCGCCGGGCACCTGCCCATCATCCTCGGCGGCGGCCATGAGACGGCCTTCGGCTCCCACCGCGGCGCCTTCCGCGCCCAGGGCCCACTGCAGATCATCAACCTGGACGCGCATTTCGATCTCCGCACCGCGGACGTGCCCACCTCCGGCACCCCGTTCAAGCAGATTTCTGAGCTGGTCGGCCGCGAAGACTTCGACTATTCCGTCCTGGGAATCTCCCGCCCCAACAACACGCCCGTGCTTTTCGACGAAGCCGCCGCCCTCGGCGTCACCGTCGTCCTCGACGAGGAACTGCTCAGCATGGACCTCGCCCAGGTGCGCGACACCGCCGCGCGCATCTGCGCCGGTACCACACCCATCCACCTCTCCATCGACTTGGACGTTCTGCCCGCCGACCAAGCCCCTGGCGTCTCCGCCCCCGCAGGCCTCGGCGTCCCGGTAAACATCATCCGAGAACTCGCACTCACCATCGCCGCCACGGGACGCCTGGCGCTTGTCGACGTCGTCGAGCTCAACCCCACCTTCGACATCGACGCCCACACCGCCAAGCTGGCCGCGCGGTTGATTGATGACATTGTGACGGCACACTTTTCTGCTGCCACGGACGCGCATTCCTAGATAAGACCGGGGCCAGCCGGCATACTGGTCCCCATGAGTTCACCGATTCGTGTTGTCGGCGCCGTCTTCACAGACGGCAATCGTTTCCTGGCCTGTCGAAAGGCTCCTGGAAAGTCCCTCGCCGGCATGTGGGAGTTTCCGGGCGGCAAGATTGAGTCGGGCGAAACCCCGGAGCAGGCGCTCGCGCGTGAGATCAAGGAAGAGCTTTCCGTAACCGCAACCGTTGGCGACAAGGTCACCTCGACCGTGTATGAGTATGACTTCGCCACCATTGAGCTAACTACATTCCTGTGCCGCATCGAGTCCGGTGAACTAACCCTTAGTGATCACGACGAGACGCGTTGGGTGACCCCTGCCACGGCACGGGAACTCAACTGGGCTCCCGCAGACATTCCCACCGTCAAACTCATTTCTTCGCGCCTATGAGCTCCGAATCCATCCTGCCCTTCGGCATCTACGAAACCCCGGTCACCGCTCGTATTCAGGAGCGAATCGAGGAGACCAAGCGAGCGCGCCCCACGGCTGCTACTGGCATTGCTCACGAGTCCACGAAGGACGTCAATCCGCGCTTCGCCGCGGCAGTGTCCCAGCATTTTGCCAAAGCACTTGAACAAAAACTCACCGAGATGACGAAGGCAGAAGACCGCGTTGCCCTCATCAATGCGCTAGCACAACACCTTGGTGCGGATGAGTCTATCGCCGCAGAACAGCTGCTCTACGCTATCTACAGATCAGAGCTTGAAGAGCCGCCAGAGCTTCCGGAGGTCTCGCTCAACACCAGTGCCTTGTTCACCAATAGCGTGGACGATACAAATATGTCGGTCGAGATCGCCCGTGAGATTAGAACGGCGGATTCCGTCGATCTGCTGTGCGCTTTCATCAAGAGCTCGGGCATTGCGGTCATCAGCGATGAACTGGAATACCTCAGGGATCACCAGATTCCGTTGCGAGTCATTACATCCACTTACTGCGGTGCGACCGAAGCAGCCGCAGTGCGCCGACTCGTGGAAGATTACGGTGCTGAAGTCCGCATTTGCTACGAACACAAGAGCACACGCTTGCATGCCAAAGCCTGGCTCTTTCGGCGAAAATCCGGGTTCGACACTGCGTTTATCGGCAGCTCAAACCTTTCGCGCTCAGCGCTGGTTGATGGTTGGGAATGGAACGTCCGAGGTTCTCGTTCCTCCACGCCGGAGATCATTGAGAAGTTCATCAAGACCTTCGATAGCTATTGGTACGACAATCACTTCAAAACCTTTGATCCGGAGAAGGACTACGCGCGCCTCAAGGAGGCTCTCGGCAGCGCCAAATTCCTCGAATCAAAGCCCGGCGAAAAGCTCGAGCTATCTGGCCTTCGCGTCGAGCCCTACCCCTACCAAGAAGAGATGCTCGAAGCTTTAGAGTCCGAGCGCGAAGTTCACGATCGTCACCGCAACCTCCTCATTGCCGCCACCGGTACAGGCAAGACGGTCGTGGCCGCATTGGACTACCGCCGCCTTTGCGAGAAGCTGGGGCGAAGGCCACGTCTGCTTTTCATTGCCCACCGGCGTGAGATTCTCACCCAGGCCCAGCGGACGTACCGCGAGGTTCTTCGCACTGCCAGCTTTGGCGAGCTCCGCCTCAGCGGTGAGCAACCCGCCCAATGGGACCATGTCTTCGCGAGCATCCAGTCTCTGCATGGCAAGCGCCTGGCCCAGATTGCACCGGACCATTTTGAGGTCGTCGTCATTGATGAGTTCCACCACGCAGAGGCCGCGACGTACCGCGCAGTTCTGGACTACCTGCAACCACGTGAACTCCTTGGCCTCACGGCCACACCGGAGCGCGGTGACGGCGAGAACGTCCAGAAGTATTTCGACTATCGAGTAGCCCATGAGCTTCGCCTCTGGGATGCATTGCGCCTCCAGCTCCTCGCACCGTTGCATTACTACGGAGTCGACGATGCTACTGACCTGACTAGCCTGACCTGGAACCGTGGAAAGAAGGACTACCAAGCTTCGGAGCTGAGCGAGATTTATATCAAGGCCGGAGAAAAGCGCACCAAGTTCATCATCAACGAGCTCAATCATCGCATCTTCGATCTCTCCGAAATGAAGGCCCTTGGCTTCTGCGTGACCATCGCCCACGCCGAATACATGGCGGAGCAATTCAACCTTTTCGGCATCCCTGCCTTAGCGGTCAGCAGCAAGCTCAACGTTGATGAGCGTCGTCGCGCCATTGAGCAGCTTCGCGAAGGCACTATCAAGATCATCTTCGCGGTCGATATTTTCAACGAAGGCGTCGATATCCCAGCGGTCAACACGCTGCTGCTTCTGCGCCCGACGCAAAGCCCGGTGCTCTTCGTCCAACAGCTCGGCCGCGGCCTGCGCCTCAACGAAGGAAAGAACGCCTGCACCGTCTTTGATTTCCTAGGCCTCCAGCACGAGGAATTCGATTTCGAAGAGCGCTTCAAGGTGCTTACCGCCGCTCGCGGAAAGAACCTCGCCAAGGAGGTAGAGCAAGGATTCCCCACTGCCCCGCCTGGCTCCAACATCACCTTGGACCGCGTAACGACCGAGCGCGTTCTAAAGAACATCAAACGCTTGGCCCGGAACACAGTTAAGAAGATACGAGCACTGATTACTGACTACGGCACGACCGATCTCGCAAGCTTCATAAATAGCTCTGGCGTCCCCGTGGAAGACATCTACCGTCGCAAGGGCATTACGTGGACCACGCTGCTTCGCGACGAGAACCTGCTGCCCTCCGGCCCTGCGAGCGAGCACGAAGAGTTTCTACTCAGCCGAATCCGGGTGCTGTTACACATCAACGATCCCAACCGCGTAGCGGCCTACAGTCTCCTGGTTTCTCCGGATGGGCCATATGAAAAGGACATGACTCCCGAGCAAGTCCGGTACGCCACCATGCTTGTGCTGGCTCTGTGGGCGAACTCAAATACGGCAATCCCAGAGACCATTGACCAGGCCCTGAGCATCATCCGCGCCTGCCCTGCCTTCGTCGCCGAAGTAACTCAGGTTATGCGGCTCACACTCGACCGCTCCCGAGTCATCCCAGAGAAATCGACGAATAGTGTCTTGGAAACACACGCGGATTACAGCCTCGCCGAACTCGTCGGCGCTTTGGACGACGGCTCTCTGCGCAAGCTCGCCAACCTCCCACGCGAAGGGGTACGCCGCTTCGATGCCTCTAACACTGATCTTTTCCTGGTTACTTTCCAAAAGGATGAGAACGTTAGTGCTTCGACAAACTACCGCGATTACCCGCTAGCACCGGATCGTTTGCACTGGGAATCCCAATCCACCACATCACTTAAGTCCGCTATGGCCCGCCGCTACATCCACCACCATGAGCTCAACGGCAACATCATCATCGCAACCCGTTTTAATAAGAAGAACAAGGTGGATACGGCTTCGGCATATACCTTCCTAGGAAACGTCGATTACGTCACGCACAGCGGTGAGAAGCCGATCCAGTTCGAATGGAGCCTCCGCCGTGACATGCCCAAGCAGCTTTATGCAGCCGGGCGCACTGTGGCTTAAACCTCACAGTGAGTTAAGCCAGGAAGTTGACGCCGTAACCACCATAAATTAATCTTTTCTTAGCAGATTAAGAAGTAATTAATCTCTGTTGCCTTGGTGCAGAAAAATGGAGGTCGGTTATGGGAGCCGCGAGCGAGCGTAGCCAAAAGCGCTGGAACCGCCCAGATACCGGTTCTGAAACTTCCATGTATGGGTTTACGCGTTTTCGGGAGCGCAGCTTCAAGACGGGCACCACCCCACGCTGGGCTGCATGCAGCAAGAAAGCGCGCCACACGCGCTAAGTAGCATTAACCCCGCCCCAAAACTCCGTCAGCACAACTCCGCTAGCAATTCGCTGTCGGATGATTCTGCTTTCTATCGCCGCGGGTGGTAGCGGCGGCGCAACCCACGCAGAATGATCTTCCGCTCCCCCAAGGTGTCGCGGCCGAATGCCCACGCAACAATGCCGGCCGCAGCCACTACTGCGCAAAACCCGAAAGCTGTCTCAAATCCGTACCTATCCGCCAGCAGCCCGATGAAAATCGGGCCTAAAATCTGCCCGAAGTCACCTGCCATCTGGAACGTCGACAGCACCTGTCCGCCCGAGCGCTGCGAGCCGACGATGTCCGCCACGGCTGCTTGCTGCGACGGAGCGATGAGGCCCGATGCCGCGCCGGACAGGGCGGAGAGGATGAGGAGGGATACGATGTTCGTCGCCAAGCCCAGCGTGCCAACGAACAATGCGGAGCCCACCAGTCCTGCAATGATGAGCGGGCGGCGCCCGACCCGGTCGGACCATGATCCGGAGAACTGCAGGACAATGGCGTTGCCGGCGGCGAAGGCCGCCAGAGCGACGCCCGACGTCGAGGCGCCGTTGGCAAAAATGGCGGCTGCGAACAGAGGGAGGACAGCCACGCGCACGCCCATGTTGATCCAGCCTTGGGCAAAATTCGACGTCAGTACCGCCCGGTAGGCGGTATCCTCCCAGGCTTCCGCCAAGTGCATCGGACGGAGTTGACGCCGGCGTTCATCGGCGCGATTGACCGACGGCATGAGGATCCACACAACCAACGCAGCGATAGCCACACCGGTGCCGTAAATAAAGAAGGGCCACCGGAAGCCCAGGAAGGAAAGGCTCGCACCCACGAGCGGACCAATCACGTTGCCGAGAAGGAAGGATGTGGCGTAGGTGGCCGAACAGCGCCCGCGGATGCTGGGCGGTGCCAGGCGCACGATGAGGCCCATTGCTGCGACAGTAAACATCGTCGAACCAATGCCCGCGATAGCCCGCAAGGCGACGATCTGCCAGTATTCCTGCGCCATCCCCACCAAGCCGGTGGTGAGCGCCACGGTGAACAAACCTGTCACATACACGCGGCGCGTGCCCACGCGGTCAATAAGGAAGCCGGCGGCCGGGGCGAAGACAAGGCGGCTGGCGGAAAAGACGGAGACAACGAGTCCGGCCGCCGCCATCGAGACGTCGAAGCTGACGATGAACTGTGGAAGCAGCGGCGCAATGAGCCCGTACCCCAAGGCGATGATGAACCCGGCGGTGACCATGACCCAAATTTCCCGCGGGATCTTAACCTGCGGAGCTGCAGTATTTTTCATATCGCCATTCACTGTATCCCACCCCGTCAAATCATCGCACACATGTTCGACTCGCCTGTGGGGATGTCCGCTCGGTTTCCTAGTGTGTGGGCCATGAAGAACTACAGCAGCATTCACACGTCCGTTCAGTCCCCGTCCACTCTCAGCACCGGTGAACTCACCGCGGAGATCCTCTACCACCACCACGAAACTCTTCGCTCCATAGAGAGCATCATCCGTCATCCACGCTCGCTTGCGCGGCCGACGCCACAGTGGCGCCCGCCATCAAAGGTATTGCCACCGGTAGAGATATACGGCGGTGAAGCGCTCCCCCTGACACTTACTATTTCGCGCCACCGCGTGGGTGAGCGGGCAAAGGCCCGCGTTCTGGGGTATGGCGAAAAGCGCGTACCTTCCTACCTCGTTACGGTGCGCATTACTGATCCCACTGGCCGCCCCGTCGCCCCCTCACTAGCGGAAGCGTGGGTGCGAGCTCTAGTTCCTGAAGAACTCGTCTCCGCAGTGTATGAGATTTCCAGCAGCAGTGCAGCTACGTTCGTGTGGCTGGTGGATAGCACCTACACACCGGTGCATTCCCCGCTTTCCCTTTTCGAAGGGTTTAGTCAGGCCGCCTAGGACCGGTGGGCCTCATCAGATTGAGATGCTCAGCCGCTAGAAATAGCGCTGGATCCGGTCCAGGAAACCTTTGGGCGGCTCCTCATCAAGAGAAAGTGAGAACCTATCCTCAGTCAGCACGCGATCCAATGCTGGGCGCGTCTCCGGGTAGTCATAAAGGCGGAGGATCGGCTTCGGCGCCAAGCGGATTGCAATGCACACCACAAGCGCCGTAAACGTCTTATCAATGACGTCAGAGCACAGGTTCTGAAGCAGTATGGCGAGGCGTTCATCATGCAGTATGAGCTCCCACAGCGCTATAAGTTCAGCGGGGCCGCGCTGGCCGTAATCGCTGGGAAGTAACCACGTAGAAACGGCGGACAACAATCCTGCGACAATGCCCAGACCGGTACCAGCAAGCATCATGGCCAACATTCGTTTGAACACACCACGGCGCGCAAGCCAGCCAAACAAATAAGCCACCACCACGGCTGTTGGCAAATACGCCAAGAGCGACGGGTTATTGATACTTGCCAGGCAAGCGCTCAAAACTGCGGTGCCCATTCCCAAGACAGGGCCGTAAACGATTGCTACGAAAGCCGTGCCCATCATGTCGAGGTACAAGGGGATGTTGATGTTGAAGATCAACGACGACAAGAGGAGGTTTGCCGCCACTGCAAGCAAAGGGTTGAACAGTGCGTGGTTACCCAAGGATCGCCACTGTGCGGCAATGAAGAGAATTGCGCCGAGCAGACTCAGGCACCACACACTGGTCGAAAGCACGGAGGAAAAGACAAAATCCCGATGGCCAAAGTCCGGATTCAACGACAGCACCCAAGACAAGGCCACACAAACTAGCGCGGAGCCAACACACAGACGCTGGTACAGCGATGCCTTGTCATTCGGCATTTGTCTTGGTTGCTCCTCTTCAACGCCAGGGAAAAGTACGCTCCTACCCTACCCCGGACGCTTTTAGTCGTCGGCGTCGCCTTCCTCGATGTCGGAGTCATCGTCATCATCGTCGTCGAAAAGAACGTCATCCTCGTCCTCATCATCGGCGCCGAAGATGTCATAGACCTCAGGCTCGTCAAAATCGGAGTCATCGATGCTGACCAGCTGGGCTTCCCAGTCCAAGGCCTGATCGGAGACAAGGCTCAGCACGTCAAAGAGACGGTCAAAGTCGGTGTAGGTGCCCAGTTCGAGGGCCTCGGCAGGAACCTCGATGATGGGGGCTAGCGCGCCGTCCATGTCTTCCGCGTCGCCGAAGATGGCAACGCGCTCTTCTTCGCTCAAGTCCTCTGGAGTCTCGATGTCCCAGAGCTTGCTGATTGCCTCATCCTCCAGCTCGTCGAGCTCTTCCTCATCAAAGTCGAAGGAGAGGAAACGCACGACCGCGCTCGGAACACCGTCGATGGTCTCCACCAACACGCGCAGTTCCGAATCGTTGGCTACCTCCGCCACGACGAGGTTCGGGTTGAATTCGTCCTGGACAAACTCCAACTCAGCGATGCGCTCATCGGTACCTTCTAGCAGGTCACGCAGCACCGTCACTACCTGGTCCGTGGCGATGTGACGGGATACGGCCTCAACCGCATCCCCCACAGAGAACGCCACGGACACCAAAACGGCCTCGAAGTCTTCGTCATCCTCGTCCACGTCTGCGGCGGCGATGTATACGTTGGCGGCTGGCAGAAGTGGGTCAATTTCCACAAACTGGATTTCCAAATCGGAGGTGATGGGCACGAACATCACATCGTCATTGACGCGGGACTCAATGCCCTCCCCGTCCAGCGCAGAGGCGATATCTTCAAAAAAGCTCATGTGATAAACATCCATCCATGTGGGAGTCTCACCCAGGCTGCTGCCAAGGCCCCACACATCTTACCTGCGTTTGCCCTCAATAGCTGCCGCCCTCAAGCAGGAATCCCAGTTCCTTCAGAATCTCCGGGCGCCCGGTGCCCCACTCCAACATGTCGTAGGCCTCCCACGCTTGACGACGCCCCTCCATCGGCGCCTCCTCGACGCGCGGCTCCACATCGAAAACCATCGTCGAGCGCTGCGGGGCGCGATATTGCGGCCAGTTCTCTAGAGGTGCGCCGCCCCGAATGAACTCGCCCCACTGCGCCTGCATGGTCTCGGTCATCTCCTCCATCTCAGAGGATTTGGCAATGCTGTTAAGAAAGGAAACGCGCGACGCCCCTGGGTCACCAAAGATATTGGACAGCTCCATCGAGTGCATCGCCCCCAAGCCCAACCAACGCAGTGCTGCTGGGGCGAAGTCGAAGCGGTACATCCACGTCGGATAGCGCCGCGCATGCTCCGAAGCCACGCGGACGGTGGGGGCC
Organism: Corynebacterium sp. HMSC068H04; assembly: GCF_001811255.1. Taxonomy (NCBI): domain Bacteria; kingdom Bacillati; phylum Actinomycetota; class Actinomycetes; order Mycobacteriales; family Corynebacteriaceae; genus Corynebacterium; species Corynebacterium sp. HMSC068H04. The sequence goes on from NZ_KV803984.1 coordinate 112,992, forward strand.
CAGAAGAGGGCGTCGGTAAGCAAGTCCCCGAAGTCGCGGCGCGAGACCGCACCGCCGTATGCCGCGACGACATCCGGGGCGCTCTCCGGATCGAAGGAAGCTAGCAGGCGCAGCGCTGCGCGCTCACGCGCACTCTGACGTTGGTAGAGGAACTTGCCAAAACTAGCTTCACCGGAATTAGTTCCTACAAGTAACGGCACGGGGTGCTGGTTGCCGGCCTCAAAAGCCTCAATGGGGTGCTGTGGGATGAGGTCGCCGTCGACAGTCGGCGCATAACAGGAATTCAGATACAGTAACTCCCCCGCGCGCCACATCATGGACTGACCGGAGCGCACCACGTCCGCGAAGTCCTCGCGGCGTAAATCATCCGCGGTGGTATCACGCGGCAAGGCCATCTTGTGGACCAGCTCGCGGGCCCAAAAGACTGACTGCGCACGCGAATGGATCATGCCGATAGGTGGTGATTGAGCAATCGCCCGGTGGAAAAGCCCCTCGGCGCGTGGCACCGCCATCAACGTCAGGACCGCCGCGCCGCCGGCGGATTCCCCCATGAGCGTGACGTTGTCTGGGTCCCCGCCGAAAGCCGCGATATTGTCCCGCACCCACTCCAGCGCTAAAACCTGATCCGCCACGGCCGGGTTGGCACAGGCCTCCCCGCCAAGACTGCGGACGTCAAGGTAGCCCAAGGCGCCCAAGCGGAAGTTCACCGAAACATAGACCACGCCCATCTGCGCCGCGAATTCGAAACCGCGCAGCATCAACATGTGGGAGGAGCCCACGATGAAGCTGCCGCCGTGCAGATACACCACGACGGGCAGCTTCTCCCCTGCCTGAGAACCCGACGGCGCATCGGGCCCACCCGCATGGTGCGGGCGGACGACATCGAGGGTCAGGCAGTCCTCCGCGCCTTCAATGCGGTCGGTCCAGGAATAGACCGGCTGCGGGGCAACGTGGCCAAACTCGCGGCAATCCCGGATCCCTTCCCAAGCCGGGGCCGGGCGCGGCTCCATGAAACGGTTCGCGCCTGACGTATCCGCGCCGAAGGGAATCCCGCGCCACGATCGCACGGGCGCGCTCAGTGGACGGTCCGTGCGCAATTCCTCTTCGATGCAGCCGCGTACCCAGCCGCCGCTGGTGAGGACCGTGAGATCGTCGGCAAGCGCGGTGCGTGCTGCCTCGTGGGCGGCGCGGGCACGGGCGCGGAGGGAATCTGCAAGCAAGCGCGCCGCGGCCGCGCTGACCTCACGCGGAGGGGAAGGCTCAAACTCGCTCATGTCTCATACCCTAGTGTGCTAGCTTGCCGACGCGCTCAATAAAGCTTTTTCGATACGGTGGTAAACATACAGTTCAGATTCAAAATCAGCATTAGCAAAGAATTAAGGTGAGACAATGCTCGACAAGGTCTTTGACAAAAAGAACAAAACTGTTAGCCGCCGGGATTCATCTAAAGAGGGGGCCAGCACTTCCGAGACCGTAGGCACCTTGGAGGTTGATGAGTCCAACCGCATTACCCAAGGTTTCTTAGGAGCCATCGACAAGATCGTCTCGGTACAGTCTTCCGTCATCATCAGCTACGTCGAAGGTCTAAAGAAGCGCAACTCCGACGCCAGCCCGGCTCAGCTCCAAGCACTCATTGACAAGCACTTCATGAACATCATCACCGGCACGGGTGCCGCCGCCGGTGCCTCCGCTGCTATCCCCGGTATCGGCCTCGTCACCGGCGCAGCCACCGTTGGCGCTGAATCCCTGGTCTTCCTCGAAGCAGCCGCGTGGTACATCCTCGCCTCGGCGCACCTGCGCGGTGACGACATCCGCGATAAGGAGCGCCGCCGCGCACTCGTGTTGGTGGTGCTCACCGGCTCCCAGGGCAGCGCCTTGGTCGATACCTTTGTGGGCGATGTGACCTCACTGTCCGGTGTAACCTCCGCGGCTACTCTCTCGCGCTTCTCCGGCCCTACCCTCAGCGGCCTCAACGGCCGCCTGACCAAGCTGTTTATGAAGCAGGCCACCAAGAAACTGAAGTGGGCGTGGGTGTCTAAGCTGCTGCCGATGGGTGTAGGCGCGGTGTTGGGAACAACCGCCAACCGCAAATTGGGCCGCCAAGTTATTGACCATGCCAACACCCAACTCTCCCCCCTGCAGGGGGAGTAAAGGCCGCGAAACGCGCCCAGGATAGTGGCCAAACTTACAGGGCCCGTATCATAAAGGAAGACACTTTTCGGGGTGCCTTTCGCACCCGTGGATTGGCCTACTAGAGTCGAATAAAGACAAACTTAGAAGCACAGAAAGAGGCGAGCATCTGCCGTGAGCAACTCGAGCATCTATGGCCCGAATGCGTGGCTGATTGACGAACAGTTTCAGCAGTACTCAAAGGACCCGAACTCCGTAGACAAGGAGTGGCGCGAGTACTTTGAGGCCAACGGGGCACCGAAGTCGGCCGCACAGTCCAAGGCTGCGGACGCTCCGGCCACCACCCCCGCACAGAAGAAGGGCACAGCACCAGCTGCAGAGAAGTCCCCTGCAGCTCCGGGCACCAAGGCACCGAGCGACTCTAAGGCTTCCGCCGCGGCCGCTAAGTCCGCAAAGAAGGCTGAAAAGAAGTCCGAGTCCCCGCTGGATCGCATCAAGGATGCACCGGAGCCGGGCTCCCGCGTGCTCAAGGGCATGTTCAAGGCAATCGCCAAGAACATGGACGAGTCCCTGGAGATCCCCACCGCCACCACCGTGCGCGACATCCCGGTCAAGCTCATGTGGGAAAACCGCGCGATGATCAACGATCACCTCAAGCGCACCCGCGGCGGCAAGATCTCCTTCACCCACATCCTGGGCTACGCCATGGTCAAGGCAGTTCAGATCCACCCGGACATGAACGTGCGCTACGAAATCCAGGACGGCAAGCCCACCGTGGTTCAGCCGGAGCACGTCAACCTGGGCCTGGCCATCGACCTCCCGCAGAAGGATGGTTCCCGCGCCCTCGTCGTGGCTGCCATCAAGGAGGCAGAGAACAAGACCTTCTCCGAGTTCATCGATGCCTACCAGGACATCGTTGACCGCTCCCGCAAGAACAAGCTGACGATGGATGACTTCTCCGGCGTCACCATCAACCTGACCAACCCGGGCGGCATTGGCACCCGTCACTCCATCGCCCGCCTGACCAAGGGTTCCGGCGCCATCATCGGTGTCGGCTCCATGGACTACCCGGCTGAATTCGCCGGCACCTCCGCAGACCGCCTGGCTGATTTGGGCGTTGGCCGCCTGGTTACCCTCACCTCCACCTATGATCACCGCGTTATCCAGGGCGCTGAGTCTGGTGAGTTCCTGCGCACCATCGGCCAGCTTATTCTGGACGACGCCTTCTGGGACGAGCTCTTCGAGTCCATGGGCGTTCCCTACCAGCCCTTCCGCTGGGCTGCCGACGTCCCCAACACGGGCGTCGACAAGAACACGCGCGTCATGCAGTACATCGAGGCCTACCGCTCCCGCGGCCACCTGCTGGCTGACATCAACCCGCTGGGCTGGAAGCAGCCGGGCCTGCCTTGGCCGGATCACCGCGACCTGGACCTGGCTACCCATGGACTGACCATCTGGGATCTGGACCGCACCTTCAACGTCGGTGGTTTCGGCGGCAAGGAGACCATGACTCTGCGTGAGGTGGTTACCCGCCTGCGCTCCGCTTACACCCTCAAGGTTGGCTCCGAGTACGCCCACATCCTCGACCGCGATGAGCGCGGCTGGCTGCAGGAGCAGATTGAGGCCGGCATGCCGAAGCCGACCAACTCTGAGCAGAAGTACATCCTGCAGAAGGTCAACGCGGCTGAAGCCTTCGAGAACTTCCTGCAGACCAAGTACGTAGGCCAGAAGCGCTTCTCCTTGGAGGGCGCTGAGTCCCTCATCGCCCTGCTGGACTCCATCGTGGACACCGCCGCTGGCCAGGACCTCGACGAGGTCGTCATCGGTATGCCGCACCGCGGCCGCCTCAACGTTCTCTTCAACATCGTGGGCAAGCCGCTGGCAGATATCTTCGGTGAGTTCGACGGCAACTACAAGGGCGGCCAGCTCGGCGGCTCGGGTGACGTGAAGTACCACTTGGGTGCTGAGGGCGAGCACCTGCAGATGTTTGGTGACGGCGAAATCAAGGTCACCCTGGCCGCTAACCCGTCTCACCTCGAGGCCGTTGACCCGGTCATGGAAGGTATCGCACGCGCTAAGCAAGACATCCTGGACAAGGGCGCGGAGGGCCACACGGTCGTGCCGATCATGCTCCACGGCGATGCTTCCTTCACCGGCCTGGGCGTGGTCCAGGAAACCATCAACCTGTCCAAGCTGCGCGGCTACACCACCGGCGGTACCGTCCACGTGGTCGTCAACAACCAGGTTGGCTTCACCACTACCCCGGATTCCGGACGCTCCACGCACTACGCCACCGACCTGGCCAAGGGCTTCGACTGCCCGGTCTTCCACGTCAACGGCGACAACCCCGAGGCAGTTGTCTGGGTGGGCAAGCTGGCCACCGAGTACCGCCGCCGCTTCGGCAAGGACGTCTTCATTGACCTCGTCTGCTACCGCCTGCGCGGCCACAACGAGGCCGATGACCCGTCGATGACCCAGCCGCTGCTCTACGACATCATCGATGACCACAAGTCCGTCCGTGAGCGCTACACCGAGGAGCTCATCGGCCGCGGCGACCTCTCCGATGAAGAGGCAGAGGCAGCTGCACGCGACTTCCACGATCAGATGGAGTCCGTCTTCACCGAGCACAAGAAGGCGCAAGAGGCTGGTCCGAAGGAGCAGACCGGTATTACCTCCTCCCAGGAGCTGACTCGCGGTCTGGATACCTCCATCACTGCCGAGGAACTCGCCGAGATCGGCGATGCCTACGGCACCCCGCCAGAGGACTTCGAGTACCACAAGCGTGTTCGCAAGGTTGCCAAGGACCGCCAGAAGACCTCCCGCGAAGGCGGCATCGACTGGGGTTGGGGCGAGCTCATCGCCTTTGGCTCCCTGGCCAACTCCGGCAAGGTCGTGCGCCTGGCCGGTGAGGATTCCCGCCGCGGTACCTTCACCCAGCGCCATGCAGTGGCCTTCGACCCGCACACGGGTATGGAATACAACCCGGTTGCACACCTGGCTGAGGCCAAGGGCAATGGCGGTAAGTTCATGGTCTACAACTCCGCGCTAACCGAGTACGCCGGCATGGGCTTCGAGTACGGCTACACCGTGGGTAACCCGGATGCTGTAGTGGCCTGGGAGGCACAGTTCGGTGACTTCGCCAACGGTGCTCAGACCATCATCGATGAGTACATCTCCTCCGGTGAGGCCAAGTGGGGCCAGCTGTCCAGCCTGATCCTGCTGCTGCCCCACGGCTACGAGGGCCAGGGCCCGGACCACTCCTCGGCCCGCATCGAGCGCTACCTCCAGCTGTGCGCTGAGGGCTCCATGACTGTGGCACAGCCGTCCACCCCGGCTAACCACTTCCACCTGCTGCGCCGCCAGGCACTTGGTGAGATGAAGCGCCCGCTCGTGGTCTTCACCCCGAAGTCTATGCTGCGCAACAAGGCTGCAACCTCCTCCGTGGAGGACTTCACTGAGGTCAAGAAGTTCCAGTCCGTCATCAACGACCCGAACTTCGTTGACATCAACGGCAAGAAGGTCGGCGATACGGACAAGGTCAAGACCATCATGCTGGTCTCCGGCAAGCTCTACTGGGAGCTGGCAAAGAAGAAGGAGGCCGACGGCCGCGACGATATCGCTATCATCCGCGTGGAGATGCTCCACCCGATTCCGTTCAACCGTCTGCGTGAGGCTTTCGAGGCTTACCCGAACGCAACGCAGATTCGCTTCGTGCAGGACGAGCCGGCGAACCAAGGTCCGTGGCCGTTCTACAACGAGCACCTGCGTGAGCTCATCCCGGATATGCCGGAGATGGTCCGCGTCTCCCGCCGCTCGCAGTCCTCGACTGCTACTGGTAACGCGAAGGTTCACCAGATTGAGCAGAAGAACCTGCTAGAGGAAGCCTTCGACGTCTAAAGGCGCTTAAGCCCCAGCGGCTGTCCCCAAGCACAGCGACGCTAGCAAGGCCCCGGCCACCACGAACTCACAACGAGTGCGGTGGCCGGGGCTTCTTCTTGCCCGCAGGGAACCCAACAGCTGCGCCGCACACGCCTACGTCTCCCCCGCCCACCCTTCGCGCTCACAGGGGGACATCAATCAGCGACCACTAGTGCTCCCGGTGAGCGCGAAGGGTGACGCACACAAGAGTCCTAAGGCCCCGGCGGTTCTCAGCGTTTCGGCCGACAGGACAGCGGGCCCTCAATCTTGCTCAGTTCCGGTCGAGGGGCGCAACACCACGAAAGCTGACAAACCTTGCTCAATGCCAGCATCGAACTTCGAAGGCGTATCTGGACCTCGCAGTGCGATTGCGTAAAAAGAAACGCCCGAGCTTTTGCTCGGGCGTTTGCTCGTGGTTCACTCAACCACTGCCTTGGGGGCTGGCCAAGCCCCCTAAGGAAACCTAGGTCTGTTATGTCCATAGGGTTTTTGGACATGGAGT
>NZ_KV803985.1:0-83295 GCF_001811255.1 Corynebacterium sp. HMSC068H04
CAACCTCACCAACACATCCTGTCGTTTAGGCCCCTGGACCGCCCCTAGCCATACACCCCGGCAAACAAGAAAAACGAAAAGTGCCCCTCCATAGTGGAGGGGCACTCGACGTGGAGCGGATGACGAGACTCGAACTCGCGACCCTCACCTTGGCAAGGTGATGCGCTACCAACTGCGCTACATCCGCGCGACAAACCGGAGTTTGTCACGGAGTCCATAAGGAACTCCCTGTGCGCGATACTGGGATTGAACCAGTGACCTCTTCCGTGTCAGGGAAGCGCTCTCCCACTGAGCTAATCGCGCTTATCCATTTATCAAGGCTTTTTGCTCGAGAATCCCTCTAGCATCAAGAAAGCCTTGGAGCGGATGACGAGACTCGAACTCGCGACCCTCACCTTGGCAAGGTGATGCGCTACCAACTGCGCTACATCCGCATTCGAAACCAGGCCCGGTTTCTAGGACTAAGTCCTTGTGCGCGATACTGGGATTGAACCAGTGACCTCTTCCGTGTCAGGGAAGCGCTCTCCCGCTGAGCTAAACGCGCTCACAGCACCCAAAGTTGGGCGCCAGCTTTTGAGGTGGAAACGGGAATCGAACCCGTGTGCACGGTTTTGCAGACCGTTGCCTCACCACTCGGCCATTCCACCGTGGCGATACCGCCTCACACACTACATGTGCTGGAGCGGATGACGAGACTCGAACTCGCGACCCTCACCTTGGCAAGGTGATGCGCTACCAACTGCGCTACATCCGCATTGCACGTACCCGGCTGGTATGCCGTGGTGCGAGAAGAAACTTTATCGTGCACCGACCCAGTTTCCAAATCCGCAGCCCACAGCACTAATCCCCAACCATCCAACAGCGCATGGATTACATTAATGTGATTGAGACTGCGGTTACAGTGATTGCGCATGATTGCACTAGGAACACACTAGTACTGTCGGGAGAACTCCAAGATCCACCCGTTCTCGCACAGCCCTGAGTAGCCACTACACCCTTACAGTCGCGAGCAACCAACCAGAGTAAATGCACGCAGAGTAATTGAAAGCACGGTTGAGCTGGACGATTAGGGGTTTCCATACGCGCGGTGTACCTTAAGTGCTGCACCGAGGTTCTATAGCTCAGTGGGAGAGCGTTCCGTTCACACCGGAAAGGTCGCTGGTTCAATCCCAGCTAGGACCACCATTAAAGCTGCAGGTAAAAGACGTGCAGCGTATAACACAAGCCTCCGCGTGGATACTATGTGGAAAACGAATCCGCATTTATCTGTTCACGCGGGGGTATTTTCTCATTGTTCCTGAAACTGGCCAAGAAAGCCAGACACGATAGCTCAACCCGTTGGGGCACGGCATGGTTGATAAAGCCTGCACGATATTGGACCTGCCCCCGCGCGTAGTTACCCGATAACTCCATAATGGTTCAATAGCAACACGTGCAGGCATAGGGTGATAGATGTGCAGTTGCCAAAGTACGGCCCAGCCTGGGCAGGCTCCCTGATGGGAACCTCAATTGCGTCAACTTTGTCGGGTTTGCATGGTCTACGCGTAGGCCAAATTGTTTTTGCTCTTATCGCAGCTGTTCTGCTGGTGATTTTTACCGTGGGAACGAAAAATGAACCGCCTCGGCACCAGAATATGGCTGGGTGGGGCATGTACACGATGGGCCTGCTGGCGTGCGGCTCGGCATGGACCGCGCTGACCGGAACCGATGCCTTCCAGTTGGCAAGTTGGTGGATTGGCGCACCGCTTTCGGTCGTGGTCTGTCTGTGGCAGCTGTGGGGGTTGTTCAAACAGCAGCACCACTACGACAAGCCCGCGTTTCCTTGGGGGCTGGCGCTGGTCTCCCCCATGGTGGCGGCGACCTCCGCGGGTCAACTGGCTATCAATCACGGGCAGTTCTACCACTATGCCGGTGAGCTGTGCTTCTTCCTCACATTCATCACCGCAATTCCGCTGTTCGCTTATTGCTATTGGTCTTTAGCACGCCGTCAAGATAGGCCGCGCGAGGCGGCTGCGGGTACGGCATGGATCCCGCTCGGCGTGGTTGGACAGTCAACGGCGGCCTCGACACTGCTTTTTAACGCCCACATCTACGGCATCATCATGTTCATCATTGGTGCGCCCTGCGTAGTATTCGCAATGTATTGCTTTTACCAAGCGGTAGTCGCGTGGGCCCCTTATGGCCCAGGCTGGTGGGGCTCCACATTCCCTGTCGGCACTTTGTGCCTTGGCTCCTGGGATGAAGGCTGGCACCGGTTGTCCCTTGCTTTATTGGTGCTCCTGCTATTGCATTGGGGAGCCTCTGCGCTGCGCTTCGGCACATGGCGGTTCCAACGCGCCTGATCACATACGCTCCGGCCAATCCCACGCCCTAAGCCGTCGTCGACATTTCAGGTACCGTGGGGCGCCATGAGTGACACTGCTCTGATAAAACACCTCATGGGGCCCGACCGAGAAGAAATCCGCTTGATTGCGGTGAGTACTCTCCATGGCTCCGCCACCATCGATGGAACCTCAGGGCCAATGGGCAACGGCACCGACGCTCAACTCTTCGCTGCACTGCGCGAGTGGGCCGACATTGCCGTCGTCGGCTCAGCCACGGTGAAGTCGGAAGAGTACGGACCGTCGACAAGCACGCGGCTCGCCGTACTCAGTCACTCCCTTGACTTTGCCGGGTTCGAAGAGTTTATAGCCTCCGGCCCCATTGTTCTTACCCCGGAGGAACGCGCATCGTCACCCGAGGCACGGCGCTTAGCCGACGCCGGCGCCGAAGTCATCAGCACAGGTACCGGCACCATGAGCGAGGCAATCTCAGCCCTTCGCGCCCGGGGCGCGCGCCGCATCAGTTGTGAGGGCGGCCCTTCCGTGTATTCCGCCTTAATCGCCGAAGGGCTTGTGGACAAGCTCTATTTGACGCTCGACCCGCACCTATCGCCCTCCGTCGAAAAGCCCGTCGTCGATGGCAAAGCCACCTCCCCTGCGCTCAAGCTCGAGTTGGAGAACGTTGCTGCTGTCGACAGCACGGTGTTTCTGCGCTATCGACGAACCCAAACACCGTAAACTGTGCTGCCGTGACTTCTCCGGCTCCCTCAACCTCAGATTCCGCGCGACTGTGGACGGCCGCCGCGTGGCCCGCCGCCATAGTCTTGGTTTTCCATCGCGTGTTCGTGCTCGCCTTCAACGGCACGGTGACCGATGATTTCGGCACCGTCTACCGCGCAATCCGGAACCTGTGGGAGGGCAACCCGGTCTACGAACAGAACTATTCCTTCGTCGAGCCGCTCTACCTATACAACCCGGGCGCAACGCTCCTCCTTTCCCCCTTGGGCCTTGTGTCCGAGGAACACGCGCGCATCGCCTTCATCCTGGCCAACGCCGCGGCCATCGTCGCCGCCTTGGCCCTGCTGACCCGCTTCGTTGGCCACAGCTTGCGCGGACCCTTGTGGCCAGTCAGCATCGCTACTGCCTTCGCTACCGAATCGGTCATCAACACGTTGGTCTTCACCAATATAAACGGCGTGCTTCTACTCGCCATGGTGGCATTTCTGGTCTTGTTGGACAAGCACGGATGGGCCGCCGGGCTGTGCATCGGTCTGGCGATTCTGGTTAAGCCGCAATTTGCCCCGCTGCTCTTCCTCGCCTTAGTGCGCAAACGCTGGCTCACTGTAGGTTTGGGCGTGGCTATACCGCTGGTGAGCAACCTTGCTGCTTGGCCGATCGTCCCGGGCGTGGAAGGCTTCCGCGCCAATCTTCTTCCCTACCTTGCGACAACGCGCGATTATGCCAATGCCTCGTGGCCGGGCGTGCGCGCCTACTTCGATCTGCCCGGCATTATCTACTACCCCATCTGGATCCTGTTCGCGGCACTAGCAGCAGTGGCCATTCTCGGGCTTTTACGCTGGCGCGACAGCGAGCCCACCTTCTGGGCACTGAGCACAAGTGGTGCCATCATGGTCGGCATCTTCTTCCTTTCCTCCCTGGGTCAGCAGTACTACTCCATGTGGCTTATCCCCATGCTGTTTACGGTGATGCTCGGGCGCTCGGTCTTCCACACGTGGGGAGCATGGTTGGCCGCATTTTTATTCTTGGCGCCGCTCGAGTGGACGTCGACAAGCATGCCCACCGCCGCACACTGGATGAGCGTCTTCATCGCCACCATCGGGTGGGGACTTCTCATCGTGGTGACCGCCACCACCGTGGCCGGCTGGTGGTCCGCGGAGCGAGGGGCTAGCCCAAAGCCACAAGCGAGCGATAAACTCCCAGCATGACTGATTTCAAGCTCATTGCAGATACCGAATGGCGCAAGCGGTTAAGCCCCGAGGAGTACCACGTTCTGCGTGAGGCCGGAACGGAAGCACCGCACGTCGGCGAGTACACCAACACGACTACCGAAGGCGTGTACTCCTGCCGCGCCTGTGGTGCCGAGCTCTTCCGCTCCACGGAAAAGTTTGAGTCGCACTGCGGCTGGCCCTCCTTCTTCTCCCCTTTGGCCGGTGACGCCATCATCGAGCGCGAAGACAATTCACTGGGCATGCGCCGCATCGAGGTACTGTGCGCTAACTGTGAATCCCACCTCGGCCACGTCTTCGAGGGTGAGGGCTACGATACGCCGACGGACCTGCGCTACTGCATCAATTCCATCTGCCTCGATCTAGAAGAAAAGCCGGTCGAGGACTAAACCCTCAACCGGCTTCCGGCGCTTTTCGCGGCAGCTACCGCGAATTATCGCGGTTCTTAAGGCAGGATCGCGATGAGCTCAGCCACGTCCTTCACGCGGCGGCCGGTGTGGAAAGGAATCTCCTCGCGCACGTGGTGACGAGCCTCGGTGTAGCGCATGAGGTACATCAAGTCCACGATGCGGTGCAGCTCCGGGGCCTCAAAGGCCAGAATCCACTCGTAGTCACCCAGCGCGAAGGCTGGCACGGTGTTGGCGCGTACGTCCGGATAATCACGTGCCTGCATGCCGTGCTCCATGAGGATGCGGCGGCGCTTTTCCTCATCCATGGTGTACCAGTCATAAGAGCGCACGAAGGGGTAGACGGAAATCCACTCGCCGGGCTCTTCGCCCATAATGAAGGACGGCAGGTGGGACTTGTTGAACTCCGCTGGGCGGTGCAGTGCATTGCCCACCCAGGTCACCTCGGAAACCTGCCCCAGGGTGGTCTCGCGGCGGAAGTCCGCAAAGGCCTTCTGGATGTCGGCGAATTCCTCAGCGTGCCACCAGATCATGAAGTCAGCGCTCTCCCGCATCCCGGAGAGATCATAGATACCGCGAACGGTAACCACGCCTGCTTCCTCCAAATCCGCGAAGAACTTCTGTGCCTGCGCCACGATCTCCTCGCGCTCGGTGCCCAGCGCACCGGGGATTACTTGAAAAACCGCGTGCTGCGAATAGCGCTGGACCTTATTGAGCTCGGCGAAGTTGACTTTCGACATGCCTTTCTCCTTCTTTCAACCGACAGAGTTTCGCATCCATCATAAGTTGGAGACGACCCCTCGCGCCACTAGCCTTTCGGCGCGCCTTCCACCGCCACGAGGGCGGAGCTTATACGTTGTTCCCCGTGAGCAATTCCGACGTTTCTTCGCGCAACCTCGCAGGGGCACCGACCAACCTGCACGATCGCACCGCCGCCTCCCCCGCCGATTCGCGCCCTGCGGAGCCGAGCACCCCGGCCGCCTTCACGGAGGCCGTTGAGTCCCTCCATGCCGCACAGCTGCGCCCAGAAATCACGTTGGGCACCATCCGCCCACCGCAGCGGCTAGCGCCGTTCAGCCACGCCATCGGCTTGGAAGTTGAGCGCAACGAGCACGGGGACAACATCCCCACTGACTCTGACGGCGATGCCTTCGGCCGCCTCATCCTGCTCCACGATCCCGGCGCTGAGGAGGCCTGGGAAGGCGCAATGCGCCTCGTGGCCTACATCCAAGCAGACTTGGACGATGCCGTCGCTGGGGATCCGCTGCTTCCCGACGTCGCCTGGGAGTGGCTTACCGAATCCCTCGACGTGCGCGAGGCTACCCACACCAACCTAGGCGGCACCGTCACGTCGACCGCCTCGGTCCGTTTCGGCGAGATCGGCGGCCCGCCGCGCGCCTACCAACTAGAAATGCGCGCCTCCTGGACCGCCGCCGGCCTAGATCTCGCCCCACACGTGGAAGCTTTTGCGCAGGTTCTTTCCCTCGTTGCGGGGCTGCCACCAGAAGGCGTAGCGGAGCTCGGGCGCTAACATGGCTGAGCTGCGCCAGGTACCGGTTGACGGAACGCCAAAGGTCCTGCTTTCTCCCCGTGAATTTCACGCCGCCGCCGACCGCCTGGCAGCTGGAACTGGCCCCTTCGCCATCGACACCGAACGCGCGTCAGCTTACCGCTATGACGACCGCGCGTTCCTTGTACAAATTCGCCGAGAAGGTGCGGGCACTTTTTTGCTCGCCCCGGAACACCACAGGGCTGAGCTCCGCGCGGCCTTAGCACCGGTGCTCAACGGCCAAGATTGGGTCGTCCATGCGGCCCCCTCCGATCTTCCTTGCCTAGCCTGGCTGGGCTTGTACCCAGGCAGGCTCTTCGATACCGAGCTGGCCGCTCGCTTCGCCGGCTTTGCCCACCCCAACTTGGCAGCAATGGTGCTGGAGCTTTTCGACGTCCAATTGGAAAAGGGCTACGGCGATTCCGACTGGTCCGAAACCCCCATTCCCCGGTCGTGGCGCAACTATGCGGCGCTTGACGTGGAGTTACTCAATGAGCTCGCTGTGACCTTGCGCGATATCCTCGCGGAGGAGGAAAAACTCGACTGGGCCTATGAGGAGTTTGAGAAGATAGTCGACGACCACGCGCGCATTAAAGGCCCCGAGCCCCGCTCGTGGCGGGATCTCAAGGGCGTGTCCTCGCTTCGCTCCGGCGAGCAGCTCGCCGTGGCTCGCGAGCTGTGGCAGCGCCGCGAATCTATCGCGCGCACCCAGGACGTGGCCCCCAACCGAGTACTACCGCACCGCGTGTTGGTGGACATTGCTCGCCGCGTGCCCCGCTCGCCACGCGAAATCAACCAAATCAAAGGTTTTCCCCGACGCCGCGGGGGTGCGACCTTGCGGTGGTTCGACGCGGTTGAAACCGCACTGGCCAGCCCGCGCCAGCAATGGCCGAAGGTGCTGCGCAGCCCGCGCCCGGTTCCTTCCAAATCAGTTTTTAGCCGGGAGTTCCCCGAACTGTGGCAGCTCTACACCGAAATCCGTAGTGACTTCGAGGACCTCGGCGATGAGCTCGGCATGAGCTACGAGCTCATTCTCAAACCCAGCCTGCTGCGCATGGCCGTGTGGGCGGCGTGCGGCCCAGAGGGTGGCGTCGCCGGGGAAATCACAGATGCTTCGGATATCCCCGATTTCCTACGTTCCCAGGGCGCGCGCGAGTGGCAAATCGAGCTTGCCTCCCCGCTTTTGCGCCACGGGCTGGAGCAGTAGCGCTCACTCGCCCGCGTTCTTAGCTGCGAGCAGCTACCCACTCGCTGACGGACTCCGCGATTCCCTCCGGAGTCAGCCCGAATTCCTCAAGAACCTCACCGCGGCTGGCGTGCTTGGGGAAACAGCCCGGCACGCCGAGTCGGTGCACAGGGGTATCCACATCGGCAGCATCGAGTGCTTCGGCCACCATGGAACCCACGCCGCCACGCAGGATCCCGTCCTCCACCGTGACCACGAGGTCATGATCCGCAGCCAGCGCGATAATGGATTGTGGGACCGGAACCGGCCAACGCGGATCAACGACGGTCACGTTGAAGCCTTCGGCTTCCAACCGCTCGGCGGCCCCCAAGGACCGAGCACTCATGGCGCCGATGGAGACGATCAGAACATCCGTTGCTTCGGCCGCTGATTCAGCAGCATCGGAATAACGCAGGATATCGACGCCATCATCGAGGCGCTCGAGCTCCTCACAATCATCCAGCAGGTTGCCCTTAGGGAAACGCACTACCGTCGGGCCATCCTCGATGGCGATTGCTTCGTTGAAGAGCTCCCTTAAGCGGGCACCATCGCGCGGTGCGGCGATGCGCATACCCGGGACGATGCTCATCAGCGCCATGTCCCAGACACCATTGTGCGAGGGACCATCGGATCCTGTGACACCGGCGCGATCGAGAACGATGGTGACGGGCAGCTTCAGCAACGCGATGTCCATGACCACTTGGTCCACTGCGCGGTTGAGGAAGGTTGAATACACCGCCACCACCGGGTGCATACCTGCCAGCGCCAGGCCTGACGCAGAGGCCATGGCATGTTGTTCTGCAATTCCGACATCGAAGAAGCGCTCTGGGAATTCCTCCTGGAATGGAGCTAATCCCGTTGGGCCTGCCATAGCGGCGGTTATCGCCACAATATCCTCGCGGGCATGACCGGCCTTGATGAGTTCCTCGGAGAAGGCCGCAGTCCATCCCGGTTGCTTCTGTCCTTTGGACACACCGGTGACTGGATCGATAGCCCCTGTGGAGTGCATCTGGTCCTTCGGCTCATTGACCGCTGGTGCGAAGCCGTGGCCCTTCTCCGTGACCGTATGCACGATGATGGGGCCGTCATAGTCGCGGGCGTAGCTCAGTGCCCGGACCACGGCGTCGATATCGTGTCCGTTAATCGGACCAATGTATTTGATGCCCAGTTCTGGGAACATCTCGGTGGGCAGGACGGTGGACTTCACGCCTTCCTTGACCGCATGCAAAGCGTCAAAGGTGCGCTCACCTACCCAGCCCATGGACTTCAGGCGCTTCTTGCCCAGCGCCATGAACTCGTCATAGCCATGCTGCGCGCGGATGCGCCCAAGGTTCTCTGAGAGTCCGCCGATGGTCGGTGAATAGGAGCGGCCATTGTCATTCACGATGATAACAACGTTGCGGTCTTTATCCGCAGAAATGTTGTTGAGCGCTTCCCAACACATGCCACCCGTCAGGGCGCCGTCACCGACAACCGCCACGGCATTGCGGTGCGATTCACCGCGAATCTTGAAGGCCTTGGACAGGCCGTCCACCGTAGACAGTGACGCCGAGGCGTGGGAGGATTCCGTCCAGTCGTGCTCAGACTCCCCGCGGTCCGTGTAGCCGGACAACCCGCCCTTCTGGCGCAGCGTATCGAATTGATCGGCACGGCCCGTGAGCATCTTATGCACATATGCCTGGTGGGAGGTGTCAAAGACGATGGGATCTCGCGGGGAATCGAAGACGCGGTGGATCGCCACAGTGAGCTCCACAACACCCAAATTAGGGCCAAGGTGACCGCCGGTAGCGGACACCTTCTCAATCAAGCGCTGGCGAATCTCCGCCGCGAGCTCACCCAGTTGCGTCTTGCTCAGGGCTTTGAGATCGCCTGGTGATTGAATGGAATCCAGAATGCCCATAGAGCTTGCCTTAAACCCCTTCATCGATCGTTTTCTTCTCTACCACCGTACCCGCTAACACACGTGACACGTCAATCATTGCCCCGGCAGCACTCGAAGCGAAAGCTATGCCACCTGTGCCGCGGGGACCAACAGCGCCAGGGTTTCAAAGTGGTGCGTTCCGGGAAAAGCATTCACCATTGCTAAGTGCAGTATGCGGTAGCCGCTCTCAGACCACGCGGCGATATCGCGGGCAAAGGTAGCGGGATCGCATCCGATGTGCAGAACGCGTTGCGGCGCTGCCTCAGCAATTGCGCCCACCACATCCCGGCCAGCACCGGTGCGCGGCGGATCCAAAACCACCGTCGTTGGCTTTGGCAATTGGCTCGCTACCTGCTCCACCTTGTCGGTGCGAAAGTGCACGTCATACGCTGCAAGACCCGGCTGTGCCGCCGCAGCCGCCGGCGAGTAATCGACAGAAAACACGGTGGTGTGTCCGCCCTGGGGCGCCGTGGCCTCAGCCAGAGCAGGAACGAAAAGCCCTACCCCTCCATAGAGATCCCAAGCCACTGCGTCGACCGCGGATTCATCTGCGGCACTGCTTTCTCCCGCCTCCACAGCAAGCCACTCGCGTGCGAGACTGGTGTACACGTCAGGCGCGCCCACGTGCGCCTGCCAAAAGGCGGTGGCCGGGAAACGGAACTCGTGACCGTCGGCACGCTGCACGACGTCCTCGGTCGGGGCCTCGATTACTTCCCGGATAGTCTCTATGCGCCGGCCGCGCGGTGCTTTCCGTGTCTCGACGACGTGGCGGTTGCCATCGCTGTCCATGACCGCAATAACCTCCGCGCCAGGGCTAAAGGTGCGAGCACCAGGCCCCACCAGACCTGCGACGAGGCCCGGCACCAGCTGGCTGCACGCCACGTCTGTAATCAGCTCAGTGGAGCCGCGCTTGCGCACACCGGCACGGCCTTGCTTGTCGACGCCCAGCCGTACCCTCGTGCGCCACCCGCGCTGCGGTGCGACATCGATAGCCTCAATCTCGGGCACATCCTCAAGCCGGGCCACCCTATGTAGTTGATCGCGCAAGACGGCGGCCTTGATTCCTGGTTCCGCCGCAGGATTTAGCTCGGCGAAATCGCAGCAACCTGCACCGCGCTGTGCCGCGGGACACGAAGACTCGACGCGGTACTCACCTGGCTGGAGGACGGATATTATCTCCGCTTCCACGAAGGACTTCTTCGCCTTGGTAACTGTCGCCCTCACCTGGTCGCCCGGGAAAGCACTGGGGACGAAACACACGCGCCCGTCGGGCGCCTGACCGATTCCGACACCGCCGTGCCCCATGCGTTCGATGGTGGTGTCGAAGGACGCCCCTTTGACAACGCTTGAATCAGCAGCGTTGTAAGCACTCTCAGTCATGGATCCTCTCCTTGGTGTCTTCGGAGCTCTGTGTTCCTTCTACGCCCTGTGATTCCTCCACCGCGGCGTTGGCACGGCGAACCATCCAGACGGTCAAGACGGTGACGATGCCGGTTAGCGGCCACCCCATGAGGATGCGAACGATGCCGAGGGTAGTGGTGGCATCGGCGTCGTAAAGCGCGCGCTGCACCACGAAACGGGCAATGAAGACCGCGGCCCAACCCGCCGTTGCCAAGGCATAGGCTCGCCGCGCCTTCGGCACGATTCGCCACCCCATGCCATCGCCGTTTAGGCCTTTCCACACCACGCCGACAAGCGGCCAGCGCACGATGATGGAGACAACCGCCGCGATAAACAGCACGAGCGACATCCAAATTCCATAAAGGAAGTAGCCCTTGGCGTCTCCTGTAAACCACGCGATGCCAGCGCAGATGGCGACACCCAGCAACCCGGAAAATGCTGGCTGCAGAGTTTCTTTGCGCGCCAAACGCCACAGGCTGATGGCCAGCGCCACACCGAGCGCTGCGGCCAATGCAGGCCCCAGGCCCCACATGTTGTTAACCGGAATGAGAACCAGCACGGGCAGGGTCGCAGACACCAGACCGGTCAGGCCTCCCATTTGTTCGAGCAGCGACGGTTCTGCCTCAGGCGCTGGGGTCGCTGCTGCAGTCTGTTGTGGTGTCTCAGTATTCGTGGAGGCCTCAGAGGCGGGCGTAGCGCCGTGTTCGGTGGTATCGCGCCCTTCGGGCGTAGGGGTGGTCACGAGTTTCAACAATCCTTTTCGGTAATAGCCGGGAGGGTCACGGCCAATGGCATAGGGCGCGCTACTTGTTCTCGTGGTCGTCGAGATTGCGCAATTGTTTGCGAGCCTCGGCCTCCGCGCCGCTTTCGGCGCCGGCAGCATTATCCGCTGGCGCGGAGTTTTGAGCGCTGGATGGTTGCGCTGCCTGTTGCTGGCGCTCCTTAAGCGCCTGCTGGACTTGCTCAGCGAGCTGCTGCGGCAGCATCACGGGAAGTGAACTTCCGGCAAGAATTGGCTGCTCGCCGCGATAGATAAAGGTGCGCGCGACGACTTCGCGTCCCAGCTGCGCTAGCTCCTCTTCCTTGCCCGCAGGAGCTGCCAAGGTCAAACGGTACATCCACCGCGGCCCTTCCACACCAATGATTCGGATTCCGCCCTTATCACTGGTGCCGACGATTTCAGAACCCCAAGGACCATCCTCCGGATGCGCTGTAAACCCATCTGCTTCCAAACCCTTGACGATGTCCTTGGCAGATTCCGCCCACTGCCCCGGCGTGCGCGGCGCGGCGAAGGCCACGGGCGTCATGCGTCCGTGCGGCGTAAGAATGTGGAGCATACGAGGGCCGTCTTGGCCCATTTCTACCTGCACCTGCGAGCCCTTCGGCAGCGGGATGCGCATCGAGCCCAGGTCCAAAAGGCCGACGGAGAAGTCCTCGAAGTTGAACTCGGCGACATCCACGTTGTCGCCGTCGTAGGGGCCCATCTCACCGTTGATGGCGTCGTGCGCCACGGCTTTTACCCCGGCAACACCTTCGACGTCATCCTGATCCTCGCGGACCAGCCCTGCACTGGCTTGTGCAGGGCCCTCAGCGGTCGAACTTTCTCCGGCCTTCGTTGCCAAGCTCTCCGCCGACGCTGGTTCGGCCGTTGCTTCTTTTACTTCTTTGTCTGCGGCATCAGTGCGGACGGTGGTGTTCTTGTCCTGGCTTTCGTCCTTGCCAGCATCTTTCTTCTTTTTGCCAAAGGGCCACATCGCCATGGTTTTGCGCCTTCCTCGTTTTGTGTCTTGTGCCGGATAACTTGTGCTTGTCGGATGTGGGGTTGCTCGGTATGGCCCGCGCACGCGCAGGCTTTGCCACGTGCAACTGATTCAGTTGACGCCGGTGGATCCGTACCCGCCGTCGCCGCGAGCGGTGTCATCGAGTTCCTCGACTTCGCGGAAGCCCACGAGCTCCACTCGTTGGACAACAAGCTGGGCAATTCGCATCCCGCGCTCGACCTCAAAGGTCTTATCGGGATCGTGATTAATAAGGCACACCTTAATCTCACCGCGATACTCCGCATCGATGGTGCCCGGCGTGTTGACCACGGAAATCCCGTGCTTGGCCGCCAAGCCCGAACGCGGGTGGACCAAACCTACCGTGCCGATTGGCAAGGCAAGAGCAATGCCAGTGCCGACGAGCGCGCGCTCTCCGGGGCGCAGAGTAGCGTCATGCGCGGCGTAGAGATCTGCACCAGCATCGCCACGATGGGCTCGCTGCGGCAGCGGAAGCTCCTTGTCAAGGCGCTTGATCTGAATGTCTCCGAATGGACTTACCGGATCTACAAGGGGGTGTTGCTCATTCACGCGGCCCAGCCTACCTTGTCCTCACCATCCCCTACCCCGAGGGATGGAGCTTAGTGCCGCTTGCACGGTGCCTTAGGCTGCGTTGGGTTCTGCCCTTCCCCGACGACTAGACTCAGAGGCCATGACTTCGAATTCATCGCCTGTTTCCCCCACAGCGTCTGCTGAATCCCCCGTCATCCTCTATCGCGAGCGCCAATGGGTGCCGTGGTACTGGTGGTTTATGGCTGCGTTCGTCGTGGCGATTTCCACGGCCACGGTCAGCCTCAACCGCGGCATCATGTGGGTCATTATTCCCGCCATTCTGCTTAGTGCCATCGCCGTGTGGGTGCTGGTGACGTGGTCCAACACAGTAGTTCAAGTGGAACAGGATGCCGATGGCACTCGGTGGCTCACCGTGAAGGACGCACAGCTGCCTAGCGATGTTGTCTCCCGCAGTACCGCGGTGCCGGCCACCGCGCGGCGTAATGCGCTGGGACCACAGCTCGATCCGGCTGCCTTCCTTGTCACGCATGGCTGGGTTCCTGAGCACGTCATGCTCGTCCTCGACGACCCAGAGGATCCCACCCCCTATTGGCTCATCGGCTCCACCAACCCCGAAAAGCTCCTCGCGGCCTTCCTTCCAGAACAGGCGGCAGCCGCCCAAGGCTAAGAGTCACGCGCAGGATGAACTGCTGCGCTAGGCGCAGTCCATGCAGACTGGCTGCCCATCCTCTTCGTGGTCGAGGCGCTTATTGGACTGCACCAGGTAGCACACAGAACAGGTGAATTCGTTTTCTTTACGCGGCACAACGGTGACATTGAGCTCCTCACCGGTCAGGTCCACTGACGGCGGCTCAAAAGCCTCGACGATTTCACCATCGTCATCCATGCCGTTGTTATCGTTTTCAGCCGCCTTCAGGCCCTCGAGGGAATCGGTCTCGAGGTCGTCTTCTGCGCGGCGACGCGGTGCGTCGTAATCGGTGGCCATAATGCTTGCCCCTGTGAGTCAGATTGATTGGTACGTCTATTTATCGACGGCATCCTAAACCACGCAAGCCCCCGTGTCACACTCGCCCCGCGATGGGGGCACCAACCGCCCCACCCCTCTACCCCCTACCCTGCGAATTTTAATAGGATGAGCTGGGCATTCACCGTTCTTGGAGTGCTGGATATTTTTCTGAGTATCACTCCTCACACCCACCCACAATGCGGTCACTAATACGGGAGCGGCTGCAGTCACTAATACGGGAACGGCACAGTGCCGACTCCGCCAGCGATACGAAACTCACACTGTTGCCACATCAACGCCGCGCTCAACATAGACTGTCAGTATGACCGCGCAAGAAGCACAGCACCAGGACACGACATTGAGCCTTGAGCACCAGGGCCATTCCTTTGGCATTGATGTTGGGGGCTCCGGCATCAAGGGCGCCGAGGTAGACCTCGCAACAGGCGAGTTCGTCGGTGACCGTCTGAAGATCGCTACTCCCCAGCCCGCTACGCCGGAAGCCGTAGCAAAAGTAATTGCCCAAATCGTCGCCGAAAAAGGCTGGGACGGCCCCGTCGGAATCACGATGCCTGCTGTGGTGAAAGGCCAAGTGATTCGCAGCGCGGCGAATATTGATAAGTCTTGGATTGGCGTGGATGCGCAGGATTTGTTGAGCCAATACCTCGACGCGCCCTTCACCGTGCTTAACGACGCCGACGCGGCCGGCCTCGCCGAAGTGGCCTACGGTGATGACATTGCACGTTCGGGCCCCGTCATCTTCCTCACCCTGGGCACGGGCATCGGCTCCGCATTCCTTCTGGACGGCCAGCTCTTCCCCAATACGGAGATTGGCCACCTTATCGTTGGTGAGAAGGAAGCAGAGCACCAGGCGTCGTCGGCAGTCAAGGAACGCGAAGGTCTCAAGTCCAAGCAGTGGGCAAAGCGCGTCAACCGCGTACTCCACGAGTATGAGGCGCTGTTTAACCCTTCAGCCTTTGTGATCGGTGGCGGAATCTCCCGCAAGTTCGACAAGTGGGGCGAGCACCTCAAAATTGAAACACCGGTCGTTGCTGCTCAGCTCCGCAATCGCGCGGGCATCGTGGGCGCGGCAATGGCGGCGAAGGAAGGAATTCGCCCCTAATCTATATTGTCCCGGCGTTCCCTAGTTGACCCCAGTCACCGCCTGTTGACAAAAATGATCTATACTGGGCTGTCGATTATCGAATATCCAGCGGCGCGCCTCCCTCGCTCATCTCGGAGGCGGGCTAGCATCGGGGACTAGTCGCGACAAACTTGCGCGTCCCCATATTTTCCACTCAGAGAGCAAGTCGAAAGGGCGTACGTGGCAGCCACTGATTCTTCAGACCAGGTACTCGGTGAGGACAAGAGCACCCCCGAGACATCTGCACCTGCACAGAAGACCGCCAAGAAGACGGCAAAAAAGACCGCTAAGAAGACGGCCAAGAAGACCGCGAAAAAGACTGCGAAGAAGACCGCTAAGAAGACGGCCAAGAAAGCAACGAAGAAAACTACTCGCAAGTCCGCCCAGAAGGCCGCGAAAAAGACGGCCAAGAAGACGGTGCGCAAGTCGGCGGCAAAGAAGGCAACCTCGCCGGAAAGCGCCGAGTCTTCGGAGGACCTCGCAGAGGATCAGACCGATGAGTTGGACGCCGAGACGCCCGATGACGCCGACATCGACTTCGATCCGGACAACGCGGAGATGGACGAGGACGACGAGTTCGGTGACGACGATGACGATTTGGAGGATGAGGACTCCGAGGACGAAGAGGAGGATGGCTCCTCCGTCTGGGATGAGGATGAATCCGCTGCCCTGCGTCAGGCCCGTAAAGACGCGGAGCTGACTGCTTCGGCCGACTCTGTCCGCGCCTACCTCAAGCAGATCGGTAAAGTCGCCCTGCTCAACGCCGAGCAGGAGGTCTCCCTGGCCAAGCGCATCGAGGCAGGCCTCTACGCTCAGTACCGCATGGACGAGATGGAGAAGGCTCGCGCTGAAGGCGACAAGGCCGCCAAGCTCTCCCCCATGGAGAAGCGCGACATGCGCGCCATCGCTCGTGACGGCCGCAAGGCGAAGAACCACCTCCTCGAGGCAAACCTGCGTCTCGTGGTGTCCTTGGCTAAGCGCTACACGGGCCGCGGCATGGCCTTCCTGGATCTCATCCAAGAAGGCAACCTGGGTCTAATCCGCGCCGTTGAGAAGTTCGACTACACCAAGGGCTATAAGTTCTCCACTTATGCCACCTGGTGGATCCGCCAGGCCATTACCCGTGCCATGGCAGATCAGGCTCGTACCATCCGCATCCCTGTGCACATGGTGGAAGTCATCAACAAGTTGGGCCGCATTCAGCGCGAGCTGCTGCAGGACCTGGGCCGCGAGCCCACCCCGCTGGAGCTGGCGAAGGAAATGGACATCACCGAAGAGAAGGTGCTGGAGATCCAGCAGTATGCCCGTGAGCCCATTTCCCTGGACCAGACCATCGGTGATGAGGGCGACTCCCAGCTCGGTGACTTCATTGAGGATTCCGAGGCGGTCATTGCTGTTGACGCTGTGTCCTTCACCTTGCTGCAGGATCAACTCCAGGACGTGCTCACGACGCTCTCCGAGCGAGAGGCCGGCGTGGTTCGTCTGCGTTTCGGCCTGACCGATGGCATGCCGCGCACTTTAGACGAAATCGGCCAAGTCTACGGCGTTACCCGCGAGCGTATTCGCCAGATCGAGTCCAAGACCATGTCCAAGCTGCGCCACCCATCACGCTCTCAGGTGTTGCGCGACTACCTGGACTAGGGAAAGCAAGAAGAATTCAGCGGCGAGGAGGTTTGGCCTTCCTCGCCGCTTCTTCTGTGCTCTGCGCGCTATCCGCGCCTTGAATGCGCTAATAATTTAGCCCCGTGACAAGAATCAGGGCCATGGAAACGAAGGGAGCAATGAAGCTCCAGCCCACGCCAATGAGCATTCCCATCACCGACATGCCGGTCCCCCTGTGCTCTGGGCGTCGCCCCGATCCGAGAATTAGCGCAACAATGCCAAGCCCTGCTGCACACCCTCCAGTTGTCATGGTCAGCATCGACGCCATGAAGCCTACGGGGCCACTGATGAGTGTCAGCGCAATGTTGATAAGTGGCGGAACGATCGCCAAACCCAGTACCCATGGGGCTAGTGGGTTCGGAGTGGATGGCCTTTCATAAGGCACCGGTGCATAGGAACCCGCGTAGGAATTCGGATAAGCCTGCGGGTACGGAGCCTGGTACGGATCCGCTGCGTAGTAGTTCGGTTCCACATAGTCGGGCTGGGTCATGACTTCCCACTTTCGCGAAGACTCGGCTAGGTCACTGCCCGA
Source organism: Corynebacterium sp. HMSC068H04 (assembly GCF_001811255.1). Classification (NCBI taxonomy): domain Bacteria; kingdom Bacillati; phylum Actinomycetota; class Actinomycetes; order Mycobacteriales; family Corynebacteriaceae; genus Corynebacterium; species Corynebacterium sp. HMSC068H04. Next base: position 17,463 of record NZ_KV803985.1, read on the forward strand.
TAGCTTATGCGAAGGCAGCGGGCACAGTACTCCCGTACGGGGGTCATTGCCCGCTGCCCATCGATTTGCCTGGCGTGTGGGCTGCCGTGGTTTCCCAGGTGCCTTAGCCGTCGAGCCCCAGCTCTATGCCCGTAGCAATCCGGTCAATGACCTCTTTATCAGCAGCGTCACCGCTGATAGTCACTGAAGCACCCTGGCAAGCACCAAGAGACATCAGCATCATTGCAGAGTCTGCTTCCACCTCTTCGCCGTCACAGGAGAGGACTATTTCGCCGTCTGCCTCTGCGGCCATCTCCGCGACCTTGGAGGCTGGACGGGCGTGAAGTCCCGCCTCATCAGCCACGGTCACGGTCAGCGAGTACGTATCTGGATGTGTTTCGGGCTCGTCTTTATCCACTGGAACAGTGGCGTCAGACTGCTTCGGCACGAAGACCTCGATGGCCCGTTCAGCAGCTTTGGCGACGGCTGCAAGGTCATCACCTTGTTGGGCGGCGGTGGCGGCGGCAACGGCAGCCTCGACTAGTGGGGCGTCCACAAACCGGACTTGTTCTTCATCAAGGAACTCAAGAACAGACTCAACGGTCATCGTAGCCGAGCCCAAGTCCGTGAGGACGACAACGCCGAGACCTTGGCCGAGGGCATGGCTGATGGCGCCTTCGATGTAGTCGTAGGAAGTTCCGATACCGCCGTCTTCCAAGCCACCGGCGGGAAGGATGGTCACATCAGCGGCCATTTGTCCGGCAAGCTCTGCTAGGCCTTCAGCGAGCTTGGCCGAGTGCGATACAAGGACAAGTCCAACGCGCGGTTGTGCCATGTTCTATGCCTCCTTCGTTGAAGTCTCGGCAGCGTCGGCAGCCGCGGCGAGGAACAGAGCCGAGGACGTAGCCCCCGGATCCTTGTGTCCAGCAGAGCGCTCCCCCAGATAGGAAGCGCGGCCCTTCGTTGCCACCATCGGAATGGTATCCTCCGCGCCGGTTGCTGCGGCGTCAGCAGCCGCGCGCACAACCTCAGCGGGACTCAGCGCGGCATCCGCCGCTTCACGGGCAGCTCGTGCGGCCGGTGCCCAGGCATCAACCATCGTCTTCTCCCCTTCCGTGGCCTTGCCGCGCGCAGTAATCCCCTCCAGCGCAGCCTCGATAAGACCGGCCACCGTGGGCGCATCAATCGCCCCGGAACCGGCAGCCTTAGACGCACGCAAGAAGGCGGTTCCCAGCAACGGCCCGGAGGCGCCGCCAACGGTGGACATGAGGGTCTTTGCCGTCAGTTTCAGAACATCAGCGACGGTAGAATCCTCTGGAGAGATTTCCGCGCCCATCTTCTCCACGACGGCGTGGAAGCCTCGATCGACGTTTTCACCGTGGTCGCTGTCTCCAATGGCGCGGTCAAGCTCGATGAGCTCCTCGCGGTGTTCATGCGCAGCTGCAGCACAGTTATTCATCCACGCTAGTGCCCAGTCGGTTGAAAGAGTTACATCATTCGTCATAGTTACACTCCTTGGCGTAGTGCGGCGGCGTGGCAGGGGGCGTCGAAAAGCGCAAGGTCTTCGTCGTCGGCGCGCATGACGCTAACGGAGCACCCGGCCATATCCAGACTCGTAACGAAGTTGCCCACAAGGGAGCGCTCAATGATAACGCCCGCCTCCTTTAGGCGCTGGGCCACGCGGCGGTAAACCACATACAGCTCAGAGGCCGGGGTCGCTCCCATGCCGTTGACAACGACGATGGTGCGCTCGCCTTCACGCAGCTTAAGGTCTGCCACGACGGGGTCAAGCAAGTGGTCCGTAACATCGTCGGCCGAAACCAGCGGAATCTCCTTGCGCCCCGGCTCGCCGTGGATGCCCACTCCCAGCTCAACCTCATCTTCCCTGAGGCCAAAGGAAGGCTTGCCCACATGGGGCACGGTACAGGCAGAAAGCGCCGCACCCATGGTGGCGGTATTCTCTACCACCTTTTTCGCCACAGCGGTCACCGCAGCGAGATCATCGCCGCGCTCGGCCGCGGCACCGGCTAGCTTTTCGACCAAGAGGGTTCCCGCCACGCCGCGACGGCCGGCGGTAAACGTAGAATCCTCCACCGCGACATCGTCGTCGACGATGACCTGGCTGACCTCAATGTCATCGAATTCAGCCAGCTCTGCTGCAGTATCAAAGTTGAGGACATCGCCGGTGTAGTTCTTCACAATGTAGAGCACTCCCGCCCCAGCATTAGCTGCCTCGGTGGCTGCTTGGATAGCATCTGGCGTCGGCGAGGTGAACATAGCGCCGGGCACGGCCGCGTCCAACATGCCATGGCCGACGAAACCGGAATGCAAAGGTTCGTGCCCAGAACCACCACCGGAAACAATAGCCACCTTGCCCTGTTCTTTCTTCTGTGCGCGGGCAATAAACAGCGGGTCCGTGGAGCGTTTGACAATGTCACTGTGGGCTAAAGCGAAGCCCTCTACCGATTCGGCTACTACGTTGTCCGGCGAGTTGATGAGCTTTTTCATCATCCATCTCCTTAGGTTTTTGGCCTAGAGCACTCTTCTCACAATGCTGCCGAGCCTACCCTCGCTAGCGGATGTTTCGTTGGAACCGTTGCGTCGACGCCGTGGTCTATGTCCCTTGCTTAGCCCTGCGCTGCTTTCCGGACCTGCAACGCTCCAATAAAACCGAGCCCTAAGAACGCAACGGCGGCCAGCAATGACCAACGCGCTGCATCACTCATACCGTCGCTGAGTGCTCGGACCAACACGGCAGTCTCCTCTCCAAAGGGACTGGCGGCGCCCTGCGCACGCAGCCCAGCGATACTCGACCCAGCCGATTGACGCGCTGCTTGCGCTATTCCTTCCGCAGCCGGACCATTGAAGCCAATGCTATTAAGCGCCTTCGGCAGAGACAGCGCTAGCGAGACGGAAAAGACCGAACCGGAAATCGCAGTTCCCAGGGAAGATCCAATTTGACGAACTGTGCTCTGTGTCGCGGAAGCTTGACCCGAATTCTCTACCGGAATATCGCGCAAGACCGTACCGGTCAACTGCGCGGAAGCGAATCCTAGGCCTACTCCATAGATCACAAGCGGCAGCGCAATGAGCCATCCGCTGGTGTCGGGCCCCAGAATTAACGCAAGGATGAGTGCGCCGACAACCTCGAGGCTCAGGCCGATGAGCACGGTGCCGGGGGCGCCGAAGCGACCGGCAACATGGCGTGCGGCCGCACCCGAGATAAAGGCCCCGACGGCCATTGCCGCAAGCACAAGACCAGCCGACATTACGCTTAAGCCCAATGCATTGATGAGGTAGAGCGGCAAAACGAAGATGATGGCGAACTCTCCGATGGCTACCGCACCAGCGGTGATATTTCCCCAAGAGAATGTCGAATAGGTAAATAGCCCCAAGTCCAAAAGCGCGGAGCGCTGAACCTTTTCACGGTGCTTCTCCCAACGGATGAACAGAGCAAAACCAACCGCGGCGATGAGCAACGCAACTGGTACGGCTGAAACCGAAGCCGTCGCAGGCCACGTCAAGCCAAACACCGTTAACTCGGATTGCGGTGTCCACCAGCCAAGGCTGGGTCCCTCGATCACCGCGAAAACGAGGGCCCCGAAGGCAATCGCGCTCAACTGCGCGCCGTCGACGTCGACTCCAGGGCGAGTCTCTGGACTGCGGGTCTCCCGGACCGTAAGAACCGCTCCACCGGCGACGATAAGACCGATGGGGACGTTGACCAGAAAGATCCAGTGCCACGACACCCACTGAGTAAGCGCGCCGCCGGCTAGAGGGCCTACAGCAGCAGCGCCTGAGATGACTGCACCCCACACGCCGAATGCGGCTGCACGATACTTCCCGCGGAATACGGCATTGACGGTAGACAGGGTGGAAGGCATGATGAAGGCCGCGCCCACTGCCTGCACGGCTCGCGCCGAAATGAGAGTGCCCGCTATTTCGGAGAGGCCAGCCCACACGCTGCCCGCCACGAATACGACGAGGCCAAGAAGGAAAGCTCGTTTACGGCCCCAACTATCCGCGATCTTTCCGGTGGACAGCAACAGCGCAGCAAGTACTACCGCGTAGAGGCTGTTGACCCATTGTGCCTGGGTGATGTCAAGGTTAAGGTCGGTAATGATGGCTGGCAGCGCGACGCCCACAATGGTGCCATCAAGAACAATGACGCCCAGTCCTACCGATAAAACCGCAAGGCTAATCCAGTCACGGCGGGTCGGTACCACCGTGCTGGATTCTGTTGTAGCCGCGGACATGGCTAGGCGCTCACAGGCGTTGTGGCGGCGGGGTTAGCGGGCTCGTTCAATGCGCGGCCAAGTGCCACGACGAAGAGCACGAGGCCAACCGTGATGAGGATGTGGCCAATGCCAGCGATTCCGGCGATCATCGCCGTCGATTCCTCCCCCAGCACAGTCAAGCTACCGTGCCAGATGAGCATTCCAACGGTAAGCACAACGCCAATGTTGTAGAACCAGAAGAAGGAGTTGAACAGCTTCTTGTTACGTGAGACAGCGAATACCTTTTCCACGACGAGGAAGATCAGGAACATCATGAAGCCCAGCGCCAACAGGTGGGTATGGGCAACTCCGAGCTGCGTGAACTGCCCCTCCGGGAACTCGTTCGCGCGTGTGAACTCGCGGTAAAACAGTCCTGCGCCCAACCCCATTACGAGGTAAAAGATCGCTGATCTGTACAGAGATTTCATTGTCATTTCCTTCCTAGCCCACTGTTGTGGTGCCTGTTGTGAGGATGATTTCCAGGTGAATTTTTCTAATTACGATCCTGCTCCGCGCACACAACAGTTCCATCGCGTAGTTGGTTGACTTTGCAATCAACCAACTAGTTGATGGGGCGGCTAGGCTTCAGCCCCCGGTTTTCTGCCTCGCAATTCCACGCCGCAGCGCTCGCTACCACTTGCGTAAGTAGTCGATGCGTTCTTGGAGCTGCTCAGCGTTACACAGCGCGGTAGGAGGTCCGCCGCAGGCCTTGCGCGCTTCGGTGTGGATGGCTCCGTGCGGGCGGCCGGTGCGCTGAGCGGTGATGGAGACCACCGTGTTGAGCTCCTTGCGCAGCGCGGAAATCTCATCCACCACGCCTGACTGGGATCCGGTGCTGCTTGCCGACGCCTCCGCCCCACGCTTGGGCGCATGCGGGGTGCCGTAGAGCTTGCGACGTTGTTCCTCCGCTGCTTCCGCAGCCCGGCGCGCCTTCTCCTCTGCCTCACGGCGATCCATCTCATCGGACTGTTTCTTGCGAAGGAGGTCCTTGACCTGGTCTGCGTCGAGAAGCCCGGGAATTCCGAGGAAGTCTTCTTCTTCGTCGGTGATATTGCCCGTGGTGAACTGCGAGCCGTTGTAGAGCAGGCCGGAGAATTCTGCTTCCGCGCCGAGGGACTCATAGGAAGGCTCGAGCATGTCCGGCTCGGACTTCTTCTTATTGGCGTCCTCGAGCAGCTCATCATCCCAGCCCTCCTTGTCGGGGTTCTTCTCCCCTCCGAGGACGTGGTCGCGCTGCTTCTCCATGTTCTCCGCCAGTCCCAGCAGGACCGGGACAGACGGCAAGAATACCGAGGCGGTCTCTCCCGGCATGCGGGAACGCACGAAGCGGCCGATGGCCTGAGCAAAAAAGAGCGGGGTCGAGGCAGACGTGGCATAGACACCCACTGCGAGGCGCGGAACGTCGACACCCTCGGACACCATGCGTACGGCCACCATCCACTCGTCGGTGGATTCGGAGAACTCTGCGATACGCGCGGAGGAACCCGGGTCATCGGAAAGGATGACGGATACCGGAGTGTTCGAAATCTGCTTTAGGATCTTCGCGTAGGCGCGCGCCGTCGTCGTATCGGTAGCGAGTACGAGGCCACCGGCATCCGGCATGTTGCGGCGCATCTGCATCAGACGCGTGTGGGCAGCTTGAAGGACGGTGGGGATCCACTCGCCCTTGGGGTCCAGAGCAGTGCGCCACGCGCGGGCGGTCTGCTCCGGATTGAGGATATCGCCCAAGCGGGCCGCATGCTCCTCGCCGGCACTATCGCGCCAGCGAGACTCGCCGGAGTAGCTGAGGAAGACCACGGGGCGCACGACGCCGTCGGCAAGCGCATCGCCATAGCCGTACGTGTGATCGGAGCGGGAGACCAAGTGCCCCTCACCGTCCTCCTCGTAGCGCACGAAAGGAATCTGGGAATCATCCGAGCGGAAGGGCGTACCGGTCAGCGCCAGGCGGTGTTCCACGTCGTCGTAGGCCTCGCGCACGCCGTCACCCCAGCTCTTGGCGTCGCCGGCGTGGTGGATCTCATCGAGAATCACCAAGGTGCGCCGGGCTGAGGCCACCGCGCGGTGCTTAAAGGGGTGCATGCCTACTTGGGCGTAGGTCACCACCACGCCATCCATGGCGGGGTTGACTCCAGAAGAGTTCGTGAACTTCGGATCCAGCGCGAGCCCCACGCGGGAGGCAGATTCAGACCACTGCACTTTGAGGTGCTCGGTGGGCACCACCACGATCACGCGCTCTACGGTACGGTCCGCCATGAGCTCTGTGGCCACGCGCAGGGCGAAGGTAGTCTTACCTGCGCCTGGCGTTGCCACCGCCATGAAATCCTTCGGCTTGGTGGCCAGGAATTTATCCAAGGCCGCGCGTTGCCACACACGCAGCGAACCATTATTGGCAAATCTTTGTGCTGGAGTCTGTGTAGACACGGTCAGCGACTATCCCCCTCTAGTTATCCCAACATCCCGCTCTTGTGAAAGTCTTCGTTTTACGTCGACGCAATACTAAGCGTAGACGGCACGCTTAGCGGCGGCGCAGGCTCTTATATACGCGCTCGCAGTCCGGGCACACGGGCGAACCGGGCTTGGCTTGCTTGGTGACAGGGAAGGTCTCACCACAGAGGGCAACGACGTACTTACCGTTGACCGCGGAATCGAGGATCTGGTTCTTCTTTACATAGTGGAAAAACTTCGGGGTGTCGTCGTTGGTCGACGTATCCTCGCGGACATCAGGGCGTTCAATAGTCTTAGTCGTCGTACTCACGCCCACTATCATGCCGCATCGGTATCGAAGTTGGCGAGTCCTACCGCTACGCTGGTGGGCATGACCCCTTCGAACTCGCGCGATAACGCCCGCCATACCCCACGATCGGGGCGGCGGCGTGGGCGTCGATTCGGGCGTGAAGCTTACCTCATTACAACCGCCAAACTCGCTCCCGGCCAGGACCGGCATCGCCGCGAAGTTATCTACTCAATTTTGCAGTTTCTGCGCATCCCTTCGCTGCTTCTAGCTGGTGTCATGGTGTATGCCTGGCATTGGTGGATTGCCGCCACCATCGTCGTGGGCGTCACCTTCCCGCTTCCCTGGATAGCCGTGGTCATCGGCAACGGGCGGGGGCAGAAGAAGGACAAACGCGACAAAGCGGTCTACAAGCCCGCGCTCGCCCGACAGATGGCGCAGACACGGCGCGAACAAATCACCAGCGGTGCTCACGGCGAACTTCCCGGCGCGCCCTCATCGGAGGATTCCCCCTCGGGCACGGACGCGGAGAGTTCAACGACCAACACAATTGAGCACGAAGATTAAGAAGTCACCGTTTCCTTCCCCCAACTATCAAAGGATATTTTTGTGAGCACCCAACAGCCCTCCCCTTTCGGCCCGGCGATGAACCCGGACAACCCCATCGCAGACGTTGCGGAGGAACTAGCCCACGTCTTTGCTGAGGCGGGGTTCAGTGCGGACGGTATCGCGGGACACCTGGGGCCGGAGTACACCGAAGCGCTACATCGCGGCGAGCCAGCCGCCGTGGCACTGGGAGCAAACGGTGATTCCCGCCTGGACCACCTCATCCGGATCTTCCTGCTGCACGAACACGTACCGGCCACGCTGCTTTCCGACGTCCTCGGCGCACGCCTAGCCACCCGACTGCTCGACTGCGGCGCAGTGCTTACCGACGAGCACGGCACCGCCTACGTGGCTTATGACATTCGGCCACACGTCATTGTGGGTAAGAACCGCATCGTGTTTTCCGATGTTGATGCTTCCTTAGTGGATCACGTGCCCGGCCCCGAGCACGTGTTGGGGGTAGGCTCTGCCAGTCTTTCCCTCTTGCACTCGACCCCGACCACTCCCGTGTCCTCAGTACTAGACCTGGGCACGGGTTCTGGCGTACAAATCCTTGGGCAACTGGAGTCTGCTGAAAGAATTGTTGCGACCGACGTTCACGAGCGAGCCCTCCACCTTGCCCGCGCTACCGTCGCTGCTGCGGGCGCAGAAAACCGTGTTGAGCTTCGCCAGGGTTCGTGGTTCGAGCCCGTGCAGCACGAGAGCTTCGACCGAATCGTTGCTAACCCTCCGTTCGTGGTGGGCTTGCCCGAGGTGGGCCACGTGTACCGGGATTCCGGCCTCAATCTAGATGGAGCAAGTGAGCTTGTCATATCGCAAGCTGTGGAGCACCTCAACCCAGGGGGCACCGCACACATTCTCGCTGCGTGGGTACACCAAGGCGACAAGTCTTGGCAGCAGCGGGTTGCCTCGTGGCTGCCGGATACCGGCGTGGCCGCGTGGATCATTCAGCGCGACGTCGCGGACCCCGCGCTCTACGTCTCCACGTGGTTGAGCGATGAATCCGTGGATGTTCGCACCGCCGAAGGCCAGGAGCGTTCGCGCCGTTGGCTGGAGCATTTCCGCGATCATGATGTCACCGGCATCGGGTTTGGTTTCGTGGCTATCCAGCGCATCGCAGACGACGAGCCCTCCGATATTTTGGCGGAGACCATGGCGCAGCCAGTCATCGATCCGCTCGGGCCCGAAGTGGAGGAATACTTTGCTCGCATTGAATGGCTACGCAACCTGGTGCCGGGTGAGCTGGAAACAAAGCATGTGCAGCTGCGCCCAGGTGTCGCCCGCGAAGACGTTTCACTGCCCGACACGGAGCTTGGCATGGGCTTTGAGCGCGCAGCATTACGGCTCAGCCGCACGGACGGTCCGCGCTGGCAGCATGACGTCGACGAGCACCTCGCGGCGATCGTCGCCGGGCTCAATCCCCACGGGCTGAGCATTGGGGAGACCATCGAGCTCTATGCCGCCGCGCAGGGCTTTGAGGAATCCGAGTTGGTTAGCGCCGCGCTTCCAGCCATTGTGGATCTCATCCGCCATGGGCTTCTCATCCCTACGGAATTGTTGGCATTTAGCAACACTGAGTAGTCCCCTCCTTTCCCTCAAGCCCCTCGCGTTTGTCATCTGAGAAAGAACTCCTCACCAGAAAGGTCGTGTACTCCCTTCCATGCGTGCTGTCTTAACCCGCGTTTCCGAAGCTACCGTCACCGTAGACAACGACGTTGTCGGCTCTATTTCCTGCCCGGATACCGGCGGCGTCTTAGCGCTCGTCGGTATTTCCCGCGAGGACGTCGCGGCAGGTTCTGACTCCGGCACTGCCGAAGGACCAACCTTGGAAGAGCGGATGGACACGATGGCGCGCAAAATCGCTGAGCTGCGCGTCCTAGAAGGCGAGACGAGCGTGGCCGACAGCGGTGCGCCTGTTCTGGTGGTAAGTCAGTTCACCCTCTACGGACGAACGGCCAAAGGCAGGCGCCCATCGTGGTCAGATGCCGCACCGGGTGAAGCCGCGCAGCCGGTTATCCAGGGAGTTGTCGCTCGCCTTCGCGAGCGCGGAATCACTGTGGAAGAAGGCCGCTTTGGAGCGATGATGCGCGTGTCCTCCATCAATGAAGGACCGTTTACCGTGCTCGTTGAGGTCTAGCTTCGGCGCGCCTCCCCCAAAATGGCCTAAAACCTCTCGCACATCCCGGGTGATTAAACATTTTTGGGCCCGTGGGAACTATCTGACGCGAAGGCCCGTTGTAGGGGATGAACCAAGCCGCAACTTAGGAGGCATGAGATGGCCACATCATCCGCTGCTAGCGTCCAGGACGAGGACGGACAGGAAGTTGACCGCGGCTCACGCCGTAACCAGACCAATGACAATCCCTCCGCGGACTTGGTCCGCGTTTACCTCAATGGAATCGGCAAGACTGCGCTGCTGAGCGCCGAGGACGAGGTTGAATTGGCGCAGACCATTGAGGTTGGTCTCTACGCCGAGTACAAGCTTGCCAATGCTGAGAAGTTGACTCGCGCGGAGAAGCGTGACCTGAAGATTTTGGCCCGCGAAGGTAAGAAGGCACGCTCCCACCTCTTGGAAGCAAACTTGCGCCTCGTGGTCTCCCTGGCTAAGCGCTATACCGGCCGCGGCATGCCGCTGCTGGATCTCATCCAGGAGGGTAACTTGGGCCTGATTCGCGCGATGGAGAAGTTTGACTACGCCAAGGGCTTCAAGTTCTCCACATACGCAACCTGGTGGATCCGCCAGGCCATTACCCGCGGCATGGCTGACCAGTCCCGGACAATTCGCCTCCCTGTACACCTAGTTGAGCAGGTTAATAAGCTTTCGCGCATCAAGCGCGAGATGTACCAATCCCTAGGCCGCGAGGCTACGAACGAGGAGCTCGCAGAGGAATCGGGAATCGAAGAGTCCAAGATCGAAATGCTGCTGCGTCAGTCCCGCGATCCTGTCTCCTTGGATATGCCGGTGGGCACCGATGAAGAGGCTCCACTGGGAGACTTCATCGAGGATGCCGAGGCAACGGACGCCGAAACCGCCGTGGTTGCTTCGATGCGCCACTCCGATATCCGCTCCGTCATTGGTTCTTTGGAGGAGCGCGAGCAGGACGTCATCCGTTTGCGCTATGGCTTGGACGATGGGGTTCCGCGCACCCTCGACCAGATTGGCCGCAAGTTCGGTCTCTCCCGCGAACGCGTTCGCCAAATTGAACGTGAGGTCATGGCCAAGCTGCGCGAAGGAAACCGCGCCGATCGCCTCCGCGAATACGCACTCTAAATCTCTTATTCGAATCCTGGCATGAGCCATCGAGCCAGCTACCTGCTAGCCCAGCTGAAACAGCATTGTGGGTTATAGCGGTCAGTGCTCGGTGGCTTTCGTCGTTCCACAAGGTCCCGCGAGGTTGCTGTGCCCCCGTCGAACCCCACCGGAAGAACAGCGCTGCGCGCTCTATACTTCCGATGAATGCGCTATTGTTTAAGATATTCTCTTAATACATCCTTATTACCGCGTCTAAACCTATGTGGCTACGCACCGCCCACAACGCAGAAAGGTAAGCCCACGTGAGGGACCTAGTTGACACCACGGAAATGTATCTGCGCACCATCTACGAGCTCGAAGAGGAAGGCATCACTCCCCTCCGCGCGCGGATCGCAGAGCGTTTAGAGCAGTCTGGGCCGACCGTATCCCAGACCGTGGCTCGTATGGAGCGCGATGGCCTGCTCCACGTGCGCACTGATCGCAGCCTCGACCTCACCCAACAGGGCCGCGAACTGGCAACCAACGTCATGCGCAAGCACCGCCTAGCTGAACGCTTGCTCACAGACGTCCTTGGACTGGATATCGACAAGGTCCACGACGAGGCTTGCCGGTGGGAACACGTCATGAGTGAAGAGGTAGAAAAGCGCGTCGTCGCGGTATTGGAGGATTCCTCGCGCTCACCATTCGGCAACCCCATCCCAGGCTTGGCACAGTTGGGCACGACCCCGGTAGAGCTCGACTTGGGGACGCGCGCCATCGACCTTCCCACGGGACAAGAAACTGAAGCCACCATCGTGCAAATCAATGAGGTGTTGCAGGCCGACAGCTCGACCTTCGATGATCTTTATTCCTGCGGAATCCAAATCGGTTCGCAGGTGACGGTGGTCAATGAGAGCGGAACCATTACGCTGACGACGAAATCTGGGCATACCGTCGAGCTTGTCGACGATCTCGCCCACGCCATCCGAGTTAAGGAGAAGTAATACGATGAAGCTGTTAGTTACCGGTGGTGCCGGATATGTCGGCAGTGTGTGCGCGGCAGTCTTGGTTGAAAAAGGCCACGACGTCACCATCATCGATAACTTCTCCACTGGCAACCGCGAGGCCATCCCGGAGCAGGCGCGTCTCGTTGAAGGCGACGTCGCTGATGTCGCCCGTGAGGTGTTGTCTGAAGGTGGATTCGACGGCGTGCTGCACTTTGCGGCGCGTTCCCTCGTCGGTGAATCCGTTAAAGCCCCCGCTGACTATTGGCAACATAATGTCGTAACCACGCTGACACTCCTGAACGCCATGCGGGAATTCGAAGTCACAAACCTCGTCTTTTCCTCGACCGCGGCGACCTACGGCGAGCCAGCGCAAGTGCCAATTACGGAGTCGATGCCTACGCAGCCAACGAATCCCTACGGCGCCTCCAAGCTCGCAATTGACTACATGATCACGTCCTATGCCACTGCCTACGGCCTTGGGGCGACCTCCTTGCGCTACTTCAATGTCGCCGGAGCCTACGGCACCATTGGAGAAAACCGCGAAGTAGAAACCCACCTCATTCCCCTCGTCCTGCAGGTAGCGCTGGGGCACCGCGACAAGATTTTCATCTTCGGCGATGACTACAACACCGCCGACGGCACCGCGGTCCGGGATTACATCCACATCCGAGACCTGGCAGAGGCCCACGTCCTAGCGCTGGAGAGCAACGCCGCAGGAACGCACCGCATCTACAATCTTGGCTCCGGGGATGGCTACTCCGTCAAACAGGTCATTGAGGCCTGCCGCGAAGTAACCGGTCACCCCATCCCGGCTGAGCTTGCACCTCGCCGCGCTGGGGATCCCGCAACACTCGTGGCCTCCTCGGAAAAGATCAAATCCGAGCTCGGGTGGAACCCCAGCCGCACCGATCTAACCACCATCGTGACAGACGCGTGGAACTTCACCCAGCAGCTCGGCGAGCGGGCACATTCTGCGCATCGCTAGCCGCATCCTCTGAATGCTCCTCCCCTTCCCCTATAGCGTTTTCATAGGCTTTGAGGGCGCCTGTATGAATTGAGTCCCGAATCTTTTCGTGCAGGCCATGACGGTATGCCTGGCACAGGAGTGAGCCTAGGCGGTGGCTGGGAAATTCTTCCACGACGAGCTGCAATGCAGGGCCGGCGAGGATATCCCACTCCTGTTCCAGCTGCGCCAGCGCAAAGAGAGTCAGCGCGTTTGCCCGCAACTCGCCGCCGAATGTCCGCGCCGCCGCCAGAAGGAGATGCGCTCCCGTTTCGCCCGACGTCGCGCACACGTTCACGACGAGGTCACGCGTCCACGTCGTTGACAGCCACACAGCACAGGTTGCCAGCAGCTCACTGTCCTGCTCAGCCTCCTCCACCGACGCCACCTGGCGAAGCGCCCACCGAGCATCGTCGAGGAAGTGATCCAAGAGGTCCTTTCGTTTCTTTCCCCGCGCAGCTGCTACCTGCGCACGATACTGCGTCGCCGCATCTTGCGCTTGCCGCGCCAAGGCATCGGCTTCGGCAGCATCCAGATACTGGTTCCCTGCGGCAAAGACAGCAAAGAACTCCTCCCTATTGAGCTCCGGTACAACATTGTGGTCGACGCAAGAGCGCATCGAGGGGGCGTCGGTCAGCGCCGGTATTGTCCCCTCAACCCACTTCTTCATTGGCCCGCTTCCATCCGCGTTGACGGTTCCATGAAGCAAGACATAAGCCTCATGTTTGGTGATTTCCCGGGTATGCCACGCAGCGTCGACCTCCAGCCCGTCCTCGGCGCGGTCTAGGCCATATAGCCAGTGAGCCACCTCCCTGAGCTCGGTGAGGGGACGCTTCGAAATAAGGAATGCAAACACACCTTCGCGGGCGTGCTCGGCCAGTAACGGCGAGATGTCCACTACTGCCCCTTGGGCATCTGCGATGTCGACGCGTGCAAGCGGGCCCATTGCTGGGCCCCGCGGGGTGGTATCGATAGCCATGAAAACCACCGATTCAGTGGGATAGAAGCCTAGGAGGCCAGGGATGTTTGCGAGGAGGTGACCTGGGGTCGTTATTGGTGGAGTGCGGTCTGTATGCGTTGAGTGTGTGTTCATACCTTGTAGCCTGAACCACACTTACCTCGATTCGCTAGAGCACTAAGACCGTCCACGGCACATCTGTGGATAACGAGTCCGGGCTAGTGCGCAGTCCACTGGAAGTAGCCCGGTTTTCCACACCCAGCAAGTGGAAACCTGGCACAACCAGCCTCCATATGGCATGCTTGAACGATCATCACTGGTTCCCTGCGGGAGCCCCCGCGCGTACAGACCAGCTTCGCGTTCGCCCCGGACGCCCAGTCGCCTCTGGGAATAGGCGGTAAGCCTTAAGCGTTGCATGTCACAGAACACTGATTGAGGTCGTACGCTCGAGAACAAGCACACGGCTAGAAGGAGGAGTCACAACCATGCAGGAAGAACAGCGCCGCATGTACGAGCTGGAGTACCCCGCTCCAGTGGTCAAGGATGATTCCACTCCAGGCGCAGGCCCCACAATGATCGTTGCCATGAATGGCTACGCCGATGCAGGCCAGGCCGTTGAAGCCAGCGCTGATCACCTCAAAGCCGCGTTGGAAAACCGCCAGCTGGCCTCGTTTAATAACGACGAACTCATTGACTACCGTTCACGCCGCCCTGCCGTCACTATCGACCATGACCGCACCGTGGAGATTGAGAACACGGATTTGGGCATCAAGGTATTGCGGGATAATTCCGGCACGCCTTTCTTGCTACTGTCCGGACCGGAACCGGACTTGCGGTGGGAGGCCTTTACGGATGCGGTAGTGAACTTGGTTGAAAAGTTCGATATCAAGAACACCATCATGCTCTACTCCGCGCCCATGCCGGTGCCACACACCCGCCCCACGGTGGTCACTGCGCACGGCAATGCCCCGGAACTCCTTAACTCTATGGTGCGCATGGAATCCACCATGATGGTCCCCGGCGCAGCCGCCCTGTATATTGAGCGTGCCTTGGATAAGAAGGGCCGCCGCGTGGCCGGCTATACCGCGCATGTGCCGCATTATCTGGCGGCCTCGCCTTATCCAGCGGCCACGCTCCGTCTTCTGGATTCGGTTGCCTCAGCCGTCGACCTCAACATTCCCTTGGGTAGCTTGGAGGCAGACGTGGCTCGCGTCAACCAGCAGCTCGAGGAGCAGGTGACGGATTCTGAAGAGATCGCGGGCGTGGTCCGCCAGTTGGAAGAGCAGTACGACGCTTATATGGAGCGCTACCGTTCCCGCCATCCGCAGGCCATTATGCCGGGTGAAGAGCACATGCCTACGGGCGAGGAGATCGGGGCTGACTTCGAGGCTTTCCTTGCCGGGCTCGATGACAACCCGGATATCCTCTCTGAAGACATCGACGACCGCGAGGATAACTACGGGCGAGACGAGGGCCCCGGCTCAGACATGGACGATGACGTCTAACCTCAGATAAGCTCAACACGCCGCGGCTGTCGAGGGTCTCGGTCGTTCACAGCCGCAGGGCGGAGACTTATACTCTAAGGCTTTCGCCTAAGGTGGGACGGGTGAACCTTTCTCAGATGTTGCCCGATCTCGCCGAAGTCCCCGAGCCGATGGTTGATGAGGCCATCTGGGACACGTTTTTATCGTGGACCTCCGGCCGTGGAATCTCGCTGTACCCGGCGCAGGAAGAGGCCTCTTTAGCTATCCTCGCGCAGGATAACGTCATCTTGGCCACGCCTACCGGGTCCGGTAAGTCCATGGTGGCCAATGCCGCCCACTTCATAGCTTTAGCGCGAGGGCAGCGCAGTTTTTATACCGCACCTATCAAGGCCTTGGTGAGCGAGAAATTCTTCGCTCTCTGTGAGATTTTTGGCCCAGAAAACGTTGGCATGATGACCGGCGATGCCACCGTGAACGGTTCCGCTCCCATCATTGCTGCGACCGCTGAGATTGTGGCGAATATTGCGCTACGCGATGGCTCAGAAGCTGCCATCGATCAGGTGGTCATGGATGAGTTCCACTACTATTCTGAGCCGGATCGCGGTTGGGCCTGGCAGGTTCCGCTGTTGGAATTGCCGAAGGCACAGTTCTTGCTCATGTCCGCGACCTTGGGCGATACGACGTGGCTGGAGAAGGACTTAACTGAGCGCACCGGACGCACGACGACGCTCGTGGCTGGGACAACCCGCCCAGTCCCGTTGGACTTCTCTTACGTCTTTTCCGCTGTCCATGAAACCATCGAGGATTTGCTCGCTGGTGGCAAGGCTCCTGTCTACGTTGTCCACTTCTCCCAGCGCGAGGCCTCAGAGCGCGCGCAAGCATTGACGTCGCTGTCAAAGATCATCACCCCAGAGGAGAAGGAGTCCATTGCCGCTGAGCTCGCGGGATTCCGATTCACCACGACGTTCGGCAGGGACCTGTCTAAGCTGCTTCGCAAGGGAATTGGTGTGCACCATGCCGGCATGCTGCCGAAGTATCGGCGCTTGGTGGAGCGGCTGGCCCAAAAGGGTCTACTCAAGATCATTTGCGGAACGGATACCTTAGGTGTTGGCATCAATGTTCCGATCCGCACGGTGTTGATGACGGGCCTGGCCAAGTATGACGGAACCCGTCAGCGGATCCTCAAGTCCCGCGAGTTTCACCAGATTGCCGGTCGCGCCGGCCGCGCAGGCTATGACACGGAAGGCACTGTCGTCGTAGAGGCGCCGGAGCACGAGATCGAAAACGCCAAAGCGCGGCGGCGCGTGGGCGATGACCCGGCGCGCCTAAAGAAACTGAAGAAGAAGTCCGCGCGCGACGGTGAGGTCTCTTGGTCGGAGCAGACCTATGCCCGGCTTATCGACGCCGAACCGGAGCAGCTCACTTCCCAATTCCGGGTCTCCAATTCCATGCTGCTCAATGTGCTCGCCCGCCACGGCAACGGTTACGAACACCTAAAACACCTGCTGCGTACGAGTCACAACACGCGTGCGCGCCAGAACGAAGACATCTTAACGGCGCTGAGCCTGTTTCGAGGGCTTCTCAATTCAGGCGTGGTCCAAAAATCCACCAAGGGTCTCGACATCTATGGACGCCCGTACCACGTGGTGCGGGAAATGCCGCGCGATTTCGCCTTGAACCAACCTTTGGGGCCCTTCGCGTTGGCGGCACTCACCTTGCTGGATCCGGAATCGGACACCTATGCCCTCGACGTCATCTCGGTCTTCGAGGCGGTGCTCGATGATCCTCGCCAAGTCCTAATTGCTCAGCAAAAGCAACGCCGTGGCGAGGAGATCGCGGCGCTCAAAGCAGACGGGGTAGACTACACCGAACGCATGGCCATCGTGGAAGACATCACCTGGCCGAAGCCACTCGAAGAGCTCTTGGAGCAGGCCTACGACACTTTTTGCGAAACCAATCCTTGGGCCAAGGAATTTGAGCTGCGTCCTAAGTCTGTGGTTCGCGACATGCTAGAGAGCGCCATGACCTTCTCCGACCTTGTCGCCACCTACGGACTCGCCCGCTCTGAAGGCGTCATCCTGCGCTACCTCACTGATGCTTGGCGCACGCTCAAGCAGTCGATCCCTGCCGAGTTCCTTACCGAGGAGCTCGAAGACATCATCGTCTGGCTCGGAGAACTTATCCGCCAGGTTGATTCTTCGCTCGTCGACGAGTGGGCTGAAATGGCCGGCGAGAACTCCCCCATTTCCCAGGCGGATTTGGACCGCGAATTGGCCTTCGGCGTTGAGGATCCCACCGCCTTGACAGCCAATCAGCGCGCCTTTGGCATCATGGTGCGCAACTACTTCTTCCGGCTCGCGCAGCTCTTTGCCTTGGAGAAGGAAGATCGCTTGGCAGATTTGTTGGATTATTTGGAGGAGATCCCCGACTTTGGCCAAGCTCTCGATGACTACTTCGATGACTACGATGACATCGATACTGGGCCAGCAGCACGGGGGCCGGAGTACTTTGTCCTGGACAAGGGCGACAAGGGCTCAGGGGCTCGTGGCGTCGGGGGTTCACGATCGTGGACCGTCCGGCAGATCCTCAAGGACCCAGAGGGGGACAACTCCTACCACATCGTTGGCACTGTCGATTTGGATGCCTCCGATGAGGCTGGTGAAGTCCGGCTGTCCGAACTACGCGTGGAATACTAGGGAATTTAAATACACCCTTCCTTTGTTATTATTCTCCGTCAACCGCATATTATGCGTATGATTGGGGAATGAGCACGCCACAGCAGATCGACGAACGCCAGCTTTCCCCCATCCCCCACGCCAGCGCCGCGCCCGCGGCCGAGCATCTCGCTCTCGGATCCTTCACCATGAAGGTTCTCAACGGCATCTCGATCGCCGTCGTCGTGTCGCTCGTCCCGCAGGCCTTGCTCGGCGAGTTGGCCAAGGCGCTGCTCCCCTTCTGGTCCGGCGCGTCCACCGTAATAGCGCTGACGGGTCTAGCCGCCAGCCTTTTACCTGTGATGATTGGTGTCCTCGTAGGCATCGAATTCAAGATGACACCGATTCAGACCGCAGCCGTGGGCATTGCTTCCTTCTGCGGCTCCGGGGTGGCCACCGTCAATCCCGAAGGCGGCTTCTTCCTCAAAGGCACCGGGCTCGTCATCAACTCTGGATTAACCGCAGCCATGGCAGTTGGTTTGCTCCTCTTCATCGGCGATAGGCTCAAGAATTACTCCATCTTGTTGCTTTCCACCATCGTGACGCTCGTTGCGGGCAGCATCGGATGGGTCGTCACCTTCCCCATCGTCAAGGTCTTTACGCTGTGGCTTGGTGACCTCGTGAACGGTGCGACAACTTTGCAGCCGGTCCTCATGGGCATAGTCCTCGCCGTTCTTTTTGCAGTCATGATCGTCTCCCCAGTCTCCACCGTCGGCATTGCTACCGCCATCTTTATCGACGGCATCGCCTCTGGCACCGCCAACCTCGGGGCCGTTGCCGCAGGTTTCACGCTCCTCGTTGCCGGCTGGCGCGTAAACGGCTTCGCCACCTCCATCCTGCATGTTCTGGGCTCTCCCAAAG
The DNA here is from genome assembly GCF_001811255.1 of Corynebacterium sp. HMSC068H04. Classification (NCBI taxonomy): domain Bacteria; kingdom Bacillati; phylum Actinomycetota; class Actinomycetes; order Mycobacteriales; family Corynebacteriaceae; genus Corynebacterium; species Corynebacterium sp. HMSC068H04. The sequence goes on from NZ_KV803985.1 coordinate 36,315, forward strand.
TGCAGATGGCCAATATGTTGTCCAAGCCGGTCACCTTCCTTCCCGTCATTTGCTCCGCCGCAATCCTGGGCGCAGTTGGTGGCGCTCTAGGGATCTCGGGCACACCAATCTCCGCCGGTTTCGGAATTTCCGGACTCATGGGCCCGCTGGCGGCTCTCAATTACGAAGGGTGGGGATGGAGCGCCGGCAACGTGATGATCATTACCTTCGTTTATGTCGTACTTCCCCTCGCCCTTGCGCTGCTCTTTTGCTGGCTCTTTGAAAAGGTTCTGCACTTAACCAAATCTGAATACTTTTCCCTCGATTTCAAGTAGCGACATGGGGAGTACAGTGGGCGCCACTATGACTAACCCAAAATCCCCAGCCACCAGCATCCACCTTGCCGGCGTTAGTTTTGAGACGCATGAGGACTCAGTCACTGTGCATTGGCTCCTCGGAGGCATGCCCCACCACCGTGACGTCGTCTTTAAGCTGCACACCCTCGACCTTCAGCTCATCGCCCACTTCGAGCAAGCCAACCTCAGCTCGATGGAGATCGCTTCATACGGAGAAGACACGAGGGACGCCCACCGTCCAGTTGATTATCAATACAACTACTCCCCCGAGGCACTCGCAATCACGCTGCCCACCGCCCACTTTGATCTCAAAGAGGAAGTCTTCACGATGGGCCTGTCAGTGGACGGCATCCCCTGCGGTGAGTGGACGGGAACGATTACCTAAGCCTTCACTCCCTACACACAGCGAAGCCTATACACGCTTCACAGGACTCTGACCAGCGACGATACTGGAGTAAGAGCAGTTCTCTAGGATTCAAGGAGCTGGAAATGGCACACCATGTCAACGAGCCCCATGGCGATTCACACAACGCGCGGTTAAATTCCCTTCGGGCGGGAGTTCTCGGCGCCAATGACGGCATCGTCTCCGTCGCTGCACTTCTGCTCGGCGTCGTGGGGTCGGGGGCGTCGGCAAGCGCCATCCTCACCGCCGGCTTGGCCGCAACCGTATCGGGAGCCGCGTCGATGGCGCTGGGAGAATACGTCTCGGTGTCAGCGCAGCGTGACTCCGAACGGATGATGATAGATAAGGAGACTCGCGAACTGGCGGAGCTTCCTAAACAAGAACACGCCGAACTCGTATCCATGTTGGCTGACTACGGCATGAACACCGCTACCGCAGACACCGCCGCACATGAGATCGCCGCCAAAGATAGGCTCTTGGAGGCACACCTGAGGCTGGAGATGGGCATCGATGGTGAGGACCTGACGAACCCTTGGCACGCCGCTTTCTGGTCGGCAGCATCTTTCCTTGCCGGTGCAGCGCTACCCCTCCTGTCAATCTTTATAGCCCCGATGAGCATGACCGCAGCAGTCGTCGCCGTGATCACTCTCATTGCCCTGGCGATTACGGGCTACGTGTCTGCTCACCTCGCCGGTACAAATGCCGCACGTTCCGTCTTCCGCCTCGTCATTGGTGGAGCGCTCGGGCTAGCCATTACCTATGGCATCGGCGTTGCCTTCGGCGGGGTCATCGGCTAGAAGGCCGCAAACCTCCCCAGCCCTTTGAGGCACAAAAAGTCCCACTCCCCTGTACATAATCACGGGAGTGGGACTTTCTATCGTGCGCCTAAGAAGGCATGCTGTTTATCTACTCAGCGGAGCGCACAGCCTCAGCCTGCAGCGCCTGCGCCACAGCCTGAACAACGCCTGCGACCTTGACGCCTTCCCAAATCTGCTCCTTGGTCACGCCCTCCTCCAACAGAGTATTGGCGTGTGCAGTCAGGCAGTGCTCGCAGCCATTGATAGCAGAGACAACGGTGCTCCACAGCTCAAACGTTGCCTTGTCTACGCCAGGCTTAGCAATGATGTTCATGCGCAGACCGAACTTGACCTGCGCGAAATCATCGCCCAACCAGCTCTTTGCGCGGTAGGCCACGTTATTCATAGCCATCACCGTGGCGGAGCCGAGAGCTGCGTCAACTGCCTCTTCGCTGAGGTGCTCGCGGGCTTCCTCAAGAATCTCCTTCAGGACCAGATCATTACGGGTGGCGGCCGCAGCAGCGACCAAGCTGCCCCACAGCTGCTCCTCATTCAGCTCGGTCGTACGCGTCAGCGTACCGATGTTGAGCTTCTGATCCTTGGCATACGCCGGAAGTGCGGACTTCAGGTTGTCGATGGACACTGAGTAACTCCTTTATGGTTGGACGGTTGTGCTTAGCGATGTCTTACAGTGCGGACTGAACGACCTCGAGCTTGTCGATGTTCTTCGTCGGGTCATTAGCCTCCCAGTTGCAGGCACAAACCTCTTCGGACTGCAGCGCATCGAGCACGCGCAGAACCTCATCAACGTTGCGGCCCACAGCGTCCGGGGTCACAGACACGAACTGGATAACACCGTCCGGGTCAATGATGAAAGTTGCGCGGTCAGCAACGCCGTCGGCGTTCTCCACACCGAGGGCTCGGATGAGGTCGTGGCGAATATCAGAGAACATCGGGAACGGGACTTCCTTCAGCTCCGGGTGGGTTGCACGCCAGTTGAAGTGCGCAAACTCATTGTCGGTGGAGCCGCCGAGGATCTGGGTATCGCGGTCCTGGAATTCCTCATCCAGCTTGCCGAAGGCTGCGATCTCAGTCGGGCACACAAAGGTGAAGTCCTTCGGGTAGAAGAATACAACCTTCCACATCCCCTGGTACTTGTCCAAAGACACCTGCTCGAAGTAATCCTCCGGCTGGTTAGCGTTGACGTCGTGGAGGTCGCCGCCCTTCAGCGCAGTCAGTTCGAACTCTGGGAACTTCTCACCAACGGTCAAGATAGACATAGAAGATTCAACTCCTTCAATAGTCACAACAATGCACAAAAGTGATGTAAATCTCTACGACCACACACCATTTTGCCTTTTAGCTGGTACGCAGCCGCTCGCTTGTTAAGTATGCCACGAACCCTCTCACACGTCAATAGGCCTGACGAATTAGAGATGTTAGAGTTATAGGCATGAACAATAAGGAGTATCGCCCAACCCTCGCCCAGTTGCGCACCTTCGTCACGATTGCGGAGAACAAACACTTTGGCTCCGCGGCCGCCAAACTCGATATCTCCCAGCCTTCGCTCTCCCAAGCACTCGTCGCCCTCGAACAAGGCTTGGGCGTCCAGCTCATCGAGCGCTCTACCCGCAAAGTCATCGTGACGTCCACCGGCGAGGCGCTCCTCCCCTACGCCAAGGCAACGCTCGAAGCTTCCGATGCCTTCCTCAGCCAAGCCCACGGTGCAAGCGGTACGTTAACTGGCCCCCTCACCATCGGAATCATCCCCACCATCGCGCCCTATATTTTGCCGGGGCTGCTGAAATCCATCAGCGAAACCTACCCCGATCTAGAACCACGCTTCGTCGAGGAGCAGACTCAACACCTGTTAGACAAGCTGCGCGAGGGCAGCTTAGACCTCGCTGTGGCCGCACTGCCCACCGAGGCCACCGGGATGGTCGAGACTCCTCTCTATAGCGAATCCTTTACCGTCGTAACACCGGCAGGGCACCCGCTCGCGGGGCGTGAGGATCTCACGCTCGAAGAGCTTGCAGACCTTGACCTTTTGCTGCTTGACGACGGCCACTGCCTCCGCGACCAAGTCCTCGACCTATGCCGTCGCGCCAAGGTGAACCCCTCCGAAGCCACCAATGCCGTCACCCGAGCATCATCGCTGACCACTATCCTGCAGCTCGTCATGGGGAATCTAGGCACTACCCTTGCCCCTGAATCAGCACTCGCAACGGAATGCCAAAACCCGCAGCTTGCGGTCGCCCGTTTCGCCCCCACGGTAACGGCGGAGCGCCAGGTTGGACTCGTTTTCCGATCGTCTGCAGCCCGCGCTGATGAATTCCGCGCCTTTGGCTCTTTGGTCACCGCCGCCTTCCAGGACGCTGCGGAACGCTCCCGAGCCCTCTTCCCGGCCTCATAATTCAAGCCCCCGACTCTAATGGCGTTAAAAACTACAACGCCGCCCTTGGCTTACCCCTTTTAGTGCGACCCGCCTCGATAGGCGGTGGCTAAACAAGAGGAAAGCTTAGGCGGCGTTGCGTTATAGGTTTGGCTTAAGCCTTAAGCTGCCGGAGCATAACGCCCCTGGCACTGGCGGCACAGGTGCGCTGTCGCCAGCTGAAGGGCCGGCGCGATAATAATCAGAGCCAAGCCCAAGGTAATAAGGGACGCGAAACCCAAGAGGCCAGACAGGACAATAAACAGCAAAAGGTGGCTGTAGTTTTCCTTGCCCAGCTTGAGTCCCTGGGAGAAAGCCTCGCCGATCGAGGAAGTATCGGCTGCCAACCAAGGCATGAGGGTAAAGAAGGGCTGAATAAACAGCGCAATCAGCATCACTACTAGGAGTCCGCCAAAGATGGAGCCAACGAGCGCGAAAACATCGCTCTGGCTGAGCTGCTCTGGGTTCTGGAGGTCCGTACCTTCCACACCGCCGAGGACCACCATAAACAGGACGACGATGACGATCACCAGGGCAATCGCTGCGAGAATGCCCAAGACGATGTTCACCACGAGCGGCGGTACCCACCGGACCCCCTGGAACAGGGTTCCCCATGTGGGGCTCGGCTTATCGATTTCACGGTAGGCCAAACGATAGACGACCAGAGAAATGACAAAGGACAGGATGGACACCGCGAAGGAGAAGAGGTCCAACATGACGGAGGTCTCCGCCCCATCGGCGTTCTGCGCACCAACGCTGATTCCAATTTGTGGGACAAACTGAATAGCAAGCACGACGACGGCGCCCAGCACCCACAAAAGTGCGTTGCCGAGCGCGGCCTTGAATCCCCATTTGATCGCTTCGATAGCGCTGACTGGGCCCGTATAGGCCGGACCGGCACCTGGGCCGAGGCCCTCTTGACCGGAGCTATTCCCATAGCTCGCACCGGCATAACCCGGCTGGCCAGCATCGTACCCACCATAGGACTGAGAGCCGTAAGCTCCACCGCCATAGTTGCCATAGTTGCCATAGTTTCCGGATTGACCGAAACCAGCCTGGTCTTCTGGGTGGCTGGTGGGTTCATACTTTGGAAGTCCACCTGTGTTCCCGGAGGAATTACCGGGGCCGTTCTGCGGGTTGCTTCCGAACCCTCCGTTGGAGCCGTTGTCCTCCGGATTCGAACCAAAAGGATTAGTCATTGATTGTGCCCTTCTTTAATCATTGTTCACACAGTCACCACGAGGGTACCAATTTCTCTACCTGGACCTGTGAGCGAATAGCCTTCCGAGTAGACTTTTAGGTCAACTATGACTGCTACTCGCGAAGATCTTTACGGCGCTCTCACAACAGTTTCTTTGAGTGATGAGCGCGCATTCCGTCGCCGCCTGCGCAAGGCTCGCTCTCCTAAGGCCCTTGCTGCGATCCAGGCCGATATCACAGCCGCCCAAGACAAGGTGAGCACCATCGATGCCAACGTGCCGCCGATTACCTACCCCGAGCAGCTTCCCGTCACCGGACGCCGCGACGATATCGCCGCGGCGATCGAAAAGAATCAGGTGGTCATCATCGCTGGTGAAACCGGTTCGGGAAAGACCACACAGATTCCAAAAATCTGCCTGGAACTCGGCCGCGGCCGGCGGGGGCTCATTGGCCATACCCAGCCGCGGCGACTAGCAGCGCGTACCGTCGCCGAGCGCATTGCAGAAGAACTTGATCAGTCCATCGGGGAGACAGTCGGCTATGCCATTCGCTTCGATGACAAAGTCTCCTCCACCACCGCCGTGAAGCTCATGACCGACGGCATCCTGCTGGCAGAAATGCAGCGCGACCGTTTCCTCAATGCCTACGACACGATCATCATCGATGAGGCACACGAGCGCTCGCTCAACATCGACTTCCTCTTGGGCTACCTCAAGCGGCTGCTTCCCAAGCGTCCGGATCTGAAGGTCATCATCACCTCAGCAACGATTGATCCCGAGCGCTTCGCCGAACACTTCGCGGACGCTGAGGGCAAACCTGCACCCATCATCGAGGTCTCCGGGCGAACCTACCCCGTGGAGATCCGCTACCGCCCGCTCGAGGTCGAATCGGGCGGCAAGACCATCGACCTCGATCCTCTCGACGCCCTCTGTGAAGCCATCGAGGAGCTCATGGCCGAAGGCGAAGGAGATATTCTGTGCTTCTTCCCCGGAGAGCGCGATATCCGCGACGCCATGGAGGCCATCGAGGGGCGCCACTGGCGCAACGTGGAGGTCACTCCGCTCTTCGGACGCCTGTCCAACCAGGAACAACATCGCGTCTTCCGCTCGCACCGCGGACGGCGCATCGTGCTCTCCACCAACATTGCTGAGACCTCATTGACGGTGCCAGGCATTCGCTACGTCGTGGATACGGGAACGGCGCGTATATCGCGCTATTCCACGCGCACCAAGGTGCAGCGCCTCCCCATCGAGCCGATCTCCCAGGCAAGCGCCAACCAGCGCTCGGGCCGCTGTGGCCGCGTTGCGGATGGCATCGCCATCCGGCTGTACAGCGAGCAGGACTTCCTATCCCGCCCGGAGTTTACGGATCCCGAGATTCTGCGCACCAACCTGGCCAGCGTCATCCTACAGATGATTTCGCTGCGCCTTGGTGACATTGCTGACTTCCCCTTCGTCCAACCCCCTGAGCCGAAGGCCGTACGAGACGGCCTACTTCTTCTGCACGAACTGGGCGCCCTCGAGGGCAAAGAAAAAGACGGACTACCTGTCCTGACCCGAATAGGCCGCGATCTTGCCCGCATCCCCGTAGATCCACGCATGGCCCGCATGCTGGTCGAGGCCAAGACTTCCGGGTGTCTCCACGACGTCATGGTCATCGTTGCTGCCATGACGATCCAAGATGTGCGCGAGCGGCCGAGCGACAAGCAAGCTCAAGCCGACCAGGCACATGCCCGCTTCAAGGATAAAACCTCCGACTTTGTGGCCATGCTCAACCTGTGGGACTTTGTCCAGGAAGCTCGCGATGAGATGAGCGGCAATGCTTTCCGCAAACGGATGAAGGCCGACTTCCTGCACTATATGCGCATCCGCGAGTGGTTCGATCTGGTGCGGCAGCTGCGGGACGTCGCCAAGCAGCTCGGGTGGAAAGCCCAGGAAAGCACAGAGCGTCGCCCCGATGACATCCATATGGCCTTGCTTTCTGGACTGTTGTCTAATATCGGCGCGCGTGATGGCAACTCTAAGGAGTTCATTGGTGCACGCAATACCCGCTTCCTCGTCTTCCCCGGATCGGCACTGGCAAAGAAACCGCCCGAGTTCGTCATGGCGGCTGAGTTGGTGGAAACGTCGCGCCTGTGGGCGCGCGACGTTGCTGCCATCGACCCAGCATGGGTTGAAAAGCTGGCGAAGGATTTGCTGAAGCACAACTATTCTGACCCGACGTGGTCGCGAAAGCGCGGCTCTGCGGTCGTCACCCAACGCTCGACGCTTTATGGCGTCACTGTTGTCGCCGACCGGACCGTGCCCTATCACCGCGTGGATCCTGAGGCAGCGCGCGATATGTTCATCCGTAACGCGCTAGTCGACGGCGACTGGACCACCCACCACCACTTCTTCCACGACAACAAGCGCAAACTCGCCGAGGCCTCCGAATATGAGGACAAGGCCCGCCGGCGCGGACTCGTCGTGGACGAAGACACTCTCTTCGATTTCTACGATCAGCGCATCCCTGCGTCTGTCACTACCGCTCGGCATTTCGATTCCTGGTGGAAAAAGCAGAAGAACAAGCATTCCTTGGACTTCGACCCAGAAGCACTCCTTGAGGAGGACCACGATGTCACCGAGGATGCCTTCCCCGACCGCTGGTTGAAGGGAAGCATCGACTACGACTTGTCCTACAAGTTCGAGCCGGGAGACCCGCTCGACGGTGTCACACTCATGGTTCCCGTCCCGCTCCTCGCGGGGTTGGACACAGAAGGCTTCGATTGGCTGGTACCGGGCCTACGTCTAGAGCTCGTAACTGAGCTCATTCGCTCGCTGCCGAAGGCTCTTCGACGCACCGTGGTTCCGGCACCCGAGTTCGCTGAACGCGCGCTGCCCAAGCTCTTGCCCTATGAGGGCGCGCTCACCGAGCAACTCGCTGCGGTTTTGCAAGAGATGGGCGGCCAAGGCATCAATGCCGGCGATTTCCGCCCCGACCAGCTCCCTCCGCATCTGCGCATGAACTATGCCGCAGTGGACAAGCGGGGCAAGGTCATCGACTCAGACCGCAACCTGCAGGCTCTAGTCCAACGCCAAGCCGGCCACATTTCCTCCTCGGTCTCGCGCGTTGGCCGCGCCGCCGAATCCACTGCGGTCAAGGAATGGACGGAGGATACGCTCGGCGCCATCGATGAGGAAGTGGTAACCGTCGTCGATGGGCATGAGGTCACCGCCTACCCCGCGCTCGTAGCGACCAAGGACGGCGTGGCGCTCAAGGTCCATCCCACCAAGGCGGCTGCCGACGCCTCCATGATCACCACCACCCTAACCTTGCTGCTCCGAGAAATTACGGTGAATACGCAGCAGATGGTCAAAGGGCTTCCTCTACAGCAGCGGGTAGCCGTCGACTCCTACCCCCACGGCGGGGCGGAAGGACTTGTCAGCGATGCCCGGGTAGCCGCAGTACGCGACATCATGATGGAAAAGGGCGGCCCGGTGCGCACCCCCGGTGACTTCAATGCATTGCTCAACGCGGTCAAACCGGAGGTCCCGGGCAGAGTGCGCCAGGCAGTCGTTGCAATTGCGCCGGGCCTGGCAGAGTATTCCAATCTGAATGCTGAGCTGAAGCACTGGGAGGGGCTGGCCATCGATGATATTCGGGCCCAGCTCAATTTCCTGTTGCCCGCGCACGCCATCACCGTCCACGGGATCCAACATCTGCGCCATCTACCGCGCTATATCCAGGCCTCGCGCATCAGGCTTGAGGAAATGAACGTGGACCCGGACCGCGATGCTGACCGGCAGGCAGACGTCGACGAGGCCAAAGCCTATGTGGCCAATCGGTTGCGTTCCCTGCCTCCTGGCCGTGAAAAGACGCGTGAGGTTAAAGACATCTACTGGATGATTGAGGAACTGCGCGTATCGCTCTTCGCACAACGCCTGGGCACTGCCCACGCGGTGTCTTTGAGGAGAATCCAAAAGGCAGTGGATAAATTGCGTTAAAAGCTATCGCGGTCGCGCCGACGCATGAGGCGGATTTCTGATTCAAAGTCGTCGGCGCTTTCAAAAGACTTATACACGGACGCAAAGCGCAGGTAGGCCACTTCATCGAGATCTCGCAGAGGTTCCAGGATGGCAAGGCCGATGTCATTGGCGTTGACTTGCGAGGAGCCGTGACTGCGCACGGTCTCTTCAACTTCTTGAGCGAGCTTCTTCAAAGCATCATCGCTAACGTCGCGCCCCTGGCATGCGCGTTTGACGCCTCGGATCAGCTTGTCGCGACTGAAAGGCTCAGCCAAGCCATTTCGCTTGACTACTGACAAGACTGCCTTCTCGATGGTGGTGAAGCGACCTTTGCACGCGGCGCATTCGCGACGCCGCCGGATCGAGGTTCCGCTGTCGATTACGCGCGAGTCAATAACGCGTGATTGTTCGTTGTGACAGAACGGGCAATACACAGTGCCGTATCCTTCCTTTCGACCAATGCGCACATGCTGCTGGCCCAAGGAATTCTAGCGCGAAGACACGACCGTCGTGGTCGAAGAGGTGCTCGCACTGTCAACCCCACTATCGATACTGAGGCCACCCCATACTGTGCCGATGAATACCGCGGCGCCAAAGACCGCTCCGAGCACATAATTACCTACGTTCGACCGACTACGACGGCTGCCCGCTGTTGCCTCGGCGGCCGAAACCCGGGAATTCACCGGAATTTCCGGACGGCACTGTGTTCTATCGTTTACGGCAAGAGTTCGAACACGAGACGGCCCATATGGAAGGTTGCGCGGGACATCAGACGAGAGCGACCGAGACTGAGCGGGATCCCAGACCGCCGCTGGCGGCACTAGCACAGCCCGATTGCTAGACTTCTCGAGGGACACCCCGCGCAGTACAGAGGCATTGTTTAATGCGATAGCCATGACGGTTCCTTTCTAGGTCTTCCTTATTCATTGAGACAATGCCCGAAGTGTACGAACCAAGCCCGACATCTTCGAACATCACCTTCGATCAACCGTTCGATTTGGTGTGCATGTTCGATTTATAGCAGGCCTTCGAAAATTTGTCCACACTCGGGCGGCGTTAGTCGAACATTTTTTCTTTCCGTGCTAAAAAGGGAAGCGGAAGTATCACCAGCAGCCCACTCCCACTTATGTCCGGCACGCCAAAGCCGCGCACATCAACTCTGCACACCCCGACAGTTCCTAGGAGCAAGAATGGCCCGCAATCCGAAGCGAAGCGACCACCCTTCCCTCGATTCACTTTCCCCTCGCCAACGCCGCATCTTGGAAGTAATCCATGACGCCGTAATGTTGCGCGGCTATCCGCCAAGCATCCGCGAAATCGGTGACGCAACAGGCCTCCAGTCCACCTCGTCCGTGGCCTATCAGTTAAAGCAGCTGGAAGAGAAGGGCTTCCTTCGCCGCGATCCAAACAAGCCACGAGCTGTTGATGTGCGCCATTTCCCCGGCGCCGACGACCCCAAAAAGCCCGGACGAAAGACCGGGCAGGCAATCGCACCATCGGGAACCTCCACCCCTGACGCACCCGAAGACGCCGCCACCCCAAACTACATTCCTGTTGTGGGCCGCATTGCTGCTGGTTCCCCCATCACCGCCGAGGAGAACATCGACGCCTACTTCCCCATGCCGGGTGAAATCCTAGGCAGCGGCGAACTATATATGCTGCAAGTCGTGGGAGATTCAATGCAGGATGCAGGAATCCTCAACGGGGATTGGGTTATTATTCGCTCGCAGTCTGTTGCAGAAGAAGGCGAGTTCGTAGCCGCACTTTTGGATGGCGAAGAAGCGACCGTGAAGGAATTTCACCGAGATTCCTCCGGTGTATGGCTCCTCCCCCACAATGACGCTTACTCACCCATCAAGGGCGATGAAGCCGAAATCATGGGCAAAGTAGTATCCGTGTTCCGCAAACTCTAGAAACCATCCACCTCAGCGCTCCCTCAGGCCTTCCCCGCTCCACACCAATCACCCACTCGGTGCGGGCGAACCGGACTGGGGGATTGTTTCTTTTTACCCCCTTGTGTGTGTACATGCCCGATTTCGACCGTTTTAGCGTCCGAGATCACACATTCGGATACTTGCAGTACAACCGTAGGTTTTAGTGACTAAGGCACGCGTTCGATGTGAGCTTTTCTTTGTTTAGTTCCGTTTTGTTCGCATTCAGTGGGACAATAGAAGTATCGCCACAACATCCGTTGTTCTTTTCGTTCACATGCCCCAGCCCCGTTTTCCTTCACCGGCGGGCGCAGTGACCACCACAGGCAGACTTCATTTGGAGGAACCATGTACGCAGAAGAGCGTCGCCGACAAATTGCGTCATTGACCGCTGTAGAAGGACGAGTCAATGTCACCGAGCTCTCCGAGCGCTTCGATGTCACCGCTGAGACGATTCGCCGCGATCTCGCAGTCTTGGACCGAGAGGGAGTTGTGCACCGAGTTCATGGCGGTGCAGTCGCCTCCCAATCCTTCCAGACCGCCGAATTCACCCTTGATACTCGCCAACGTTCGGCCACGGGCGCCAAAATGGCAATCGCACGCGCCGCACTGGAGCAGCTTCCCGACGGCGGCAGCATCTTTCTCGATGCCGGAACCACCACGAATGCGCTTGCCGATCTCATAGGCCAGCGCTACTCGGCCGGGCAATTCAGCATTGTGTCGAATAGTCTCCCGATCGCTCTTTCACTAGCCAGCAACGGGGTATCTGACGTCCAGCTGCTGGGTGGCACCGTGCGCGCGATTACCCAGGCCGTCGTCGGTGACACTGCGCTTCGCACCATGGCCCTGATGCGTGCCGACGTCGCCTTCATCGGAACCAATGCGCTAACCATTGACCACGGGCTCTCTACGGCCGATTCGCAAGAGGCGGCTATCAAGTCAGCATTCGTCACCAATGCACACCGCGTTGTCGTGCTGTGTGATTCATCGAAGTTGGGCAATGACTACTTGGTCAGCTTTGCATCACTCGATGAGATTGATGTCGTCATTACCGACGCCGCCGCCCCCGATTCCTACGTTGAGGCTCTGCGCGAGCACGGCATCGAAGTGATTGTCGCCGCGGACAAGTAGGCGGTTTCACCAATAGATCAATCCAGCACCCATAGATCAATTCAGGAGGTGTGCACCCCGCATGATGAGGGCGCACACCTCCTGTGCAATTCAGCGCTCTAAGCGGACTGGTATTCCTCCAGCAGCGCAATCACTGCGGCACGAGCGTCCGCTGGGCTTTCGGCGTTGACAGCCGCCTCTGCCATCTTCTGGCACTGCTCAAGGCTGAGCTCAGCCAGCTGCGCACCGACGCCAGCCACCGCAGTCGACGCCGCCGACAGCGAAGTCACGCCGAGGCCAGTCAACACGCAGGCAAGCATGGGATCAGCTGCGGCTTCGCCGCAGACGCCAACCGGAACGTTGTTATCGCGCCCCACCACGCAGGTGTGCTGAATCAGGCGAAGGACAGCAGGCTGCCACGGATCGGTCAAGTAGGCCAGCTGCGGCGACAGACGGTCCGCGGCCATGGTGTACTGCGTCAGATCATTGGTACCAATGGACACGAAATCGAGGTGCGGCATGATGGTATCCGCCATCAAGGCTGCGGCGGGAACCTCAATCATCGCGCCGGCGGTCAAACCGCGCTCGCGGCACAGACCAGCGAACCATTTCGCTTCCACTGCTGTAGCCACCATCGGCGCCATAACCCACGTCGTAGCCCCATCTCCGCGCTTTTCCGCGGCCTGGGCGATAGCGTCGAGCTGACGAGTCAACAGCGCCTCGTTGTCGCGGGCGATGCGCAAACCACGAACGCCCAATGCGGGGTTTTCTTCCGAGTCCAAGGTGGCATAGGAAATCGGCTTATCCGAACCGGCGTCGAGCGTGCGAACGACGACCTTGGACTCCGGGAAAGCGTTGAAAACCTTGCCGTAGATGCGCGCTTGCTCCTCGACGGTCGGTTCCTCGCTGGCAGAGAGGAAGGACAACTCCGTGCGGTATAGGCCAATGCCTTCTGCCTGCGAGTCAGAGGCGATGCGGGCTGCGTTTCCGTCGGCAACGTTGGCCAGCAACTGCACGCGATGGCCATCCTTGGTCTGGGCTGGTCCCCGCCACTGGGCAACTCGTGCCGCCTTCTCACGGTATTCCTCCACGGCCTTCAGCGCGGAGGCACGATCTGCACCGAGGGACACCGATCCTACGGAGCCATCAACGAAGAGCTGGGTGCCTGCCTCAATCGTTCGCAGCTTAGCGCCCACTGCCACGATGCAGGGAAGATCAAGCTGGCGAGCAATAATCGCGGTGTGGCTGGTTGGCCCGCCAAGCTCGGTCACGAGCGCCTTGATGTGGGTGGTGTCCAAGGTAGCAGTATCCGCCGGGGCTAGATCGTCAGCCAGCAGTACAGCCTCCCCTTCGACCATGGGCAGACCCGGCTCTTGCTCACCGCGCAGCTGAGCAATCACTCGATCGCGCACGTCCTTGAGGTCCGTCGTGCGCTCAGCCATGACGCCGCCGGCGGCCTCAAACATGGTGACAAACCTGTCCGTGGCCCCCACAACTGCATACTCGGCGTTCTTACCGCCGCGAATACCCTTGCGCACTGCCTTGTGCCAGCCTCGGTCCTTGACCATTCCGGCGGTTGCGCCAAGAACTTCAGCCGCTTGGCCTTCGGCCCCAGCTGCACGCTGTTCCAACCGGCTAGCAACCATATCTACCGCTTCGAGGAAGCGATCGTATTCGGCATCACGTTGCTCTTCCGCCACGGTTTCTCCAGCCGTGGGCAGTTCTGGGCGTGGGCGGACCCACACCGCCTCAGCGTATGCAACGCCAGCGACGACGCCGGTGCCTTTAATGATGGATGGGGATGCGTTTTCCATGACACATTTCCTTACGGAGACGATGTTTTCTCTTTCCAGATCATCACAAGTCGGCCAAAAATGCAACGAAACCCACAGTGATTCCATTGACATTCGGACACATACGGGCAATAATCAACATTAAGCAACATTAATTTCACGCTGACAACGGGCAATCCGCACCGAAGCTCTTGTTCACACCGCTGAGGCGCGTTTGCCCCAAATATACGCACTCCGCGAAAGGGGACATTCTCCACGATGATCCTTACTTTGACCCCCAACCCGAGCATCGACGCCACCGTGCGCTTGAACGAGGAACTCGAACCTGGTGCTGTTCACCGCGCCGGATCCGTCTCCAGCGTTGCCGGTGGTAAAGGCGTCAACGTTACGCACGCGGTAACGCTCGCCAACGTCGACAGCCTGGCGCTGCTCCCCGCCGTTGCCTCCGATCCTTTCTTGGCCCTCGCGGCCGAGGCATCGATTCCCGTGCAGGCCGTGCCCACTCACAGCGCGGTGCGCACCAACACCACTCTGACCGAGCCGAATGGCCGCACGACCAAGCTCAACGGCCCCGGCGCCACGCTCGATACGGACGTGCAGCAAGCCGTTGCACAGGCACTCGCAGAACACTGCGCCGACGCCGAGTGGTTAGTCATGGCAGGTTCTCTCCCCCAAGGCGTTCCCACCGACTGGTACACGCAGCTCATCCGGGTAGCCCGCGAAGCCAACCCTGACCTCCGCATAGCCGTCGATACCTCTGATGCGCCCATGGTGGCTCTCGGTGACAACCTCGAAGTAGCCAGCCCCGACCTCATCAAGCCAAACGGCCTCGAGCTAGGCCAGCTTGCAGGTGTCGATGGTCAGGCCCTTGAGGCCGCCGCCGAAGACGGCGACTTCAGCGGAGTGGTTGAGGCCGCGAGGGTCGTCGTCAAGCGCGGCATCCCCGAGGTTCTTGTCACCCTGGGCGGCGCTGGCGCGGTGCTGGTCACGGCCAATGAAGCATGGGCTGCTACTCCCCCGCCGATTGCCCTGCGCTCCACCGTGGGTGCCGGCGATTCTTCGCTCTCCGGCTATATCCTCGCCCGCCGCTCCGGCGCCTCGTACCCCGATGCCCTGCGCCAGGCTGTGGCCTACGGTTCAGCAGCCGCAGCACTCCCGGGAACCCAGATTCCAACCCCCGAAGAACTAGATATCGAACACACGACGGTTTCTGCCGTCACCGACCTTTAGTAGTACTGAGGAGTACCTACCGATGTCATCACGACTCATCACCACCGACCTCGTGGCGCTCGACGCCGACTTCGGTGACAGCATCGAATCAGTCATTACCAATCTGGCCTCGCTTGTTCACGACACCGGCCGCGCTACCTCCGTGGACGAGCTGGCAGGCCCGGCCATCGCGCGTGAAGCCAAAGCCGGCACCGGTGTCCCCGGCGGCGTTGCCATCCCGCACTGCCGCTCTGCTGCCGTGTCTGAACCCACCCTAGCCTTCGCCCGTCTCTCGCGCGGGGTCGACTTCTCCGGCCCCGACGGTGACGCCCACTTGGTGTTCCTCATCGCTGC
The DNA here is from genome assembly GCF_001811255.1 of Corynebacterium sp. HMSC068H04. Classification (NCBI taxonomy): domain Bacteria; kingdom Bacillati; phylum Actinomycetota; class Actinomycetes; order Mycobacteriales; family Corynebacteriaceae; genus Corynebacterium; species Corynebacterium sp. HMSC068H04. Next base: position 51,882 of record NZ_KV803985.1, read on the forward strand.
TCCGGAAGGCGGTGGCAAGGCCCATCTGAAGATTCTCTCGAAGCTCGCTCGCGCGCTGGTGAAGAAGGACTTCCTGGAAGCCCTTCGAACTGCGAAGACCAAAGAAGAGATCGTCTCCCTCGTCCTCGACGTTGTCAACGCAGAAAAGCCGAAGAAGAAGGCTGCGGCCACCGAATCAGCATCCACTGCAGGTGCGAGTGCAGCGGCAGCGGCTTCTGCTTCGAGCAAGGCTGCAGAGTCGAAGAAGACGCGCATTGTGGCCGTCACCGCATGCCCGACCGGCATTGCTCACACGTACATGGCTGCCGACGCCCTCACTCAAACCGCCGAGGAACGCGACGACGTCGAGCTCACCGTGGAGACCCAGGGGTCCTCCAACAACACCTCTGTTTCGGCAGACACGATTGCGGCTGCCGACGCCGTGATTTTCGCTACCGACGTGGGCGTTCGTGACCGTGAGCGCTTCGCCGGCAAGCCGGTCATCGAATCTGGCGTCAAGCGCGCCATCAACGAACCGGGCGTGATGATCGATGAGGCCATCGCCGCCTCGAAGAACCCCAACGCGCACAAGGTGGCAGGAACTGCCGGCGCTTCCTCCTCTAGCGCTGAGGAAGATGGCCAGGGTCTGGGCTGGGGCAAGCGTATTCAGCAAGCCATCATGACCGGCGTTTCTTACATGGTTCCGTTTGTTGCCGCGGGCGGCCTCCTCCTGGCACTGGGATTCCTCTTCGGCGGATATGACATGGCTAATGGGTGGCAGGCCATCACCACCGACTACTCGCTGACCAACTTGCCGGGCCATGACGTCATGGTCGACGGCGAAATGATGACCTTCAAGAAGGCAGGGTTCGCCCTGTACATCGGCGCCGTGCTCTTCGCCATCGGTCAAGCATCGATGGGATTCATCGTCGCGGCGCTCTCCGGCTACATCGCCTTCGCGCTGGCAGGCCGCCCAGGCATCGCGCCGGGCTTCGCGGGTGGTGCCATTGCCGTGACTCTCGGCGCTGGCTTCATCGGCGGTCTCGTCACAGGTCTCATTGCTGGCTTTGTTGCGCTGTGGATTGGCAAGTGGAAGGTACCGCGTTGGATCGGCTCCCTCATGCCTGTCGTTATCATCCCGCTGCTCGCCACGATGATCACTGGCCTGCTCATGTACCTGCTTCTCGGTGCCCCGCTGGCCGCCATCATGGAGGGCCTGCAGAACTGGCTGTCCTCGATGTCTGGTTCCTCCGCTGTCCTTCTGGGCATCATCCTCGGCCTGATGATGTGCTCCGACCTGGGTGGCCCGGTCAACAAGGCTGCCTACCTCTTCGCCACCGCTGGCCTGTCCACGGGCGACGAGGCCTCCATGAAAATCATGGCCGCCGTCATGGCCTCCGGCATGGTTCCGCCGATTGCGCTGTCGATCGCTACCTTCGTACGCAAGAACCTGTTCACGCCTGCGGAGCAGGAGAATGGTAAGTCCGCGTGGCTGCTGGGCCTGTCCTTCGTCTCCGAGGGCGCCATTCCGTTCGCTGCCGCCGACCCGCTGCGTGTCATCCCTTCGATGATGCTCGGTGGCGCGGTCACTGGTGCGCTGTCGATGTCCCTTGACGTCATGTCTCGCGCCCCGCACGGCGGAATCTTCGTTATCTTCGCCATCGAACCTGCGTGGGCGTACTTCGTGGCCATCCTTGCCGGCGTCATCGTGTCCACCATCGCGGTCATCGCGATGAAGCGATTCTGGCCCAACAAGGCTGCTGAAGAGGCTGCAGCGAAGGCCGACATGGCCAAGGCTGCCGCCTAACCCTTAACCCGCGTACACTTGTAAGCACGAAATACCGTAATTCGAAAGGATTATCATCATGGCTTCTAAGACCGTCAAGGTTGGTTCCTCCGTCGGACTGCACGCACGTCCGGCCTCCATCATCGCAGACGCTGCCGCTGAGTTCGATGAGGACATCTTCCTCACCCTTGTTGGCGATGAGGATGAGGATGAGACCGATGCTGCTTCCTCCCTCATGATCATGGCTCTCGGCGCCGAGCAGGGCGACGAAGTCACCGTGACCTCCGAGAACGAGGCAGCTGTCGAGAAGATCGCTGGCCTTATCGAGCAGGACCTCGACGCTTCCTAAAGCACTTTCCGTTTATAGAACGGCAGCTCCCGCTTCCCTCTTTGATGAGGGTGGCGGGAGCTTTTCGTTGCTTGGTTGTCTAGCAAATGGTTCTAGTCATCGGGCTCTACTCAAACGGTTTTGTTGGGGGCAAGGAAACCATATAGAGGTGCCTAGAAGGTTCACTTGACCCCAAGAAAACCTTCTGACCCGAACCATGTGAGTAGAACCATGTGGATGCGCTGCCTCATACCGCAGAGGGACCGAAGTACAAGCACCTTATGCAGATTTCTGCACACATTCACCTGGGGTTTTGCGTAAATAAGCGTCCAGAAGGTGCCTTTACTCCGGTCCCTTATCCTCGCTAATCGGCGGAAGCGCCTCTAGTACTTCGCGCCGCGTCCCTCACCAATGGTGCCGTAGAGCTTCTTCATCACCGGGTAGAGCACGATGATGCCAACCGAGCCCCAGGCAATACCTTCGAGCGTCACACCGAAGACGTCGAGCGTGAGATTGCCAATGCCCGCGATGAGCGCCACTGCCGCCGCAGTAAGGTTCACCGGGTTGTTGAAGTTGACCTTGTTGTCCATCCAGATGCGCACGCCAAGCATGCCGATGAGGCCGTAGAGGACGATGCAAGCACCGCCCAGCACGCCGGTGGGGATGGTGAAGATAAGCGCGCCAAACTTCGGGATGAAGGCCAGCGCGATAGCGGTAACAGCAGCCACCCAGTAGGCGGCCGTCGAGTAGACGCGGGTGGCGGCCATAACGCCAATGTTCTCCGCGTAGGTTGTGGTGCCGGAACCACCGAAACCACCGGCCAGGGAGGTAGCCAGGCCGTCCGCGATGAGAGCATCGCCAGCGAGATCATCGAGGTCGCGCTTGGTCATCTCAGAGACCGCCTTAACGTGGCCGACATTTTCAGCAATCAGAACGACCAACACCGGAAGTGCTGCCGCGATGGCTGAAACGTGGAACTCCGGCGCATGGAACTGCGGGAAGCCAATCCAAGCCGCCTCGCGGATAGACTCCACCGCGCCCTCACCGAGGTTGCCCGTGGCGGCCGCGAAAGCCCAGCCGACGACGACACCAATCAGAATCGACAGACGCGAAACCATGCCCCGCCCAGCGACAGTGGCGAGGATGATGACCGCCAGCGTCACCGTGGCAACCAGCGGCTGGCTCGAATAGTTGGTGGCTGCATTGGGAGCCAAGTTGAGGCCGATCAGCGCAACAATGGCACCGGTGACGGCCGGCGGCATGACAGCGTCGAGGACCTTTCGGCCCGCCGCCTTCACCGCGAGACCAATGGCCACCAAGACCAGGCCAGTCACGAGGACGGAACCTGCCTGCGCGCCAATGCCGTACTGCTGGGAGGCGCTCAGCGGCGCAATGAACGCGAATGAGGAGCCCAGGTAGGAAGGCAAGCGGTTGCGGGTAATCAGGAGGAACAGAATCGTTCCCAAACCCGAAAACAGCAGCGTCGTGTTGACCGGGAATCCGGTCAGGGTGGGCACGAGCAACGTCGCACCAAACATGGCCACCACGTGCTGCATGCCGATGCCGATGGTGCGGCCCCAGCTCAATCGTTCTTCGGGTGCGACAACCGCGCCCGGCTTAATCGTCTTTCCGTCCCCGTGGACGGCCCAGCCAAAACTACTCACGAGCCTTAATTATGGCTCACGCGAGCACCGAAACCTAAGCGTCTTGGTCAGAAACTCGAAATTCTTTGAGCTCGGCGGCGACGGAAGCTGGCAGGCGGACGTCGACAAGCGTGCCCTCCCCCGTGTAGTCCTCGCCGCGCACGGTGCCTTGGGTGTGGATGCGATCGATCACGTCCCCGCGGGTAAACGGCACGAGAAGCCGCACGTGTTCATCCTGAGAGTTGAGGAACAGCTCCACGCGCGTGGTGAGCTCATCAATGCCCTCCCCCGTCTTGGCGGAGACATACACAACGTTGTCGCGGTCGAGGACGTGACGCAGTTCCGCCAGCACCAGCGGATCGGCCTGGTCAATCTTATTGATCACGACGATCTCCGGCGGTGCCTCCTCACCGGTCTCCTTCACGATGTCATAAATGACCTGGTTGACGGCCTCAATCTGCTTCAGCGGGAAGGGATCCGACCCGTCCACCACGTGCAGCATCAGGTCTGCTGCGAGGACCTCCTCCAAGGTGGACTTGAAGGCTTCCACCAACTGCGTGGGTAGATGGCGCACGAACCCAACGGTATCGGTGAAGACGACCTGGCGGCCATCGGCAAGCTCGGCGCGGCGAGTGGTGGGATCCAAGGTCGCGAAGAGCGCGTCCTCCACCAGCACGCCGGCACCCGTCATTGCATTAATGAGGGAGGACTTGCCAGCGTTGGTGTAGCCGGCGATGGCGATCTGAGGGATCGTCGATGACGCACGGCGCGAACGCTTAATCTCACGTGCCGTTTTCATCGCCTTAAGCTCCTTGCGAAGCAGGGCCATCTGCGTGCGGATGCGGCGGCGGTCCGTCTCAATCTTGGTCTCACCCGGACCACGCAGGCCCACGCCACCGTTGGAGCCGGCGCGGCCGCCCGCCTGGCGCGAGAGGTTTCCACCCCAACCACGGGTATGGGTATAGAGGTATTCCAGCTGCGCGAGCGAGACCTGGGCCTTGCCTTCCTTGGACTTGGCGTGCTGCGCAAAGATATCCAGGATGAGCATGGTGCGGTCAATGACCTTGGTGTTGAGCGCACGCTCCAAGGCAGAGAGCTGGCCTGGGGTTAGCTCGCCATCGCACACCACGGTATCCGCGCCAGTAGCAGCCACGATGTCCTTGAGCTCGTTCACTTTGCCCGAACCGATATAGGTGCCCGGATCCGGTTTATCTCGCTTCTGGTACAAGGCTTCGACGACTTCGGCTCCCGCGGTTTCCGTCAGAGCGGCTAACTCCGCCATCGTGGCCTCAACCTCGGCCACGGTACCTTCGGTCCACACTCCCACGAGCACCACTTGCTCAAGGCGCAGCTTTCGATACTCCACCTCGTAGCCATCGGTGGTGTCTTCCGCGCGGATGGTGGTCTCACGGTTTACTCGCCGGAAGGCGTTGCGCTCCGCAAGGTCGAGATCACCGGTAGTTGGCTCCTGTGAATTGGGCGCGGGCTCACCAAAAGCCTGCGCGAGGAGATCATCATGGGTTTCTTTTGTCATATGCTCCCTATTCTTGCACGTTGCCCCTCTCAACTGGGAATCTCCGCTTCCTGTTCCCACGAACTGCCGCAGCGCGGTGACGTATCAGCGATGGTTTTTGAGTCCCCTCTGCGACAGATACAATGGTGCGCATGACCGTGAAAGAAACCTCCCACCCAGAGATGCAGGCCATCGGCCTTAACTACGAGCGCTGGCAGGACGCCGTTGAGGCAGCCATTTCCACCAATCAACTGGCAGTGACCGGGGAGGTTCGCGGGGGACAACTTATCCAGTTCGCGGATCCTTCCGGCGCGCAACTCAATATCCTCGCCGTCGAGCCTTTCGCCACCTTCATTGGTTTCGAGGGCGTTACCCAGGGCTTCGCCCACGTGTCGATGATTAATGATGTCTTGGCTTTCCTGGAGATCATTGATCCTTTCGGCAACGTGCTCGCGCAGGCGACGGCAAATCTGGCGCAGGGCCCGCTCCTCGCTGACGAAGACACCCAGCAGTGGCAGCAAGTAGAGCTCACTGCGATGGGTCTCAACGTCTCCGCATTCGACAGCACAGATGCCTACGAAGCAGCGAAAGGAAGCTACCCGGCCACGTTTGAGTCCGCGGGCGCGGACATTGTCGCGGCTGGCTCCGGTGCCGAAACCCCCACCCCGGGCTGCACCTTTGCAGCACGGGTCATGGAATCCGAGTGGCGCCACAACCAGCTCACCGGTGAACGCTTCATGCATCTGGTCATGGATGGTGCGTTCCCCTTCGATCTCTGCTTGCCCGAGAGCTTTGGAGACCTCCCGGTAAAGGATTCCGTTCTTGCGGGTTCGGCAATGCTGACCGCCTCGATCGCGCTGCCTACCGGCGGCTGCGGCGGCGAAGGCGGGTGCGCCTGCGGCTCCGGCGGCTGCGGCGGTCACTAGAACTTCCGTAGAGTAGTTCACATGAGTTTTTCCGCATCTCAGCGTCGCGGCCTTGCGCTGCTTCTCGCCGTGGTTACCGCTACGGTGTTGATTCTGACGCTGAAGCTGCCGGGGGTTATCCTCGCCGCGTTTGTGTGCGCAGCGCTGTGGCTCTTTGCCGACGCCCGCCCCAACGCCTCGGAACATGCAGCACTGCGGGCTTCTATTGCGCTCACCGTGGAGGACATCACGGGAGTGCTTGAGGACTACGCGACGTTTGCCACGAGCGACGACGCAGAATCTCTCGCCGACCGCACGTTGCACCGCCCGGCGCTTGTCGACGCCGACTGCGCCAACCCCGCCATCGAAGCGTTCCACTACGAGATGCATGGCGCGCAACGCTTCTTACGCCGCCTCGATGCTCGAGTAAACTCGCCGAATGCCGAGACAAGTGAGCTTGAATCCCTGCTCAAGGTAGCCGATGAACGCGCCGCCGAGCTCAAAGAAGCCTGGCTCGCCGCCCGCCGCGCTGCCTTGGCCTTGGGTACCAATTACGAAAAGGAGGACGGACGCTAAACGCCGTCCTGAAAGCCCTATAGTGACGTTTCACCAGTTGCCACGATGCGCGAAGGGCCCGTCAGCGTGGAGCCGTCCTCGGTGATTTCTACCTGGACCTCGCCGCCGGGGACGATGACGCGGACGCTGCCGGTGATGCGGGAGGCGTCGGCAAGCGCGGCGCACGCTGCCGCCACCGTTCCGGTGCCGCACGAACGAGTCTCACCCGAGCCGCGCTCGAAGACGCGCATGTGAACCGTTCCATCCCGCAAGGGCGTGACCAGCTCAAGGTTGACGCCAGCCGGGAAGAAATCCGTATCAAATACCGGTTGCTCGAGGCGCTTTCCAGCCAATTCCTCTGCGCTAAGGCCTGGGATAACCGCCGCCAAATGGGGATTTCCCACGTCTACGCCAAGGCCGGCAAAGCTCTCCCCCGCCATCGACGCTGTGGAGACGCCGAGCACCTGTGCTGGACCCATCTCCACGCTGACTTCGGCCGCCGAGTCGTTGAAGGAGTGCACGGTCACCTGCTTGGCTCCGGCGCGTGTGCCCACGGTGAAGGTATCCGTATCCACCAACCCCCGGGAGCGGACCCAGTGCGCGAAGACCCGGGTGCCGTTGCCACACATCTCCGCAATCGAGCCATCTGCGTTGCGGTAGTCCATGAACCAGTCCTCCGCAGCGATACCCGGCGCGAGTTCCTCAATCTCCCCATTGGCAAGCAGCTGACCGGCGCGGATAACGCGCAGCACGCCGTCCGCACCGATTCCCGCACGACGATCACACAGAGCCACTACCTTTTCCGGCGGCAGCGCCTCTGTTCCTTCCACAATGACGAAATCGTTCTCAGTTCCGTGGCCTTTAGCAAACTTCATAGGTTTAAAGTCTACTGTCCTTCCACGATGCGCAATGCCTGCGGCGTCGTCTCGGCCGCAGCATCGAGCCACTGGATCCGCTTGTCGCGGTTGAACCAGGAGCGCTGGCGGCGCACATAGCGGCGGGTTCCGGTGATGGTGCGCTCCACTGCTTCTTCCCATGTCAGCTCGCCGCGCTGGGCTTGCAGCACCTGTGCGTAACCGATCGCCCGGCCTGCTGTGGAATCAGCCTTCAGACCGTGGGCTTGGAGGTTTTCAACTTCCTCCACGAGCCCTTTATCGAACATGAGGCGGCTGCGCAGCTCAATGCGTGGGTTCAGCCAGCTGGAATCCGTGCGCAGACCGAGGATTATCGTCCCCCACCGGGGCGGAGCATTCTTCGGTGGCTGGCTGGCTTTGAAGGGCTTCCCAGTAAGCTCGATAACCTCCAGCGCGCGCACGGTGCGGCGCGGATCTTTGTCCTCGATGATGGCTGCGGCCGCTGGGTCCACAGCGGCCAGCTCCGCGTGCAGAGCATCGGTACCAATCTCTTGACGCCGGGCCTCCCAGCGGGCCCGCACCTGCGGGTCAGTGGGTGGGAACTGCCAGTTATCCACGAGCGATTGGACATACAGCATGGAGCCGCCCACCAGAATCGGGGTTTTACCGCGTGCACGGATGCCGTCAATATCCGCGATGGCGGAGGCCTGATAGCGCGCTACCGACGCCGTTTCCGTCACGTCCCACACATCGAGCTGATGGTGCGGAATGCCTTCGCGTTCCTCCATTGTCAGCTTGGCTGTGCCAATATCCATGCCCCGGTAGAGCTGCATCGAGTCGACGTTGACAACTTCCCCGTCGAGCTCGTGGGCCAGGGCTACCCCGAGCGCTGATTTCCCGGAGGCCGTCGGGCCGACCACTGCAATGGGAGTTGGCGCGTGAGGGTGAGTATGAGTCATCAGCACTGCCACCCCGCCACATAGCGTCCTACCCCCAGGGTTGAATCCGCCGCCCGCAGTTCCGCGTGACGCGGGTGCACGCTTGCCAGCTGCGCCCAGAGGCTCGTCTCGAGCACACCGGCAGCACGGAGGCGCTCTTCGTCGCAGTGGCCTTCCCCTCCCGCTAGGATGCTTTCGCACCACAGGTGTGCATCCCGTGCGCCATCGACAAGCGCAAGCGGCGCGCGCTCGGTCAGGCCGGCCGAACCGTCAACGCAGACCACAGTCAAGCGCCCGGGGCGAACCTCACCGAGCTCAGCGCGAGAATCCTCCACCACGGAGCCCGGTTTATCGGAAGTGAGATTAAGCGCACGGCTAAGCACGTAGCGGGCCATGATTTCCGGAAGGAAATTCCCGCCGCCGACGTTGACCTGCGGTGCTCCCCATGCTTTCAAGCTCCCTGTGTGCTCGGTACGCCAGCGCACATCGCGCGATCCCACAATGTCCACCTGGAGGGGGCTGCTGCCGCTCACGCGTGCGGCATCACGGGCCAACTCGCACGCAGCACTGAGCAGCGCACGCGAGGCATCATCGCTGGGTGAGAGTTCTTCCGCCAAGGCCGGTGAGGCTGGCATAATCATGAGATTCTGCATCGACTCCCATCCTATAAGGTTAGTTTTTCGGGGTTAACACGCGGCTGCGCGGCTGAAACGGTAGTGTTGTGTGACATAAGTTCTGGCAGCCGTGTCGCGCGGCGCGATAGTACCGAAGGTGGTTTCCTACCATGTCCGCTATTCCTTCCCCTGGAGCCATGCCCCGCAAGGGTTCTCGTCCCGGCCCAACTCCGTCCGCCCCGGCAGCTCGCCCGGTGCAGCCCGTGAAGAACGATCCCACTCAGTGGGGCCGCGTTGATGCTGATGGTTCGGTGTATGTCAAAGCACCCGAGGGCGAACGCAAGATCAGTGAATGGCAGGCGGGCACTCCCGAAGAAGGCCTAGCGCATTTTGGCGCGCGCTACGATGATTTGTCTACCGAGATCGAGCTGCTGGAATCCCGCCTGAATGCACATCCGGGCGATGCAGCATCGATTAAGGCTACCGCGGCAGAGCTGCGGGAATCCCTGCCCACGCAGGCGGTGATTGGTGATATTGCAGCCTTGGATCAGCGCCTGGGCACCGTCATCGAGCATTCCGTCGAAGCCGGCGAGCAAGCACAGGCCGATAAGGCCCGCCGCCGCGAGGAGGCAATCGCAAAGAAGGAGAAGCTCGCCGCAGAGGCCGAGGACATCGCCGCCAACTCGACGGAGTGGAAAGCCGCCGGTGACCGGATCCGCGCCATCCTCGAGGAATGGAAGCAGATCCGCGGCATCGACCGTCACACGGATGACGCCCTGTGGAAGCGCTACTCCCGCGCCCGCGACTCCTTCAACCGCCGCCGCGGCTCGCACTTTGCTGAGCTCGACCGAAACCGCGCTGCTGCCCGCGCCAAGAAGGAAGAATTGGTTGAGCGCGCAGAGGCCATCAAGGAATCCACCAACTGGGGTGAGACGGCGCGCGCTTACCGCGATCTCATGACGGAGTGGAAGGCCGCTGGCCGCGCGCCGCGCGATATCGATGACAAGCTCTGGGCCCGCTTCCGCGCCGCGCAGGACCACTTCTTTAACGCCCGCAACGCCGTCAACGATGAGCGCGACAAGCAGTTCGCTGAGAACGCCGCCGCCAAGGACGCACTCATTGCGGAATATGACTCCCAGATTGATCCCACCAAGTCGCTCGACGCGGCGAAGGCCAAGCTGCGAGAGCTGCAAGAAAAGTGGGAGGAGATTGGTTTCGTCCCACGCAATCAGGTGCGCGAGTTCGAGGCTAAGATTTCCGCTCTGGAAAAGCGCGTGAGCGATGCCGAGGATTCAGAGTGGCGCCGGACGGATCCGGAGGCCCAGGCCCGCGTGGCTCAGTTCCAGGCCAAGGTGGATGACTTCACCGCTCAAGCAGAAGCAGCTGAGGTCAATGGCAATACCAAGAAGGCAGAGGATCTGCGTGCCCAGGCCAAGCAGTGGCAGGAGTTCGCGGATGCCGCCGCGGCTGCTGTCAACGGCAAGTAAGCGCGCCGCGTAGCCTGAGTGTTCGTTCACATCGTCGCCCCGCCGGGCTTGGCACACGCTGAGCCGGCTGACTGTCTCCGCAGTTTCGTCTTCGACGCTAACCTTGCCGCGCAAGAGGCCAGCGGTGATCCCGCGGCCAGTGGCTCTCCGCGTCGCGTGCTCCAGCGTCTCCAAGGTTCTACGGAGTCACTCACCTACCTCTTTGGTCTGACAGACTCCGTCTTGGGCCCAGCTGGAGAGTTGGGCTTGCCAGTTATTTCGGCCGCCGAGCCCAGCCCGGAAATTGACTTCGACGGTTTCATCCACATCTCGCTTCCACTTTTGGAAGAGACAGATAACGCCGACATCGAGTGCGTCCTCGCCGCCGATCTCCTCCCGCTGCCTGGGGAAGAGCTGGAGCCGGAAGCCCTCGAGGTCACGCGGACCTTGGCGCGCGAAGCCCTCCGCCTTACCCGCCAGCTAGGCCGCAAGAATGCCCAGGTTGGCATGCTGTACCCGCCGGACGCGGACCGCTCATACGACCCGATGTCGCAGGCCTACCTCGAACTGGGCTTTCGCCAGAAGCACGCCGAGCGCCAGATGTACATCGACATCGCTGCCACCTCCCCGGTCCTCGGAGCGCAGGTGTGGCCGGACTATGACATTCCGGATGCACTGCTTGACGACGTCCTCCACTTGCTCACCCTCGCCTCCACCGACGCGGTCTATGGTGACTTGAGCGTCGAGCCCATCGTGTGGACGCGGAAGCGCCTCGAGGAGGCCCACGCCCGGCTGCGCTCCCGCAATGCGCACACTCTGCTCGTGGGCATTCTCGACCAAGGTAAAGTCGTCGCCCTCACGGAACTCTCCCGCCACGGCGATGCAGACCCCGAGGTGTGCGAGTGGACGCTCACAGTGACCGACCGTGAATACCGACGTCGCGGGTTCGCCACGCGCGCCAAACAGCACGCTCAGTACGCAGTGGCGCACCACTGGCCCACCGTTCGCCGTGCGTACTGCTCAGTGGCCCAGGCCGATCCAGCGATGAACGCGCTGTATGCCCGCCTTGGGGCGCACGTCATCTCCGCCAGCAGCGCCTACGAGCTCACCGTGTAAACGGAGCAGTCGGTGTAGCCATGCACTCCACAACACGAATGGAGGAGTGCTTATTCTTCGCCCGGCTGGCTCTGGTGACGTGCGGCGGCGCGTGAGCGACGGTCGTCGATAAGCAGCGGGTTCTGTTCCGCTGGCAGTTCGGTCGCGGCTTCGTTTTGCAAGACACCCACGTGGTCAAGCTGCCCCGAGACTTCCCGCACGCGCTCCGCGGCGGCTAGCTGCTCAGGGCTGCGGCGCAACGCCACTTGGCAGTACACCAGGAAGGCCACCAACGTAGACACAGCGCCCACGTACATGCCAATAGATGCCCCCTCAGCGGCACCGCCGCGGTACCAGAATCCCCACAAGTTAACGAAAAAGGAGATGGTCACCATCATCCATGCGGCGAGAGCCACAGACGTCCGCCGCGTAAGGATCGTAGCGGTAGTCAGAATTCCCACGCCACCCAACGCTAACCAGGCGCTAACGGTCTCCATAAGTGAAATTCGCACTCCCTCGGCGGTTCCGCCTACGAAGAGTGCTTCCCATCCACGGGCATCACCGGCATAAGGCAACACCAGATACGCTACCCACACCACGACAGACACGATGAGCGCATATTTGTGCTTTCCCAGTTCGATGGTCTTCGCCGCGCGCTTTTCTGCGGCGACAGCATCGCGCACCTGCTTCAAGTCATCACTCATAGAATCGGAGCCTACTCCCTTCTAGCAGCCACAGGAATCAGCGGGAGCGCTGGGCTTGCCGACGCCCGGCAGGCCCAACCCCACCCCAATCGGTGCCGTGGTGGGGGTCTGCCCCGCTGCCGACATGTCGCCGGCCTTGGTGCGACGGTGCTCACTGACACCGGAATCGGCCACGAGGAAGAAAGAGCCCGCATCCGTCACGGTGGTGTGCACGACATCGCCAGGGCGAATCTCCGCGGAGATGTCCTTGCCCTCACCATCGACGGGAGCAAAGTGAACGAGGCGGCCATCGCGAGCACGGCCGGTAAGACGGTGGGTCTCGGCGGACTTACGGCCGCCTTCCGCCTGGACCAGGAGCTCCACATCGGTGCCAATGAGCTTCGCGTTCTCCTCGGCCTGGATGGAGTCTTGCAGCGCTACCAGGCGCTCGAAGCGCTCCTGCACTACATCCTTCGGGATCTGATTCTCCATGACCGCAGCCGGGGTTCCCGGACGCGGCGAGTACTGGAAGGTAAACGCGGAGGCAAAGCGGGCGCGACGCACCACATCCAGGGTGGCCTCAAAGTCCTCCTCCGTCTCACCGGGGAAGCCCACGATGATATCGGTGGTGATGGCGGCATGCGGCATTTTCTCGCGCACTTCGTCGAGGATGCCCAGGAATTTCTTCGTGCGGTAGGAACGGCGCATGTCTTTGAGGACCTTGTCGGAGCCAGACTGCAGCGGCATGTGCAACTGCGGGCACACCGCAGGGGTCTCCGCCATGGCATCGATGACATCGGAGGTGAACTCTGCCGGGTGCGGGGAAGTAAAGCGCAGGCGCTCAAGCCCCTCAATCTTGCCCACTTCCCGCAGCAGCTTGGAAAAGGCGAAGCGGTCTCGCGGCAGGTCCGGGTCAGCGAAATTGACGCCATAGGCATTGACGTTTTGGCCCAGCAACGTCACCTCAGAAACGCCCTGGTCCACCAAGGCCTGAACCTCTGCGAGGATGTCGCCAGGGCGGCGGTCCTCTTCCTTGCCGCGCAGGGAAGGAACGATGCAGAAAGTACAGGTGTTATTGCAGCCCACGGAGACCGATACCCACCCGGCATAGGCGGACTCGCGCTTGGCCGGCAGCACGGAGGGAAAAGCCTCAAGCGCGTCGACAATTTCAACCTGGGCCTCATCATTGTGGCGGGCGCGTTCAAGAAGTGTCGGCAACGCCGCCATGTTGTGGGTGCCGAATACCGCATCGACCCACGGCGCGTGGTCAAGGACTGTGTCCTTATCCTTTTGCGCCAAGCAGCCGCCCACAGCGATCTGCATGCCGGGGTGGTTTTCCTTCGTTTTCTTCAGCGCACCTAGGGTTCCATACAAACGCTTGTCCGCGTTCTCACGCACAGCACAGGTGTTAAAGACTACGAGGTCAGGCTCGGCGCCATCCGGTGCCGCCGAGTAGCCGGCTTCCTCGAGCAAACCGGAGATGCGCTCGGAGTCATGAACGTTCATTTGGCAGCCGAAAGTCCGCACCTCATAGGTGCGGGGCTGAGTATTACTTACGGGGGAGCTCACGGGGGGACATTCTAACTGGCCCATCCGGCTACTCATAATGCCTTTAATTCGGCGATGCGCGCATCAAGAGCCTCGATGGATATGCGCATGACAAGTTCCTGGTTGTAGCCGCGCCGCGCGAGCGTTCCCACGATGCGGCGCAGGAATTTGTCCCTTTGATGCCGGTCGGCCGGAACCTTTTTAAGCGTCCGTGCCTTCTTCTCCGCGACCTGGCGGGCGACAGCCTCTTCAGATTCTTCTGTAATCTGCTCTAAGGCTGCGGCCCGATCAGCGGCATCAACGCCCTTCTCCTTGAGCTCCACGTTGAGGGCTCGGGACGACTTGCCGCGCCGCGCATGGCGTTGGCGAACCCATTCCTTGGCAAAGCTCGCGTCATCAACAAGGCCGACATTTGCGAGGTCATCAACAACTTCCTCGACCACGTCGGGCTCGAAGTCCGCAGCAACAAGGCGGTCACGCAGTTCCTTGCGGGAACGCGCTCTCTGGTCCAGCAGACCGAGCGCACGAGAACGCACGGGAGCCTTCGCAGCTTCGGCTTCTGCGTCAACTAGCTGTCCGCCCGCGTCACCTGATTCATAGGATTCGAGGGCCTGGCGCAGTTTCTCAATCTTCTCCGGTGAGGGTTGTGCCATTGATCCCGTTTAGTCGTCGTCGAAATCGACGTTCGGAACCAGATCCACAGACTCATCCGTCAGCGGATCATCTGCTCCTGGCACATCCATGTCCACGTTGTCGCCACTCTCGGCAGCGGCAGCACCCACACCGAGCTTGACGAAGATCTTCTTCTCAATCTCATCCGCCAGATCCGGATTATCCTTGAGGAAGTTACGAGCCTTCTCCTTGCCTTGGCCCAGCTGGTCACCCTCATAGGTAAACCAGGAACCAGACTTCTTGATGAAGCCGTGTTCGACGCCCAAGTCAATAATGGAAGACTCGCGCGAAATACCTTCGCCATACATGATGTCGAACTCAGCGATCTTGAACGGCGGGGAGACCTTGTTCTTTACAACCTTGAGCTTGGTGCGGTTACCGATGGCATCCTGGCCGTCCTTCAAGGTTTGGATTCGGCGGATATCGCAGCGCACCGAAGCATAGAACTTCAGCGCCTTACCACCAGTCGTGGTCTCCGGCGATCCAAACATGACGCCGATCTTCTCACGGAGCTGGTTGATGAAGATGGCGGTGGTCCCCGAGTTATACAGAGCACCCGTCATCTTGCGCAGCGCCTGGGACATGAGACGAGCCTGGAGGCCAACATGGCTATCACCCATCTCACCTTCGATCTCCGCCTTGGGGGTCAGGGCAGCAACCGAGTCAATCACGATGATGTCAATGGCGCCAGAGCGCACGAGCATATCGGCGATTTCCAAAGCCTGCTCACCAGTATCCGGTTGGGAGACCAGCAGGTTATCGGTATCAACGCCAAGCAGTCGTGCATACTCCGGATCGAGAGCGTGCTCAGCATCGATGAAGGCCGCAATACCGCCAGTCTTCTGCGCCGATGCAATAGCGTGCAGGGCAACGGTGGTCTTACCCGAGGATTCCGGACCATAAATCTCCACGATGCGGCCACGCGGGAAGCCGCCGACGCCCAATGCGATATCGATGGCCGTATTACCGGAGGAAATAGCCTGGATTGGCGGGCGATCATCATCACCCAGGCGCATAACGGCGCCCTTACCAAAATCCTTCTCAATCATCGCCATGGCAGCGTCAAGGGCTTTTTGACGATCATCGCCCTTGCTTGCTGCCGAGGACTTCTTCTTCGTAGCCATTCATTTCCTCACTATCGTGCGTCAGTTGTAGTGCGTTCTTACGCGTTAATTAAAAGTGGCACCTAATTAGACTGCCACGTGGCAGCTGAGGTTCCCTGGCGCGACTCAAACAGCCTTAGTGCCCTCTCCTCAAGCCACGAAGTCACCCTAACGTGCCCGCCGGACCACGTCCCACAATACACACACAAGTGTTCGATTTTCCATTTCGCCCAAGCGCGTGTCCCAGCGACAGCCTCCACTACTGAACTACCCAAGGACCGTCCTGCTCGTGCCGCGAGAAGGTCACCTTTTCAGCAGTCTGAAGAACGGCCACCTCCTCCCCTAACGAGCTGCAGACATCCAGGTCATCGAGGTCAGCCCTGCTACTCATATACTTGGAATACCCCGGCCCTTGCGCATCACGGTAGATCTCAACGCTACCCGCCGCCGGTGGCACCCACTCATCATCCTCATCTGTACCTCCCTGCCAGGTTCCATCGCTGGCGGCGAGGACATCCCTTTCGGTAGCGCCGGGGCAAATAATGATCACCCGTTCATACTCCGAATCGAAGATGTCACCGATCGGCATGTCTACGCTTCCCGGCTCCCCTTCCTCGACCCCAGCGGCCTCATCGATATTTTCGATGACATTCGCGAAATTCACCAACGAACATCCAGCTAGGCCACCTATGGCCACACCGGAAAGAAGTGCTACTGCCCCATAGCGCGCCCTAAGGCACCCTAGACCATTAAGCCACGCTTGTTTCTGCCCAATTTCCATGCACCAAAGATACCCCGTTCGGGGTGGATGCGCGCCCTAAACTACGTGCTTGAACACTGTTCAAAAGGTGCTATTTGCTGCGCAGTTCTCGCACTGGATAAGCTTTGGCCCATGAAAAAGAATTCCGTCGCGACTGACATCGCGTACGTCGCGGTCTTTACCGCGCTCATCATAGTCTTTGCTTTTGTCTCAATCCCCACTCCCACCGCGGGCGTGCCCATCGTTCTTCAAAACGCGGTTATCATCCTCGCGGGTCTGGTCCTCGGCGGGCGCCGCGGCCTCTTCGTGGGCCTGCTCTTCATTGCCCTCGGCCTCGTCGGCCTTCCCATCCTCGCCGGCGGACGTAGCGCGTTGAGTGCTCTCGCCGGCCCCACGGTTGGCTACCTCGTTGGCTATGTGGTCGCCCCGGCCATCGCCGGACTCATCGCCTACCGCGCCCCGCGCAACAAGGGTGGAATGACGCTCATCCTCGCTATCGCCGGCGTCGTTGGCCTCGCCGTCCAGTACTTCTGCGGAATTCTCGGCCTGATGTACCGCTCTGACATGTCCTTCGGTGCAGCCACCATCGCCCAAGGGCCATTCCTCATCCCCGATCTCATCAAGGTCGCCGTGATGGTTGTCATTGCGGTCGGCGTCCACGCAGCGTTCCCAGACCTAATGGGCCGACGCACCGCTAAGGCGAAGTAGCTCCCGTGCCGCTCATTGAATTCCGTAACGTGTCCGTCACCTTCGACGAGACGCCGGTGCTTAACGACGTTTCCCTCAACTTGAGCGAACAACGCATCGGCATCATCGGCGCCAACGGCGGCGGCAAGTCAACCCTCGTCCGGCTCATCAATGGTCTCGGTGAGCCCTCACGCGGTGAGGTCTTGGTGGACAACATGGACGTCGCCAAGCACGGCAAAGAAATCCGGCGCCGCGTGGGATTCGTATTCTCAGACGCCGAGAACCAAATCGTCATGCCGCAGGTACGCGATGATGTGGAATTCTCCCTGCGGCGCCTCAAGCTGCCTCGGGAGGAACGCACCGCGCGTGTCGATGCCGCCCTCGAACGCTTCGACCTCGAGGCCCTGGCCGAACAATCCCCGCACTCGCTCTCCGGCGGGCAGAAACAGCTCCTCGCGCTGGCTGCGGTACTGGTCATGGAACCGACCGTCATCATCGCCGACGAACCGACGACCCTGCTGGACCTGCGCAACCGTGACCGCATTCGCCGCGAGTTCGCCAACCTGGAGCAGCAGCTGATCGTGGTTACCCACGACCTCGACTTCCTCTCCGACTTTGACCGCGTTCTGTGCATTGACGACCACCACGTAGCCGCCGATGGAACACCCGACGAGGTCATTCCCTTCTATACGAAGCTCATGGAATCCCGCCCCCTCTAGCGATCATGCCCAAGAACATCCCACTCGGCTTCTATGTCGACGCCGAAACCATCATCCACCGCATCCCCGCCGCGGTGAAATTCCTCGTACTCATCGGCTTCATCCTCGTGACTTCGCTGGCTGTTCACACGATTAGCTGGGCAGCGCTAAGCCTCGCTCTCCCCCTTGCCCTCTTCCCCATTGCCCGGGTTCCCTTTCGCGTCGCGCTCGGCCAGCTCGCGCCGCCGCTCTATCTCCTCGTCGCACTCGCTGCATTTCAGTGGTGGCAGAAGGACTTCACGGCGGCTGCCATCATGTTCCTCACGATTTACGCGGCGATTAGCGCGGCGGTCCTGCTGACGCTCACGACGAAGGTCTCGGAGATGATGGACTCCCTGGATCGCGCCCTTGCCCCGCTGGGGCGCCTCGGGGTCCCCGTTGAGAACATCACGCTGGCGATGTCCCTGACTATTCGACTGCTTCCCCTCATGCTGGGAACCGTGGTCGAGGTGCTAGACGCACGAAAAGCCCGGGGCGCCACGGCATCATTAACCGCTTTTGGCACCCCGGTTATCATTCGCTCTATCCGCCGCGCACGCGCCATGGGTGAGGCGCTTCAAGCGCGCGGCGTCGGCGACTAAGCCTATTCTCCGCGCAGCTCGCGCAGGCGGGCCTGAACGGCATCGTTCTGCACGTTCGGCTGAGCCTGGGTTCCTGCCGAGCCGATTGCCTGCTGGGAGTTGCCCTCCACGGCCTTCGGGTTATTCATCTCCGCGCGAATCTGCTCGAGACGGGAGTGGCCAGCCAGTTGCACGCCAGCCTGCTCAATCTCCTGCATACGGTTAGACACGGAGTTCTCCGCGAGCTCTGCCTGGCCCAGGGCCTTGGAGTAACGGCGCTCAATCTTGTCGCGCACCGCGTCCAGGGACGGGGTGTTGCCGTTGGCAGAAAGCTCATTCATCGAGTTGAGGGACTCGGAAACCTTCTCCTGCATCTTGGCCTGCTCAAGCTGGGACAGCAGCTTCGAGCGCTCGTTGACCTTCTCACGCAGGGCCATGCCATTGCGCTCGACGGCCTTCTTAGCCTGCTCCGCCTGCTGCAGTGCCTGATCATGCAGCTTCTTGGTGTCCTCAACAGACTCCTCGGCAGTTACCAACTGGGCGGCGAAGGCTTCTGCTGCGTTCTCATACTCGGTAGCCTTCTGCGCATCGCCCTCAGCACGAGCCTTGTCCGCCAAGTTCAGAGCGTTGCGGGTGTTCTGCTGCAGCTTTTCGATCTCGCTGAGACGGCGGTTGAGCTGCATCTCCAGCTGACGCTGGTTGCCGATGACCGCCGCAGCCTGCTGCGAGAGCTCCTGGTGCTGGCGCTGAGCTTCCTCGATTGCCTGCTCAATCTGTACCTTCGGATCAGCGTTCTCCTCGATCTTCGAATCGAAGAGAGCCATCAAGTACTTCCAGGCCTTTACGAATGGATTCGCCATAACAGAAGGTGCCTTTCTCAGCAGTTCGTTGTGTCTATAAAAAGTGTTCGAAAAGAATTCTCTGCCTGCCTAATATTAGCGAAGCAAGCAGTGCTACGCCGCGGTTCTACAGTTCCGATGCTGCGGGTGCGGTGGACGCTAGCTCCTCATCCATCGATGGCAGCGCCATGTAGCCAGCGGCCTCGATGAGGACATCGGAAACACTGACATCAAGCGCATGGCACACGGATGCCAGAAGCTCAGAGGAAACCTCCTTGCGGCCGCGCTCCAACTCCGAAAGGTATCCCGGGGACACGCGCGCTACACCGGCGAGCTCACGAAGGGTCACGCCCTTATCCGCACGGAAGGCGCGAAGCGTCAGTCCGAGTGCTTCACGCAACAGCGGCTCAGGGGTCCGCGTCGACCGCGTGCTGGTCTGGGTGGGCTTATCAAGTAATGCAACTGAAGTGTTCATCACTCCGTACAACGGCCCAGCACTCCTCCTTGTTCCCACAATCAACTATTTTTCTTCAAGAGTTGATAGGAGAAGACTCAATGCTGCCTCAACTGCAGCGGCACGAATCGCGTTGCGCCCCTCAGCAGAAAGCTCATAGAGGACGCCGCGCTTGGCGACGCCCCCGTCGCCCCTCCCGCACAGCCCCACATACACGGTTCCCGCAGGTTTACCTTCTTGGAGGTCCGGCCCGGCCACACCAGTCAGCCCTATCCCCCAATCCGCACGCGTTTCGACAACTGCGGCCTCAGCCATCTGCGCGGCAGTTGCTGCGGACACCACGCCTTGATCGTCAAGCTCTTCCACGGTGGTGTTGAGGAAATGTGCCTTGACCTCTGTCGCATACGTCACCAGACCGCCCCGCAACACCGCCGAGGCTCCCGGCACGCTCGCCACCGTGGCAGCGGCTAAACCGGCAGTAAGGGACTCACAGAACGCCACGGTTTCGCCGCGCTCACGGAGCCTGGACACTAATTGCTCCTCGATGCTCACTGGTTCTCCCTACGGCCATCAATGAGATACTGGATGCCGGTCAGGACAGTAACGAAGGCGGCAGCCAACATGACGAGGAAGCTCGGAAGGTCCATCCACCCCGGCAGCGGACAGAGATACAACGCCACCGCCAAGGTCTGCAGCGCTGTCTTGAGCTTTCCGCCTTGGGAAGCCGGCACCACTTTTCCTTGGCGCAGCAAGAAGAAGCGCCAAATAGTGATTCCGAACTCACGGAAGAGAATGACGACGGTGATCCACACGGACAGAGCACCAGTGATGTTGAGGCACACGAAGGCCGCAGTCATCAGAGCCTTATCCGCGATGGGATCCGCAATCTTGCCGAAATTTGTAATGAGCCCACGCGAGCGTGCGATATCGCCATCCAGCTTGTCTGTGAGCATGAGGAGCGCAAAGCATACAAAGGACCACCACTCATGTCCGGCCAAAACCAACCAGGCGAACAAGGGGATAAAGAGGATGCGCAAACTGGTCAAGATATTGGGAAGATTCCAATTGGAGACCTCGGGATTTACATCCGCGGTTTGAGAGTGGTTGTGCGCAGCCTGAGAATCATTCACGCCCTTCATCCTACCGTGGCCTCCCTACCCCTCGCGCGAGCACTACCATGGAAAATATGAAGTACTTCGCTGTCTCCTATGAATACAATCCATCCAACCCAGTCATCGCAAATGTTCGCCCGAAACACCGCGAGTTCATCGGCGCGCTCCATGAGAAAGGCCAGATCTGCGGATCGGGCCCCTTCACCGATTCCAAGGGTGGGGCTCTCATCGTCCTGCAGTTTGAGGACGAGTCAATTGAGGTGGCCGAGGTAATCGCCCTCATGGACCAGGATCCCTTCTACACCGAAGGCGCCGTTACGGGCCGTGCCTTCCGCGAGTGGAATCCCGTTATCAATTCCTTTTAAACTCTTCCCCCATGCTGCCCGGGACTCGGGCAGCACTCGGAGTTAGGGTAGCTCGGATTTCGGCAGGTCCTCTGCTTTACCCACAAGCTCTCCCTGCTTGTTACGAACGATCTTGTTGCCAAAATCGTCCCAGTCGTAGTGGTTGTGGGAAATCACCACGCCACCCTGAGTTTGGTCGCGCTTGTCTTTCCACACCGACAGCAACACAGTGATTGCGAGCACGCCGACGATGACCAACAGCGACATCAGCGTGGAAATCTCCGGCACGGCGGAAACATCCTCACCGCCATTAATGAACGGCAAGTTATTCTCATGCAATGCGTGGAACAACAGCTTGACGCCGATGAACAGCAGAATGATACCCAGGCCATAGGGCAGGTAAACCAGACGGTCCAACAGGCCATCGATGAGGAAGAACATCTGACGCAGGCCCATGAGCGCGAATGCGTTGGTGGTGAATACTAGGAAGGGCTCCGAGGTAATGCCGTAGATGGCGGGGATGGAGTCGAAGGCAAACATGACGTCGATAAGCCCAATTGCCGCCAGCGCCACGAACAGCGGGGTGAGCGCGAACTTCCCCTTCTTCTCCCCGGACTCTTCACGATGGGTGAGCTTATCGCCGTGGTAGCGCGGGGTTACGTGTACGACCTTGCGCAGCCATTTGACCACCAACATGTCATTGGGGTCAGTCTCCGGGGCGTCGTTGATCTCATCGATGAGCAGCTTCACCGCGGTGTAGATAAGGAAGATCGCAAAAAGGTAGAAGACATCGGACCATGCAGCGATAATTGCCGCGCCCAACAAAATGAAAATGAGACGGAATACCAGTGCCAAAACGATTCCGATGAGGAGCACCTTCTGCTGGTATCTGCGGGGGATTTTGAAGGATCCCATGATGAGCGAGAAGACGAATAGATTGTCCACGCTCAGCGCCTGTTCCGTCACCCAACCGGTGTAGAACTGAGCGGCATGTTCGCTGTCCCACAGCACCCATACAACTCCGCCGAAGACAACGGCGATTGCCATATAGAACAGCGTCCACCCACCGGATTCCTTGAGCGTAGGCTCATGGGGCGAGCGAACGTGGCTGTAGAAATCGAAAATAAAAAAGCCCAGAATCACCGCCATGGTGATGGCCCAAACCCACAATGGTACGTGCATAATGCGCTATCCCTCCGGTCGACGCGACAACAAAGACCGGAGGTCTCCCCCGCTAGTGATGCTTACGCAGAGCAACGCTAGCCGGCGCGACCGGGAACTGTACCGCAGTTGCCGTGTTGACGATCGACGCCGAGGATTGGGGTACTCCCCTCCAAGACTCGTCCTATCCTACACGGAACTTAGAACGCACCTGTGGAGGGGTTGGCAGAGATTTCGACGGTGCGGGTATCTGCTGACTCCTCGTCAGCACCGTCAGTGCCTTCAGCTTCCTGGACTTCCTTCGGTGCCTCTGCCGGGTCAGCTCCCTTGATCATCCAAATGATGGTGTCGAGCTCTTCCGGTTTGACCAGCACCTCACGGGCCTTGGAGCCTTCCGAAGGCCCAACCACACCGCGTGATTCCATGAGGTCCATGAGGCGGCCGGCCTTGGCGAATCCGATGCGCAGCTTGCGCTGGAGCATCGAGGTGGAACCCAGCTGGGACGTGACCACGAGGTCGACGGCCTCCAAGAGGTCGTCCATGTCCTTGCCGATCTCCTCGTCGATCTCCTTCTTGGCGTCCTTGGCTTTATCCTCCGTGACACCTTCAGTGTAGTTCGGTGCGCCCTGTGCCTTCGCGGCGTCGACAACCGCTTGCACTTCCTCATCCGAGACGAACGCGCCCTGCATGCGCACTGGGCGTCCGCCCTGGGGGATAAACAGGCCATCGCCCATACCGATGAGCTTCTCGGCACCACCCTGGTCCAAGATGACGCGGGAGTCCGTGAGCGAGGACGTCGCGAACGCCAGGCGGGACGGCACGTTGGTCTTGATAAGGCCGGTGACCACGTCCACGGACGGGCGCTGTGTTGCGAGCACGAGGTGAATACCAGCTGCGCGCGCCTTCTGGGTGATGCGGACGATGGAGTCCTCGATCTCCTTCGGCGCCGTCATCATGAGGTCCGCGAGCTCGTCCACGACGCACACGATGTAGGGGTACGGGCGCATCTCTCGCTGGGAGCCGGCCGGGGCCTGGTATTCGCCGCTGCGAACCTTGCGGTTGAAATCCTCGATCTTGCGCACGCGGGCAGCCTGCATGTCCATGTAGCGCTGCTCCATCTCCTCCACCAGCCACTGCAGGGCCGCAGCAGCCTTCTTTGGCTGCGTAATGATTGGGGTGATGAGGTGCGGGATACCCTCGTAGGGCGTGAGCTCGACCATCTTCGGATCCACCAGGATGAGGCGAACATCCTCCGGGGTCGCGCGAGTGAGCAGCGAGACCAGCATCGAGTTCACGAACGCCGACTTACCTGAACCGGTTGCACCGGCCACGAGAAGGTGCGGCATCTTCTTCACCGAGAAAGAGGTGAATTGACCCTCGATGTCCTTGCCCAAGCCAATGAGCATTGGATCGTCATCAGCACGCAGTGCCGGGGAATCCAAAACATCACGCAGGCGCACCATTTCACGGTCCGCATTAGGCACCTCGATACCGACTGCAGACTTGCCCGGAATCGGGGTCAACAGGCGCAGGTTATCCGTCGCCACTGCATAAGCCAGATTGGACTGCAGGTTCGTAATCTTCGAAACCTTGACGCCTGGCCCCAGCTCAATCTCATAGCGCGTCACTGTAGGGCCACGGCTAAACCCGGTGACCTGGGCATCGACCTTAAACTCCTCAAATACTTCAGTGATGGCTTCGATGATGCGGTCGTTGGCCTCCGTGCGAGCCTTCGCAGGCTTGCCGGCCGTAAGCAGGTCAGTCGTCGGCACGTCATAACCGCCTCCCAGTGCGGTATCTTCCGCACCGCTCGGGGCCGCGGGTGCTTGTTGCGCCGCGTCTTGAACATCCTCGTCGACCTTGGCGCCCGTGCGCGCATCGCGCCCGGAACGCTCCTGGAACATACGAACGGCCTCGGAGTGTGCGGCAGAGACAACGTCCTCCCCGGCCGCCCCAGCAGACGCTGCGCTTGCCGACGCCCCCGCGGCTGCCGCCCCCAGCGCCGCACCGGCGGCACCGCCAACGTCTACGCGGGGACGCTTCTGCTGTGCAGGCTTGTGCGCAGGTTTCTCAACCGGCTTCTCGACAGGCTTCGGTGCTGCCTTCTGCTTCTGCTCCGGCGCCGGAACAACGGGGATCTCGTCGGTGTCATCGACGCGGCGCTCGGGCACGGCATCAAAGGAGGGGCGGCCATGTTGGACCGGTTCCTGCTTCGTGGGCTGTGCCGCCGAGTCAAAGGAGACCGTGGCGTTTTCATCCGGCAGAGCCGGGTAGCTCTGCGTGTGCTGCGTGCGCTGGCGCTGACGCGGACGCGGGGTATGGACCGGGCGCGTGGGGCGCTCGCGCCCCTCGGCGATGGCGTCGATGTCATCGCTGACATAGCCGTAGTCATCTGCGGAGGCGTCGTCAAGCAGCTCATGCTCCGAGCGGTCCTTCCGGTCACGGAGTCCACCGACGAGCGCAGAGAATTGAACAGCCACGAAGTCATAGGCTTCGCGCAGGGTGATGCCGGTGATGTTGAGCGCCCCATAGACAATCAACAGGAAGAGCAACGGCACGGCCACGTAGCTAGAGAAGGCTGCTACGAGCAGCTCACCAATAGCAAAACCGATAGCGCCTCCGGCCTCACCGGCGGCGTTTTTATTCCACGTAAGGTCCGGGAGCCCAGCAAAGATGTGGAT
Organism: Corynebacterium sp. HMSC068H04; assembly: GCF_001811255.1. Taxonomy (NCBI): domain Bacteria; kingdom Bacillati; phylum Actinomycetota; class Actinomycetes; order Mycobacteriales; family Corynebacteriaceae; genus Corynebacterium; species Corynebacterium sp. HMSC068H04. The sequence continues at coordinate 76,920 of NZ_KV803985.1, forward strand.
AAGGCTCAGCATGCAGACCACGATGAGGGCCGTGCCGCCAACCACGCGCGGCTTGAAGTGGCCGGCCGGGCCGGAAAGATCCATCATGAGCGCGATAGCTACGGCGATGAGCGCAACAGGAAGAACATAGGCGCCCGCGCCAATCACATAGCGCACAGCATTGGTGAGGTACTCACCGATAATGCCAGCCACCTGGAACCACGTAGCGCATGCCAAGACGATGGCCACACCAATCAGCACGAGCGCGACCGCATCCGGGTTGGAGACGCGAATGCTCTTCTCTACCCGGGCGGGGCGCTCCATGATGGTCGTCGGCATCTCGCCGTCAACGTCCTGGGCACGGGTCACCTTGCTTTTCGACGAGGCGCCACCCTCAGCCCTGTTGCTAGTTCTCTTATTCTTCGCGCGTCCAGAAATTTCCCCTGGCTCCCTCACATCGTCGTAATCATCAAAAGCCTCTTCGTCATAGGACGCATCATAAGCGGGATCATAAAGATCCTCGTCCCGATCTCTCGCTTCAGCTGGCTTGAGTCCGGCGAGGCCATGCCCGACTCCCCGCGCCATACTCCCCATGCCCCGGGCTGTAGCGCCAAATACGGTGCCCAGTCCGTGACCAACGGCACGAAAGGCGCTGCCGGTCCTCTCTTCGGAGGTCTCGGCAGCGCGGGTAGCAGACGTCAGCGAGTAGCTTGTGCGGCCCGACGGTCGCGAGCGATTGGCCGTGCGACCTCGGCCGGAGGCGCGAGACGGAGCGTTCTTGACAGACATGATTGCCACTCTAGTAGCAAAAGCCCCATTAACAACATGCGCCACACACGTATGGCGAAGAAAATTAGCAGTTCAGCCTACAGGCTTGACCTTACGATTGCAGATTCATCGCCTTCAATCTCGACATCAGCGACGTCGCGGCCGAAGGCCCACAAGAGCACCTCGGACACGGTACCTCGTACGCGAACCACAGCGTCGCCTTGTCCAGACACACGGTGTCTATCCGCAGCCACGATCGGCGGGAAACCTTGTGGCTCCAGGACAACGGGCAGGCGCGAGTGCGACAGCAGTTTTGTGCCTAGCATTTTCAACGGCGCCAGTAGCTCTTTGTTAACTGCGCGTGAAAGATCTCTTGGTTCAATGCGCCCATTAGCTCGGCGGATATCCTCATGGTGGACAAAGTGCTCGGCCGCGTTGAACACGGAGTCTGCATAGCGCAGAGGGCTAAACCTAGATGCTCCCCTCCCCCACGCATCCACCAGCTCCTCATACGTCATGCCTTCGCGGACCCCATCCGCGACGCTCCGTGCATGAGAGGACAGCGCTGGAATAAAGGAACCGAGCACAGCATCAGGGCGGTTCTCACGCACCCACAAATGCGTTGCTAGGTCCCGGGTTGTCCACCCTTCGCACAACGTCGGGGCATCAGGGCCAAGCTCATGGAACAACGCCACCATCTTGGCGCGCTCTGCTGAAGAAAACGACATGCGCCCCAGCATACCCACCGGAGGCGGGAACACTGGGGCGCTTGCGGCCTTAGCTTTAGAGCGATTCGCGGGAAGCCTGAACTTCGTCGTCGTCAGGCAGCAGGATATCCGAGTTCGTCGGAACGATGGTCGGCAGAATCACCGGCTCGCGCTTGTACTTGGAGTCCATGAGCTTCGAGACCTTGCGGCGCAGCTTCTGCACCATGCGGTAGGTATCGTTCTCCCCCTCAGCGGCGAGGTCGTTCATGGTGTTCTCCACCATCTCGGCGACCTCGGGCACGATACCGCGGTCATCGTCGGAGAAGCCCGTCGTGGACACCGTCGGGTGCTCAAGGAGGCGCGAGGTGCGGTTATCGATGACACAGGTGATGGAAACGACACCGCCGGCGCCCAGGTTGGTGCGGTCCGCGAGGGTATCGGCATCGACATCACCCATCGACACACCATCGACGTAGAGGTTGCCCACCGGGATCTGGCCGACGACCTCAGCACGGCCGTTGCGCAGATCGACGACAACGCCGTTCTGCGCAAGGACCACGCGATCACGGGCCACACCAGTGGAGACTGCCAGCTCCTTGTTTGCACGCAGGTGGCGCCACTCGCCGTGCACCGGCATGGCATTCTTCGGGCGTGCAGCGTTGTAAAGGAAGAGCAGCTCGCCACCATAGCCGTGGCCGGAGGCGTGGACCTTAGCTTCCTTGTTCGTGATGACCTCAGCGCCAATCTGGGACAGCATGTTGATAACGCCGAACACGGCCTCCTCATTACCCGGAATCAGGGAGGAGGAGAAAATGATGAGGTCACCATCGCGGACGGTGATCTGGCGATGCTCACGACGGGCCATGCGGGACAGCGCCGCCATCGGCTCGCCCTGGGTACCGGTGGTGATGAGCAGCACCTTGTGCGGAGCCATCTTGGCTGCCTCATCGATCGGGATGATGGTGCCGCGCGGAACCTTCAGGAAGCCCATCTTCTCCGCGATTTCCATGTTGCGCATCATGGAGCGGCCGTTGAACGCAACCTTGCGGCCTGCGGCCACGGCGGCGTCGATAGCAGCCTGCACGCGGTAGACGTTCGAGGCGAAGGATGCGATGATCACGCGCTGCTTTGCCCCAGAAACCAGGCGCTTGAACGTTGCCGGAATGTCGCCCTCAGAGGCGGACACACCCGGGATGTTGGCATTGGTGGAATCGCACAGCATGAGGTCCACACCTTCGTCGCCGTAGCGCGACAGAGCAGGCAGATCCGTCGGGCGGTTATCCAGCGGGGTCTGGTCCAGCTTGATGTCACCGGTGTGGATGATGTTGCCAGCCGGGGTTCCTAGCATGACGCCGAGGGCATCCGGGACGGAGTGGTTCACTGCCCAGAAGCGGCAACGGAACGGACCGTAATTCACATCGGACTTCTCATTGACCTCAACGAACTTCGGCTTCTGGCGGTGTTCCTTACACTTGGCAGCAATCAACGCAATGGTGAAGCGGGATGCCACAATCGGGATATCCGGGCGCAGCTTCAGCAGCCACGGGATAGCACCAATGTGGTCCTCGTGCGCGTGGGTTACGACGAGCGCCTTGACCTCTTGAATCTTCTTCTCAATCGGGCCAAAGTCCGGGAGAATCAGGTCCACACCAGGCTCACCGGAGGACGGGAAGAGCACACCACAGTCGATGATGAGCATCTCATCCTGGTACTCAAAGACGGTCATGTTTCGACCGATCTCGGAAATACCGCCCAAGGCATAGATACGCAGAGAGTCCTTCTGCTGCTTCGGCGGCTCCGGCAGACGCTTGGTCAGATCCGCGCCCTGCATGGACTTAGGCACGTTGCGACGGCCGCGGTTGTTGTTGTTGCGATTGCGGTTGTTACGACCACCGTTGTTGTTATTGCCGTTGTTGTGGTTGTTGTTGCCGCCGCGGCCGCGACCACGGCCGCCACGGGAACCACGAGAACGGGAGCGACGGTTGCCGTCGTCAGAGCTTCCAGACTCCTTAGAGGATGCGCCGGAAGCAGCCGATTCCTTCGGCGCTTGGAAAACCGGCGAAGCCGCCTCATTCGAGGCGGTCTCGGTCTCCGAAGGCGGACCCGCCTTACGGGTCACCTTGCGGGAACGGTTACGGGATTCAGTCATTCTTAAAGGACTCCAGCCTTTTCCAAATCGTGACGGAGAACCTCGATCTCATCCGCGTCAGCCGCGGAAACCGGGAGACGAGGTTCTCCAACTTCAATGCCCTGCAGGCGCAAGGCAGCTTTAACAAGAGTTGCTCCTCCGAGGCGGCCTTGCGCCTCGACGAGCGGGGACAAAGTTTTCGCGTTGATCTCTCGTGCACGTGCGATATCACCTTCGTCGAAGGCCACATAGAGATCAGCCAGGGCACGCGGGGCAATATGACCAATCACGGAAATAACGCCTGAAGCACCGAGGGCCAGCCACGGCAAGTTCAGCCCGTCATCTCCGGAGTACCATGCCAATCCGGTTTCCTGGATAAGCGGTGCAGCCGCTACAAGATCGCCCTTGGCGTCCTTGACGGCCTTGATGTTCGGCACTTCCGCGAGGCGAAGAAGGGTCTCCGTCTCAATCGGAATGCCCGAGCGGCCAGGGATGTCATACAGACAAATGGGGAGGTCCACGGCGTCAGCGACAGCGCTAAAGTGCGCATACACACCGGCTTGGGAAGGCTTGGAGTAATACGGAGTTACAACCAAGAGGCTGTCTGCTCCCGCATCAGCGAAAGCGCGCGCTGCTGAAATGCTGGTGGCGGTGTTATTGGTTCCCGCTCCCGCACACAGCTTAGCGCGACTGCCTACCTCTTCCTTTACAGCTGCAAACAGCTCCAGTTTCTCATCCAATGACGTCGTCGGTGACTCACCCGTGGTCCCAGCCAAAATGAGCGAATCAATACCGTTATCAACCAGATGAGCTGCCAGGCGACGGCCAGCGGGCACGTCCAAGGCGCCATCCTGGTCAAATGGAGTGACCATAGCTACGCCTACGCGTCCGAAGGTGTCGACGCCTGTCTGTGCTGTCATACCTGTGCTCATAGGCGTCAAGATTACCCGCTTTCGCCCATATTGGCCGCATCGGGGTCGTGCGCGAGTCTCCTGCAAAGCCTTTAAGCGTACGGGCTCGAAGCCATTTCGGTCCCGTCGGACAAAGTGGTGATGTGGAAGTCGTCGAAAAGCACCGGCGATTGCTCTCTCAACAGCTTCAAGCATGTCACCGCCAATTGGCGCATCTCAGTATCAGCCTGCTCGGTTGCCCGAGCGCCGATAAAGTGGCGCCACGCACGGTAGTTGCCGGTCACTACTATGCGGGACTCTGTGAGATTGGGCAAAACCGCACGCGCTGCCTGCCGCGCCTGCTTCTTACGAAGCAATGCGTTTGGTTCCTCTTCCAGTTTGGACTCGAGGGCGTCGAGAAGCTCTTCGTAGACAAACCTCGCTTCATCAGCCGCTTGTAGCGTTAACCGCGTTAGCTGCTCATCTTCTGCAATGAACTTGGGCAGCACGACCTCTGCTTCGTCGAAGTGTACGAAGCGTTGTGAAAGCTGGGAGAAGGAGAAGTGCCGGTGGCGCACCAACTCATGCGTTGCCGAGCGCGACAGCCCTCTTATATACAGCGTCGCGGTGGCATGCTCCAGAAGCGCGTCGTGGCCCACTTCCAAGATGTGGTGTAAATAAGACTGGTTCGACGCGGTACGAGGATTTGGCTTATCGAAGGACTCGTAACACGCACGCCCAGCAAACTCGACTAAAGCCTCGCTTTCCGACGCCCCCTCGTCCGCCTTCCAATCCACCCCTCGTGGTGCATGAAACGCCGTTGCCGCGATGAGTTGGACATCAAGCTCAGAGACCTTTGCCATTACAGCCCCAGATACTTCTCAAGCCCCACGGTCAAACCTGCGTGGGAGGAAATCTCGCGCACACCAAGCAAAACACCGGGAGTAAAGGAAGAGCGGTCATAGGAATCCTGGCGGATGGTCAGGGATTGCCCTTGGGTACCGAAGATTACCTCTTCATGCGCCACCATTCCCTGCATGCGAACTGCATGGACGTGGACGCCATCAACGTCTGCACCTCGCGCACCGTCAAGGGACTGCTCGGTCTTGTCCGGCATTGCATCCAGGCCAGCTTCCTTACGAGCCTTCGCAATTCCCTGCGCAGTATGAACCGCCGTGCCGGACGGCGCGTCAAGCTTATTCGGGTGGTGGTATTCAACAACCTCGGCGCTATCGAAGAACTTCGCCGCTTGGGCAGCAAACACCATGGTCAATACAGCTGAGACAGCAAAGTTCGGAGCGATGAGAACGTTGCCAGCGCCCTCCTTCTTAGTCCACTCCTCTACCTTGGCTAGCCGCTCCTCGTCGAAGCCCGTGGTGCCGACAACAGCATGGATTCCATTGGCGATACAAAACTCAAGATTATCCATAACCGAAGCGGGCTGAGTGAAGTCGACGGCAACCTCGGCGCCTGCTTCAACTAGCTTCTCCAGCGGGGTTTCGCGATCAATTTCAGCGACAAGCTCCAGATCTTCTGCAGCGTTGACGCCCTCCACGATTGCCTGCCCCACGCGGCCCTTAGCGCCAAGGACACCCACCTTGATAGTCATTCACAATCCCTTCATACGTGTTCATACGGTTAGCTGTGCCCAGTCTATCCCCGCCGCCGGCAGGGTTTTGGACAGGGCAGAGAGGGCCGCCATAAACCTCGACCAATTGGGTAGTTCACTGGCGTTTAGGCGGTTTTACAACCTGCCACATTTATATCGCACATCCAATCTAATGTGACGCGACTACCCCCGTTTGTAGTAACGACTTGACGTGAATTCATTACAGGCTATGGCTATGTGTGGTGAGGGTCGGTAGAATCATTGTTAGAACATTTCTTCTAACTCATGTTTCTAG
>NZ_KV803986.1:0-276 GCF_001811255.1 Corynebacterium sp. HMSC068H04
CATTGCTTGGCGACGTCCCTATGTGGCGCACCTTTTCGGTGTGTCACCTGGGGATTTGTTGTTTGTTGGGGGTGTGCGTATATTTATGCGAGTCGCCGCGAGGTAGCCGGGAGGTTAACTGGTGGTAGATGTTCGGACAATGTTTGTTCGGCGGGTTTGACTTTGGTTGAGCTTGTTGGGTAAGGTTGTTCGGGCCGCTGCAGAGAGGTTAACGTTTGGTTAATTTTGTTTGTGGTGTGCGAACGATGTTTGAGAACTCAATAGTGTGCCAATGTA
>NZ_KV803987.1:0-918 GCF_001811255.1 Corynebacterium sp. HMSC068H04
CTTCCACATTTGCTTTATCCTTCGGCCGACGCGCGCGTGTGGGAAGTGCTGCTGTGTTGTAGTGCTCCAAGAACTGCTGGTAGGTGTCGTTGACCTTCCGATTCCTATCGGCAGTGCTGATTGCGTTTGATGCCGTCGACGCGTTATCTGGGACAACAACCTGGCAGACCCCACCGAAGTAGTCAAACGCTTGGCGGTGTGCATCAAGCCAGGACTGTTGCCGCTGGTCAACACACGTACATGCAAACAGCATTCCTGAATACGGCAGCGAAGCGACGAAAACACTGACTTTCGCACCCGGTGTGCCCGCAGGGTCGTACAGGCGCATCTTAGTCCCAGCCCAGTCCACCTGCATCGTATGCCCTGGTGCATGGGTGATCCGGGCGGTAAGCCCGGCCGCATCGACATGGGAGGCAACCAGCTGGCGGAAACGGTCGTAGCTGTAATGACGCTGGCCCGGCTGGGCCGGCGTTGTGGTGTAGCGAGCCCACAATACTTGCAGTGTCTGCTTCACACGCCCTGTGCGTGCTTTGACGACCGCGTCAAAGTCAATCGGGACGAACTCGCCTTGACCGCTGGTGCGTTTATCAACGAATATCTCGTCCAGCTCGTCATTCGTCAACGCCGCGACCTGCTGGGCAGTAGTCAGGCCAAGGCTTCGCAGCGCTTGGTTCGCTCGGGAAATCGCGCGGTGCGAGCACCCGAGCTGGTCTTCAATCTGGCGGTAAGAACGCTTCCTAATCAGCAGCGTCATCACCGCACGGTAATCCGTCATCAGCGGACTCCTTCCAGTACGCGCCGCACCCGAGTGGTGCGGCTACCGGAAGTATCACCCCGAGCGCCGCGAGCTGCTACCAGATACTCACTGAAGCGCTACCAGATAGTCACGACACTGCTACCAAATAGCCGGTCGCAACA
>NZ_KV803988.1:0-12502 GCF_001811255.1 Corynebacterium sp. HMSC068H04
CAACAACCATAAACCGCTAGAAGTGTCCAAGAACTCCACGGACTCCGTGTCCAAAAAGACACCGGACTCCGTGTCCAAAAACCCTATGGACATAACAGCCTAGAGCTAAGCTCTAGGCCAAGGTTTAAGAGTTAGTAACCGCGCGCGACGTACTCATCGATGCGCGCCGCCTCAGCACCAATGGTGGTCTCATCGCCGTGGCCCGGCAGGACGCGGGTCTCCGGCGGGAGGTTCAGCACGCGATTGCGCAGGGACTCGATGATGACATCGAAGTCGGAGTACTTGCGGCCGGTGGCGCCGGGCCCGCCGTTGAAGAGAGTATCGCCCGACAGAAGCGTGGCCTCATCCGCGATGTAGAGCACCACGCATCCCGGCGAGTGGCCCGGTGTGTGGAAGACCACGAAGTCGCTATCGCCCACGGTAAAGAGCTGGTTATCCTCCAGCGGAACGAAGGTCGCGTCCTCGTGCGTTTCCTCCCACAGGGGGCGGTCATCCGGGTGCAAGTAGATGGACACATCGAAGTGCTCAGCCACCTGGGGAGCGAGCTCGCAGTGGTCGTTGTGCGCGTGGGTGAGAATAACTCCCTTGACCGTGCGCTGGCCCACCTCTTCGATGACGCGCTCCGCGTCGTGGGAAGGATCGATGATGTAGCACTCGGCGTCGCTAGTCGCGCTACCTGCGGCCAGGATGTAGACGTTATTGTCCACGTCCCACTCGCCGCCGTCGAGGCGGAACTTTCCTGAAGTTACAAACTGTTCAATGATCATTTACAGCTCCACTACGGATCGAAGTACCTTGCCGGCCTTCATGGTAGCGAAGGCCTCTTCCACGTCGTCGAGACCAATGCGCTCGGTCACGAAATCCTTGAGCGGGAAGCGGCCCTGCAAGGAGAGGTCGACGTACATGGGGAAGTCACGCTCCGGCAGGCAGTCGCCATACCAGGAGGACTTGAGTGAACCGCCGCGGCCGAAGAAGTCGATGGCCGGGACGTCGAAGCGGCTGGTGAGGTTCGGCACGCCCACCATGACCATGCGGCCGGCCAGGTCGCGGGAGTAAAAGGCCTGGCGGGTGGTAACGGGAATGCCCACAGCGTCAATGGCCACGTCGGTGCCGAAGCCCTCGGTGAGCTCGCGGACGGCCTCAATGACCTCTTCTTCAGAATTGTCCTTCGCCGCAACGGTGTGGGTAGCGCCGAATTTCTTAGCCAGCTCCAGCTTGTCCGGGTCCAGGTCCACGGCGATGACCTTGGAAGCACCAGCCAACGCCGCACCGGCGATGGCCGCCATGCCCACGCCACCGCAGCCGAAGACCGCGACGGACTCGCCGCGCTTGACGTCCGCGGTATTCACCGCAGCGCCCAAACCGGCCATCACGCCACAGCCCAGCAGGCCCGCGGCGGCCGGATCCGCCTCCGGGTTGACCTTGGTGCACTGGCCTTCGTGGACCAGGGTCTTCTCGGCGAAGGAACCGATGCCGAGCGCCGGGGTGAGCTCAGTGCCGGCGTCCTTATCCCCGTCCGCGAGCGTCATCTTCGCGGACGCGTTGTGGGTGTTGAAGCAGTACTTCGGCTCGCCCTTCTTGCAAGCGCGGCACTCGCCGCACACCGCGCGCCAGTTCAGGACCACGAAGTCCCCGACCTCAACGTGGGTGACGGCATCGCCCACGCGCTCGACGACGCCCGCCGCCTCGTGCCCGAGCAGGAAGGGGAAGGCATCCTCAATATCGCCATCGCGGTAAGCCAGGTCGGTGTGGCAGACACCGCAGGCCTGGATCTTGACCACGACATCGTGCTCGCCCGGGGCGGGCACGACGATGTTGACGGTCTCGACGGGCTCGCCCTTCGCGCGCGCAATCACGCCGCGGACAACCTCCGCACCTTGCTGGGAGTTGTTTTCATTTACGTTTTCATTAACAGTCATGCTCGCGAGGGTACGCGAAAGGCCCGGGCGGCGTCGCCCGGGCCCAACAAGATTCAAATCCCTCTAGAAGCTAGCGAGGTGGTTGGCCACAAACTCGTGACCGCGAGCATTAATGTGCAGCGGCAGGTTGCCCGGCCCCGCGGAGAAGTCCACCAGACCCGCCCACAGGCGCTTGTCGGCGTCGGCACACATACCGCGATCCCAGGTCATTGGCTTCATGTCCACGAACTCGGTTCCAGTAGCGCGCGCCAGGTCCACCTGCATCCACTGCGCGACGTTTTCATAGCGCTGCACCATCGGCAGGGCCGTGGCGTCGGCCGGCTTCGGACCAAAGTGGATAAGGCAGTAGCGGTCGCCCGAGCCGATGGTCGGGTAACCCACAATCTGGATGCGTGCATTGGGGGCTGCCGCGCGGATCTTGTGAATCAGCGGCGCGTTGGCACCGACCCAGCGGGCGCGCAGGTCACCGTCGGAAAGCCCGGCGTTGTTGTACGTGTCGTTGAAACCGCTAGAGAAGAGCACGCGCTGCGTATCCCCGCTGAGCGCGCCGCGGCGAATAGCATCGTCGATCTGCGCGTTCACCTGCGGCCCCTGGGACATGGACACAGCACCAGAGCAGGAGAAATCCGCCACCGGCATACCCAGCTTGGCAGCGGTGCGCTTGGCGTAGTTATTGCCAGACGGGCAGTTCAGGCTCGGATTGCGCTGAGAAGAGCCCACCCGCGAGGCAAGGTAGGTATCAAGTTGCGGATCCGCCAGCACGGAATCACCAAAAGCGACGAGGTTTCGCTCGCCGGCAACTGCCTGCGGAGCTTGGGACAGGCCTACCGCCACGAGGAGGGAGGCGCAGAGAGCAGCGATGCGCTGAGTAGACTTCACGTGACTAATGTCCTTCCGAAAGAGTATGTTCTAGACCGAAACCATAATAGACTACGTTGACGGTCTAAGCTTATGTAACAATAGCAACACCTTTAACAGTTTGTAGTTTTAATTGTGGCGAGTCCGCCGTCTCCGTAACCTCTTCTCCCCTCCCCTCGATGAGAACCTTATGAAGCTTTCTGATGTAACCTTCCACGCCGCCGCCCTCGCGCGCTTTATCCCTTCGCTCTTCCGCGCCGGCCTCATTAGCCCCGCCGGCGGGCCACGGGCGGTGGCCCTGACTGCGCCGGTCCTCGCGCGTTACCGCTTCACCACCGCCCGCGAAGTAGAGCAGGCATACATGACCTGCCCGGAACGCCTGGCGCTTATCGACGACGACGGGGCCCTCACCTACCGCCAGCTGCGCGAAGAATCCCAAACCTTCGCGCGCTGGCTGCTGTTTTTGGGGCTGGAGGAGATTCGCCTCGGCGTGATGGCCCGCAATGGCCGCGGCATCATCACCCCGCTGGCTGCCAAGGGCTATGCGGGGGCACACATCTTTTTGCTCAACGTCGGTTCCTCCCCCGAGCAGCTTGCCGGGTGCATTGAGGAAAACCGCATCAACGTGCTCGTTATCGATGATGAATTCATCGACCGCCTCGACAGCTCTAGCACCATTGCTGGCCTGCACGTGGTGATTGGCCACGAGTCCGGTAAAGAGATCCCTACCGAGCTGGCGCAAGCGGCAACGCTGCGCAAGATCGTGGAGAATCCGCGGGACGTCGAGAAGCACAAGCTTCCCACTTGGCCCAAGCACGGGCATATCGTGCTGATGTCCTCCGGCACCACGGGCATCCCCAAGGGAATCATGCGCCCGGAACCGACGCTGCCGGTGGTGGTTGCGTCCATCGTGGATGCGGTGCCGTGGCGCGGGGACCAGAAGGTGCAGATGACCGCCTCCATCTTCCACACGTGGGGCTGGGCCTGCCTCAACATCGCGTTGGGCCTGCGCAATACCATCGTCACCCGCCGCGTCTTTGACCCGGCGGCCGCACTGGATGATATCCAGCGCTACCAGCTCGATGGTCTGCTTTCCTCCCCCGTCTTCTTCCGCCAGATGGTTGAGGTTGACCCGGATTCGGCCTTCGATACCTCGAGCCTGAAGTTCATTGCCTCCGCCGGGCATGCGCTCACCCCGGAGATCGTCAAGGAAACCCACGAGCGCTTCGGCCCGATTCTCTGCAATGTCTATGGCTCCACGGAGCTGGCGCTGGCATCGACGGCCAGCATGGAAGAGGTGGCCAAGGATCCCACCATCGGCGGCAAGATTGCCTCCGGCACTAAGCTGCGCATCCTCGATGAGGAGGGCAATGAGGTTCCGCGCGGTGAGGTCGGCGAGATCTACCTGACCAACTCCACCGCGCTCATTGGCTATACCAACCCGAAGATCCCGCTCAACAAGGTCGATGGCCTCATTTCCATCGGGGACTTGGGCTATATCGATCCCGAGGGCTACCTGCACGTGGTGGGCCGCGCGGATGACATGATCATCGTCGGCGGCGAGAACGTGCACCCGCAGTCGGTGACTGAGGTGCTCGAGGCCATGCCGGGCATCGCGGAGGTGCATGCCGGCGGCGTGGAGGATGAAACCACCTTCCAGCGCATCGCCGTGTGGGCGGTGACTACGCGGGACGCCCTCGGCAACGCCGTGACTGCCGACGCCATCCGCGCCTGGGTCCGCGAGAACCTCGCCGACCACTCCGTGCCGCGCGATGTCCACTTCCTGGACAAGCTGCCGCGCAATGCCACGGGCAAGGTGGTGCCGCGTCTGCTGCACGGCACCGACTAGCCCGCGCCTTCGCTCCAGATTTCCCGGCTGAAATAGGGCCTCCGAGCCCAAACTGCCCGAGTTGCCAAAACTAAGCTTGTTTCATGTGGCGGTTTCAAGTGGTGGATGCATCACTTGAATAGTTCATTTACAAAAAAGGGGCCGAGCTGCAGCAGCTGCGCTTGTTGTCCTAGGGGCCGTTTCAGTTGCAGTACCGTCTGCTTCGGCAGCCACTGTCACAGCCCAATGCCAGGTCATCAAAAATGGACTAGGGGGAGATATAGTCGGTCACGTATATGGCAATGCGCCAACTTTGAATGACGCCAAGAAAGATGCTAATAAATACGTTCCCAGCGGGCATTACAAGCGCCATTGCAGAGGGGTCGGCCAACATCCTTCTGGTTACTTTCCAGGAGGGGAGGAGGAATTAGAGGGGTCAGCTTTTAATCACATCATCGGCGACGACAAGGAAACTTATCGAGAAAGATTCTATATCAACGATTTCTCGCAATTTCCCTAGCCAACCCTTTCCTTATTTATTACCCGGCGCTCCGCGTAAGCGGAGCGCCTCACTCTATTTACCTGTAGAAACCGGCGAAGAAATAAGCTCCCTTACTCCAACACTACTGGGAAAAACATCAGCCTTTGCATATTCCTCATCCATTAGAAAAAATGACGCTAAAGGGGCCTCAGCCTTTGTAAAAAGCTCTTGTTCAGCAGAAACGATTGCCTCGCAAAGGTATAACCGTAAACTCTCAAAATCCTCGTTGGGCCTTTCAACCCTGAACTGAGTAATGAGATCTTTTTTCATCTCTTCGGAATCCACTTCAACTGGTTCGGAGCAAATAAAAAGTACGTCGACTCCAGGCAGGCGCGCTGCTTTACCCACTACTTGCGAATACGTTTTATATGCCGATTCCAGAACACACTGATCGGCCACGAAAAAAGTATCTAAAGCAAAAAATATACGCATTGTAATGCTTTCCAAAAAGATAAAGCTTGTCAACTCGCCTGCGGCGTGGAGCGAAGGTTTTGGCAACTAGGGCAGTTTTGGTGTCTGGGCTTTAGTCCCGCCGGCCCCTGAGGTGGGCCGGGGGCAGATTAGCTGCTGCGCTTGACGGTTGCAGCAACCTCGCCTGGCTGGGTATGGCCCTCGCGAGCGATGTCGACTCCGGCGACCTGCTTGGCCGTCGGGCACACCACCGGGGTGATGAGGTTGACGCCGCGCTCGCGCAGCTTCTGCGCCTCCACCGCGATGATCGGTGTGCCGGCGGTGACTGTATCGCCCTTCTTGGCCAGGGCCGTGAAACCTTCGCCCTTGAGCTCCACCGTGTCGATGCCGATGTGAATGAGCAGGTCCAGCCCATCCGCGGTCTTCATGCCGAAGGCGTGGCGGGTCTTGAAGACCATGGTGATGGTGCCGTCGACCGGGGCGCAGACGTCGAAGGCATCGACGGCATCAGGCATCACCGCGAAGCCTTCGCCCACCATACCCTGCGCAAAGGACGCATCCGGGACCTGGGAGAGCGCGACGACGTCACCGGCGAACGGGGCACGCACATCCACGTCAACGGCATCACCGTCAGCGGTATTACCGCTGACGCTCTGAGCGGAAGCGGCGCTGGCTCCAGCACCTGCAGCGCTCGCAGCACCCGCCGTGGCGAGGACCGGAGAACCGTGGCGCAGCTGGTGGCTGACCTCGTCATACATGAATTGCACGGCCGGACCCACGATGACCTGAACGCTCTTCTCCGAGGGGTGGATGACGCCGGAGACGGCGGCGCGTTTGATCACGGAGTCATCGACAAGCGCGCGCTCCTTTACGCCCACACGCAGGCGCGTGGTGCAGTAGTCCAGTGAGTCAATGTTGTCCTTGCCGCCGAGGCCCTCGATGATGCGCGCGGCATCACGAGCAGTCTTGTCATCGCCGGTAGCGGAATCCTCCATGGGGTCTGCTACCGCATCATCCTCACCGCGGCCCGGGGTCTTGAGGTTGAGCCAGCCGATGAGGAAGTAGAAGATGACGAAGTAAAGGAAGAAGAAGCCCACGCCCATGACCAGCAGCATGTACCACTTATTAGCCAGCGGGTTCTGCGAGGAGAGCAACATGTCCACGAAACCGGCGGAGAAACCGAAGCCGGCGGTCCACTCCATGGTGGAAGCGATGAAGACGGACAGGCCCATGAGCAGCGCATGCACCACGTAGAGCAGCGGAGCGACGAACATGAAGGAGAACTCCAGCGGCTCAGTCACGCCGGTGAAGAAGGAGGCTAGGGCACCAGCGGCCATCAGGGAACCAACGACCTTGCGCTTGCTCTTATCCGCGCGCAGGTACATGGCAAGTGCCGCGCCCGGCAGGCCGAACATCATGACTGGGAAGAAACCCGCCTGGTAGCGGCCGACGACACCCTCGACCGTGCACTGGCCGTTGGCCCAAATACCCGGGCAATCAGCGGCGGAAGTGGCGGCCGCGGCTGCCTCGATGGTCTTCTGACCGGCCTGGAAGTTGCCGATGTCATTGATACCGATGACATCGAACCAGAAGACGGAGTTCAGCGCGTGGTGCAGGCCAGTCGGGATGAGCAGGCGGTTAGCCACGCCGTAGATGCCGGCGCCCGCCGCGCCCAATCCCTGGATGGAGGTACCGAAGTTAAAGAGCGCGTTATAGATGAACGGCCACACGAAGTAGAGGATGCCGGAAATCACTATGGCGATGACGGCGGTAAGAATCGGCACGAGGCGCCGGCCTGAGAAGAAGGCCAGGAAGTCCGGCAGCTTGGTGCCGTGGAAGCGGTTATATACCCAGGCCGCCATGACGCCGGCGAGGATGCCGAAGAGGACGTTGCCGCCGCCCACGGCGTTCCAGCCTTCCGAGGCCCATTCCAGGGCCTCATCGCCGGTCAACGCGGTGGGGTCTTCGATGCCGCGGTAGCCTGCCACGGCCTCGGGGCCGAGCAGTTTCATAAACGTGGCGAAGGCCAGGAAGCCAGAGAGTGCCGCGGCACCGTTGGAATCCTTGGCCAGGCCGAAGGCAATGGCGATGGCGAAGATCCAGCCCAGGTTGGCCAGGACCGCATCGCCGGAGCTGATCAGCAGCTGGGCGGCGAGGTTATCCGGGCCAGCCGCGCTGGAAATCCAGTATCCAACGCCACTGAGGATCGCCGCGACGGGCAGCACCGCCACAGCGCCCATGAGGGCTTTTCCGAGCCGCTGCAGCGGCCCCATGACATCGATTTTCATGCGAGGAGTCCTTTCACACTAGTAAGGAATTAGATGGAGTTTTTAGAAAAAGAGTGGGCGGTGCGGACGGTGCTTGTCCGCGAAAACGTAGTACTCGCGGTCCTCCAGCTGGGAGGCGGCGGCTTCATCGAGGATCACCGTGGCGCGCTGGTGCCACTGCAGGATCGACGCGGGGCAGTGCGCGGAGAGCGGGCCTTCCACCATGGCGTGGACCGCGCTGGCCTTGTTGCTGCCAGTGGCCAACAAGAGCAGGTGGCGGGCCTCACTGATGGTGCCCAATCCTTGGGTCAGCACGTGGCGCGGGACCTCGTCTTCGTTGTCAAAGAAGCGGGCATTGTCCTGCACGGTTTGCGGGTGCAGCGTCTTGATGCGGGTGCGTGATTGCAGGGAGCTCGACGGCTCGTTGAAGCCGACGTGCCCGTTGGCCCCGATGCCCAGCAGCTGGATGTCCACGCCGCCGGCATCACGGATGGCCTTGTCATAGGTGGCCGCGGCGGTGGCGGGGTCATCGGAGTCACCAGCGGGGCTTTTTACCAGGTCATCATCGAAATCCACGTGGCTGGTGAATTCGCGGCGGATGGTGGAATAGTAGGACTGCTCGTGGGTACGCTCCAGCCCGATGTATTCATCGAGCAGGAATGCGCGGCTGCGGGCAAAGCTCACCTCGCCGCGCTCATGGCGCGTAATGAGCTCCTTGTACATCGCTACCGGGGTCGATCCTGTGGCCAGGCCCAAGGTGGCGCCGGCGTTGGCGTAGTGCGCGAAGATGTCAGCGGCCTCCACGGCCACTTCGGCCGGCGTGGAGCGGATGAGGATTTCCATGAGATGCCTTCCTGTGTGTTTAAGAGAGTGGGATGTCCGCGCCGTCGACGATGACGCGCACCGGTTGGTAGTGAGAGTTAAGGCCAACCAGGTTGGCGCGCGCGCCAACCGCGATTCGGCCTAGATTCGCTTCCCCCAGCACATCCGCGGCTGTAGTGGAGGTAAAACGAACTGCTTCCCCGAGGCCGTGGCGCGCGGCGAAGCTGGCGAATTGCTGGGACAAGGTAGAGGTGCCGCCCGCGATGGCGCCGCTGGGCACGCGCGCAACTCCCCCGCTCACGGTGACAGGCAGCGAACCCAGCTCATAGTCACCATCGGCCATGCCGGCCGCCGCCATGGCATCAGTGATGGCGAAGGCGCGGTGACTGTGAGCCATGTCCACGGCGCCGTCGACAAGATGCACACCATCTGCGATGAGCTCGACGGACACATCCCCCGCCTTCGCTGCGATGAGCAAGGCCGCTACCGGGCCCGGCGCGCGGTGGTGAATAGATGGCATGCCATTAAAGAGGTGCGTTCCGGTCACGGTCAGGCCGAGCTCCTTAGCCTTGGCGATAACGCTCAGCGTGGTGTCGTAATCGGCCTCGGTGTGGCCCAGGCTGGCAATGATGCCATGCTCCGCGCAGACGTCGAGCAGCTTGTCGACGT
Source organism: Corynebacterium sp. HMSC068H04 (assembly GCF_001811255.1). Taxonomy (NCBI): domain Bacteria; kingdom Bacillati; phylum Actinomycetota; class Actinomycetes; order Mycobacteriales; family Corynebacteriaceae; genus Corynebacterium; species Corynebacterium sp. HMSC068H04. The sequence continues at coordinate 9,316 of NZ_KV803988.1, forward strand.
TCTCCGTTTCCGGCGCGAAAGTAATCGAACGCAGGTGGCCGCGGGCCGCGGCGATGACTGCGCGGAAGAAGTCCGGGTCACCGGGCACGATGCGCGAGGGGTCCTGCGCGCCGCACTTGGCTGCCGCGATGAAGGGGCCTTCCATGTGGATGCCGGCGATCTCGCCTTCTTCAGCCAGCTGGGCTAAAAGCTCCGCCCGGGCGCAGAGTTCTTCTTGCGTGCCGGAGACCAAGCTGGCCAGCAGCGTCGTGGTTCCGTGCGCGCGGTGGAAGCGGGCGGCGGCCAGGCACTGCTCGTAGTCGCCGTTGGGGAATCCCCCGCCGTTGCCGCCGTGGTTGTGCAGGTCCACGAAGCCGGGCACCCACAGCAACGCATCCGGGTCCCCGGCGCGCCAGGCGGCCTCGGCCTGGGGGACGTCGCCAAGCGCTATGCCCTCAATACTCTCTCCGAACGTGACGGCCCCAGCGCGCAGCTCGAAGTTTTCATCAATGTAGAGGCCCTCGACGTGGCCTTTCTCCTTTGTCTGCATGGTTCATTCGGTCCCGCTTGTACGGGCTGACGTGGCGCAGCCCGGTTGACAATTCACTTGAAATTTATCAGGGCTACCAATTTTTGTGAACCACACTTCCTCCGAAGGGGGTGTGTGAGCGCAGATGACTTTTAGCGCGTTAGGTGCACCGCGCGGAATGTCGAAAGGCCCGGCGAGCTACCAGCCGCGGGTGGCCACTCGGTCCCAAAGCGCGTTGCTCGCTAGCTCACCGGCGCCCGCTGGTGAGGTGCCAACGAACACGTCTCGCGCATCAGGATCATCAGCAAGAATGTAGCGGAACCACGCGGTGGCATAGCCGTCCCCGAACTCTAAAACGTCCTTGTGGTCCGCGCCTAGACGGCGGGCAATGATTGCCGGACCACCAGCTGATTCAAAGCTCTCCTGCAAGTCTGACCACGGGCTGACAAGCCAGCGGTCTGAACGGCCATCGCTCGTCATCAAGAACAACGGTGCCTCGACGCCCGCTGTGGTGTAGTCCCAGTCATTGGACTTTGCCACCTTGTGGGAGGCCGGGCTCGCCGTATACACAGCTGCTACCTCCGTGTGGGACGCTGCGTTGATAGCGCCCGCGCCGCCCTGTGAGTGTCCGAAAATACCGACCCGTGATCTGTCCACGCGAGAATCCAGTTCCGGTAAGCGCTCAATTAGGTGCACGACATTCTCCCCGGTTCCGGTTTGGGGAGTCTCATCGCCGACAACCACGAAGCCCCAACTAGCCAGGTGCTCCGCCACGGGCAGGTAGCTGCTCAGCGGCGTGTTCGTGCCATTAGCCATGACCGCCGCCGGAAACGGTCCCGCGCCTGTCGGTGCCGCGATGGTCACGTCGCCATCACGCCGCACGTCGACCTCGTGCGGCCCCTCGCCCGCAAACGACGCTTCCAGCGGGCCACCTGTCTCAGCGCTATATCCGGCAGCCACGCCGTCATCACCGGTCACGCTGTCTGCGTCCACCCACTGCATGAATCCCACAAACCCTACAAACGCCACCACAATCACGGCCACCACGGCAATCATGCCAACCACAAGCTTTTTCATGCTCTGTATTGTGTTTCGCACGAGAGCGAAGGTCACTAGCGCTAGCACTACTTTTTCCTGTACACAGTGCAAGAGCTGCCTCCGCTACGCCCTTGAAATGAGAGACTCACATCATTACCTTGTTGTATGTAATCGTCATCACATATGGGAGAAATAATGCTTACCTCCGAAACGCTTTCCGAAGTAGTCACAGTAGGAGGTTCAGGTCCGTTCAGCGGCCAGGGCAACGAAACAGTTGCAGCCTAAATGCATCCCCCTAGAAACAGTGGTGACGAAGGACTTTCATCTATCTACACCTTGACCGCCACATATTTTTTATTGTCAGTGTGCGGGTCAATGACCAGCCTCTCGATTTCACTCCACTTCGCCGAACTCAACAAAGGCGAACTGTTGGTGGCAAGCATCTTCATCTCGGGTACTTGCGCTCAAGTTTTTGCAGTCCCCTTTCTGGCCCCACTCTTCAACAAATTCAACAGCTATCACATTGCGCTTGCTGCACTCTTCTTAGATCTTCTGGGCCTGTTATCAATGGCAGCCTATCCAGAGCCATTGATCCTCATTGTCGGAAATCTCGTCACCGCATGCTTAAGCGGACTGTCAATTCCATCCATTTTCACCATCGCTGACTCTCAGGTCGGCGAAGGACAGCAGGCGAAAGCCTTCTCCCTCTTGGACACAGCCCGACTTGGCAGTGGATTCCTTGGACCACCTCTAGGTGGATTACTACTGGACCAAAGAAACCTGCAGACAGCGCTCTTCGTTGAAGCTTGCGCCGTTGGAGTCTCGCTACTTGCTTTTTATTTCCTTTATAAATCCTCGCCCCCGAAAACACTGCTTCATTCAGAAACCAAAGATTCTTCACCGAGTTTTCTCCAGAAGGTCCTCGAAGCACCTTCCCTTTTGCTGAAGAATAGAAGCGCTCGGTCCGCGTTAACCAGCATTTGGGGAGCAATTATCTGCACCTCGATTTTCAACGTTTCGCTTGTCTTCTATGCGACACAGACCCTCCACGTCAGCGGTACGTTATATGCCATCATTGCCCAAGCATTTATCGTGGGCCGCATCTTTGGCGCACGGCTTTCAGCTCGCCTTCACTCACAGAACGCTGGGAAAGTCCTGGCCGGGGCAGGATTCGCTATGGGGTGTTTCATAGCTTTACCTGGACTATTTCCCTCATTGTGGCTCTGCATCCCATGTTTCCTCCTGGGCGGAGTCTGCAATGCTGCTCAGGTGGCCGCACTACGCATAATCGTTGTCGGATCCGTACCTGATGAAGTGAAACCCAAAGCCCTTTCTACGATGGGTTCAATTAACAGCTCCGCAATGCTTATTGGATACATCATCGGGGCACCTGTTGTAAGTGCCATCGGCCCAGCTGCGGCCCTTGTCGTATCAGGGTTTGGCACCTCTATCCTCACTCTGGGGCCAATTCTGAAGACCACCATGTACGGTGCCTCCGGTGACCAAGACTACGACAACAAATAGCATTCAATTCTGTAGTAAATCTACTGTCAGATGCGAGTTTTTGGTACCGGTGTGTTCAGAAGACTGAAATGGTAGCGGTGTGGTGAGGGGCCTGACCCCCGGAAAGTAGACACGTCG
>NZ_KV803989.1:0-29017 GCF_001811255.1 Corynebacterium sp. HMSC068H04
CCGAATACCAAGAAGCACTAGCCAGACTCAACGCCGAACAAGCAGGACAGCCACCAGAGGAACCACCCGACAGTAGTTAACACCCACAGCCACCACACGCAGCAACGGCAGAAAGGAAACAGCTAACCACCAGTGACAACACTGCCACCCGCGGACCACATCAAGGCACGCGGGCATATCGGCGATCCTTGAGCACGATTCACGTGCTGCCCACTGAGGGTTAAGCCCTTAAAGAACGAAACCCGCCAACCCGATGATGGTTGGCGGGTTTCCTGGAGAGCGAACTCGCATTCCCAGCGAGGCCGAACTCATGGCGCTGTCCTGGCTGAGATTTCTAGTCGAGGGTCGGCATGGGGTCCTCGCCGATGACGACCTCCACCGTGACGGCATCAGGGCGCAGGGTCTCTTCCAACTGGGCAGCTACGATGCCGCCCTCTGCCTTGACGGTTCGAGTAATGCGCAAGACCGGTTGGTTCCGACCCACTCCAAGGGCTTTCTGTTCCTCCGTGCGCGCGGTGGCGGCCACGAGGGAGTCCCGCTTAAACACGGGCACCAGGTCAAGCTCCGTCAACAGCTCGGTCAGCGGCTTCTGGACATCCTCTTCCGTGAGGTCCGAGGCCAAGGCCTGCGGGATAAAAAGGGTGGAGGCCATGATGGGCGAGCCCTCGGTCAACTGCACCGCGCGGCATTCCCACACGGAATCACCTTCCTCAATCCCGAAGGTGGAAGCGAGATGCCCAGGCACCTCAATCAGCGTCAGCGACAACACCCGCACCTCCACATCGAGTCCATGCTCACGCAGCTGGTCGAGGGCGCTTCGCCCGCTCGTCAGGCTCAGCGTCGGCGGGGTGGCACGCACGAAGGTGCCACCGGTGCGCCCGCGCTTGCGGTCAATGAGACCTTCGATCTGGACGATGTCCAGCGCGTGGCGCACCGTCATGCGCGCCACCTTGTATTCCTGGACTAACTCCCGCTCCGTGGGAAAGCGGTCACCCGGCTTCAGTTCGCCGGATTCAATCTTGCTCCGCAGCGAATCCGCGATCACCAAATAGGCGGGGCGGCGACGTTGAGAGGTGGACACGCCTCATAACTGTACCGTGCGCTGCGTTTTTCGCATCTTGAGAGAAAACGCGGCTCCTACTTGCGCTGATTCAACTCAATGCGCGGGCGCACGCGAATCTCAGTCAGCTGCGTCGTCGGGCCAGCATCAACGGTGGCGCGGATGGCCTTCGCCACCTCCACAGGAGCGATGACATGCTCTGGGTTGTAATCCTGCAGGCCCTGCAGCATCGGGGTATCCGTCGGGCCCGGCGCGACGGTGGACACGCGGATGCCGAGCTCGCCGAGGCGCAGGCCGTCGGCAAGCGCGTAGAGCGCGTGCTTCGTCGCCGCGTAAATCACGTTGTCCCCGTAGGAGTGGATGCCCGCACCGGAGTTGATGAAGACCACAAGCCCTTCCGCCGCACGCAGCGCGGGCAAAAGCAGGCGGGTCAGCTCGGCTGGTACGTGCACGTTGAGGTCCATCTGCGCGCGCCAATCCTCCGGCCGAGCGCTTTCCACCGAGCGCTTATCCGCCCGGGCCGCCGCATGCACAAGCACGTCCACGCGCTCAAGCGAAGCCAGTTCGGTGGGAAGCGGTGAGCCGTCGAGAAGCGACAGCAAATCGATTGCCACCGGCACGATGTTCTCCGCCTCCGGCAGCTCCCCGGCGCGCCGCCCCAGGGCATACACGCGGTGGTCCCGGGCAAGGTCCTTGATGATCTCCGCGCCCATTCCACCCGTCGCACCAGTTACAACGGCAGTTTTCACCATGGTTGTTCCTCCTTCTCGTTAGCGGAAACGCTTCGGCACATCCGGCTCCCCCAGCGTCAGCATCAGGCGGTTAGCCCAGTTGAAGAACGCGGTGGAGTTGATGACATCGATGATGGCTAGGGTATCGAATCCCACGGACTCGAGGCGTTCAACGTGGGAGGCGTCGAAGGCAAAGGGTGACTCGGTCAGGGCCAGGGCGGCATCGCGAATGGCGGACCACTGCGCCGAGCCCAGGTCAGCGGAAACGCCTTCCTCGAGCAGGCGGTCAATCGCCGCGGCGTCACCGCCCTCTTCCTTGGCGCGCTGCTGGTGCACCGACGCGCAGTACTCGCAACCGTTGAGACGCGATACCACCGTGGCGGCCAGCTCACGCTCGGCGCGGCCGAGTCCGCCGTCGGTGTTGTAGAAGATGTCCAGGTCCGTGAGCGTGCGCGCCTTGAGCGCGGCCGGATCGCGGGCGAGCAGACGGAAGTACTCCATATCGATGCGCTCGGGCTTAATGAGCGCATCGCGCTGCGCGTCTGTGAACTCCTCCTTCGGCTGCGGCGGCACCCACGGCTTCCAGCCCAGCGAGTGCGCTACAAAGCCCTGCGGCTTGGCGACGTCCGGCACCAGCGTCCCCTCCCCCGGCACCCACTCCGGGGTCTGGGTGGGACGCGGCGCCTCAGTCACGGGCGCGGGCTGTGCAGTACCGGCAAGCACGGAGAGGCCGTGCGCCACGCGCAGCTGGAAAGACAGGAAGCTGACCAGCTGCGCCAGCGTCACGATGTCATCGTTGGACCAGCCGGCCGCCTGCAGGTGACCGATCGCGGCCGGAGAGGCGTCCTTGGGGTGGAAGACCAGCAGGTGGGCGAAGTCGAGGGCGGCGGCGAGGCGCTGGGAGACCTCGAAAAGCGTGAAGCCGCCATCAATATACGGGCCGGTGGTGATGCCGCTCTCCACCGCGCGGGATATTTCGACGGCAAGCTCCTCTGATTCCTCCGCCAGCAGGTCAGAATAAAAGGCGACGGCAGGCGTCGCCTGATACACGCCCGCCACAAAGGTAGCGATGGCGTAGCGTTCCGCATAGCTGAACGTGCCGGGCGTTGAAGGTTCGAGGAGCGCGGCAAAGGAGGCCTGCGCGTTCTCCTTGGCTTCGGGCCGGCGCTCGCGCAGCTTGGCGACGTCCCCCTCAACACCCGCCAACAGGTTAATGATGTCTGCCATGAATTAATCCTTTCGTTTTCGCCCAGGCTACAGGCCCAGGTTGAGGTCGCCGGCGCGGTAGCGCGAGCCGGGGATGGCCTCGATGAGCTTCCGGGTAAACGGTGATTGTGGGTTACTAAAGACCTCGGCGGTGGGCCCGCATTCCACCTGCTGGCCCTTTGAGAGCACCGAAACGGTATCGGAAATCTGGTTGACCACTGCGAGGTCGTGCGAGATGAAAATGTAGGTCAGGCCGAGTTCCTCCTGCAGCCGGGCCAGTAGGCGCAGGATCTGGGCCTGCACGGTGACGTCGAGAGCGGAGACGGCCTCGTCGAGGATGACCAGCTCCGGTTCCACGATCATGGCGCGCGCGATGGCCACGCGCTGGCGCTGGCCGCCGGAGAGCTCGCGCGGACGGCGGTCGTAAAAGTCCGGGTTGAGAGCTACCAGGTCCAAGAACTCCTTGGCCTTTTCCTTGGCCGCGCTGGCACGCACCGCCTTCAAGTTCCGCAGCGGCTCCGCCACCGTCTGGCCGATGGACTGCTTGGGGTCCAGCGAGCCATAGGGGTTCTGGTAGACCAGCTGGATGTTGTTTCGCTCTTCGCGCAAGGCCTTACCGCGCAGGCCCACGATGTCGCGTCCGCCCACGGTGATGCTGCCGGAAGTCGGGGTGTTGAACATCGCGATGCTGCGCCCCGTCGTGGTCTTGCCGGAGCCGGATTCACCCACGATGGCGTGGGTCGAGCCCTTGGCCACGGTGAAGGAGATGTCATCGACCGCGGTGAAATCACCGAAGCGCTGGGTCAGGCCTTCCACGCGCACCAAGGGTTCGCCCGCGGTGCGGTCAGTGGTTGTGTCGGTCTTGACGACGGCGTTGCGCGACGTAGCTGCTCGGCCGGCGTCGGCGACGGTGAGGGAGGGGGCGTCGGCAAGCAGGCGTTTGGTGTAGTCGTGGCGCGGGTTCGTCAGCACCGTGGCGGCCAGGCCCTCCTCGCGCAGCTGACCGGACTCCATAACCACGACGCGGTCGGCGCGGTCACCGGCCACGGCGAGGTCGTGGGTAATGAAGAGGATGCCCATGCCGAGCTCCGCGCGCATGTCATCGAGGAGATCGAGGATGATCTTCTGCACGGTGACGTCGAGGGCGGAGGTCGGCTCGTCGGCGATGATGAGGTCGGGCTCTAGCGCCACGGCGGCGGCAATGAGCACGCGCTGCTTCATGCCGCCGGACAGCTCGTGCGGGTATTGGTGATAGCGGCGCGCAGGGTCATCGATGCCGACGCGCTCCAGCAACTCCAACGCCTTTGCCTTGCGCTCGGCGGCGGTGCCCACCTTGTGGATGCGCATGCCCTCCTCCACCGAGGCGCCGATGGTCTGGACTGGGTTGAGGGAGTTGTTCGGGTCCTGCGGGATCAGCCCGATGCGTCGCCCTCGCAACTCACGCCACTGGCGCCGGCGCAGCGAGGTGATATCGCGACCATCGAAGGTGATGGTTCCGGCATCGATCGTGGCATTCGAGGGCAGCAAACCGATGGCTGCCATGGCCGAGGTGGTCTTGCCGGAACCCGATTCGCCCACGATGGCGGTCATCTGTCCCGGGTGAACCTCGAGGTTGACGCCTTGCACGGCGGAAACGTCACCACCTGCGGTGGAATAGGACACGTTGAGGTCCCGCACGCGCAGCAGGGGCTGCGCTGCATTTTTTGTAACAGACATGTTAGGCCTCCACGGGGAAGTTTTGGGACAGGCGGTTGGCGGACATCACCACGGCGACCAGCGCGATGCCGGGCAGGATGATGAGCCACCAGGCGGTGGCCATGAAGTCACGGCCCTCGGCGATAATGAGGCCCCATTCCGGGGTCGGCGGCGGGGCGCCGTAGCCCAGGAAGCCGAGGATGGACAGCTGCAGGATCGCGGTGCCGAACTGCAGGGTGGCCAGGGCGATCACAGGGGTGAGTGAGTTGGGAAGGATGTGGCGCAAGAGCACCGTGGCGTGGGTGGCACCGGCGCCGTATGCGGCCTCGATGTAGTCCGAGCTGGCCACGGTGGTCACCTGGGAGCGGGCCAAACGGGCGAAGGTCGCCACGGACGTCGCACCGACAGCCACCGCCGCCTGCACGGAGCCAAAGCCCAGAACGATGATGATGGACAGCGACAGCAGGATGCCGGGGATGGACAGCAGCACGTCGACCACGCGCATGAGGACGGTGTCCACCGCTCCTCGGAGGGAGCCGGCGAGCAAACCGATGAGCGTGCCGACGACCAGGCCGACGGCCACGGCGATCAGCGCGCCGAGCAGCGACTGGCGGGCACCATAAACAATGCGCGCGTAGAGATCGCGGCCCACCGCGTCCGTGCCCATGAGGTGGCCGGACTCCCCCGGCGGCAACAGGGCCACATCGGTGCCCGCATAGGGGTCGGCCGAGGTGAACAAACTTGGGAAAAGCGCGGCCAGGAAAGCGATCACGAGGACCACGATGGCGATGATGGAACCCGGCGCGAGCCAGGGATTCGCAGTGTGGCGGCGCGGCGCTCGTGAAGAACGCAGCGGATTGGTGTGCGTCATGCTCATGAGCGCACCGTCCTTTCTTCAGCAGCGGCAGCGCGGCGCTCCGGGGCGCTGGCGCGCAGGCGCGGATCCAGCACCGGGTAGAGCAGGTCCACCACGAGGTTGATGATGATGTAGGAGGTCGCAGCGATGAGAACCACGGCCAGCAGCACCGGGGTATCGCGGTTCGCCACGGCCTGCGCCACCATGTAGCCCAAGCCGGTGCGGCCAAAGACGGTCTCGGTCACCACGGCACCGCCGACGAGCTCACCGAAGAGCAGGCCCGCCATGGTCAAGGTGGGCAGCAGCGAATTGCGCAGGACAGTTCGCCAGAAGATCCACGCCTCCGAGGCGCCGCGTGCGCGCACCGCCTGGACGAAGGGCCGCGATTGCGTCTCATCGATGGAGCGGATCAACACCTGAATGAGCGGCGCGGCCATAGGTACCGAGAGCGTCAAGGTAGGCAGGATGAGGCCCTCCACGCTGCCGGGTTCAATGACGCGCACCCAGCCCAACTGGAAGGAAAAGAACTGGATGAGCAGGATGGCAATCCAGAAGCCGGGCAGCGAGACCATGAAGGAAGGCAGACCCCGGAAGAAAGAACCGATGGCGCCAAGCCCCGGCAGCGTGGCCACAAAGGCCACGAGCACGGCCACGATGAGTGCGAGAACGATGGCGCTGGCGGCGAGGATGAGGGTGTGGGGAAGGGCGTCGGCAAGCAGCGTGGCTACCGGAGCGCCCGACTGCGTGGAGTTGCCGAAGTGCCCGGTGAGGAAGCCACCCAGAGACGTGAAGTATTGCACCACGAGCGGCTTGTCGACGCCCATCTCCTCCCGGATGGCGTCAATCTCCGCCTGGGACAGGCCCAGGGCAGGGTCGCCGAAGCGCGACTGGACGGCATCCGATGGCAGCGCCGACAGGAGCACAAAGGCCACGGTGTAGGTAATGAGCAGCACGAGGAGGGCCTGCCCAATGCGGCTGAAGAGTTGGCGGGTTGTCATTTATTTCTCCTCCTCATCCGATGCCGCGGCGTCGATGGACACCTCGTAGAACCACGGGCGCGCCACCGATTCCGGGCTGAAGCCCGAAATACCCGGCCGGACGGCGTAGACCACGGGCTCCTCAAAGAGCGGCAGCGCATAGGCCTGCTCGGTGATGTAGTCCTGGACTTCTTCCGTGGCCTTGATGCGGCCTTCCTTGTCGGGGGTGTCGAGGACGGCGTCGAGAAGCTCCTGCAGGTGCGCGTCGATTGGGGTGCCCTCCGCGTCTTGGTTGAGGAAGGCGTCGCGGTTGTTGATGCCGTAGAGCGAGGTGATGACGTCGTAGTCGGCGCGGCCCACCATCGAGTGGTAGATCTGCACCTTGTCAACGTCCTTGGCATCGGCGTTCTGCGTGGCCTGGTCGCCGGCGTTGACCTGGATGCCGATGCCCAGCTCACCCAGCTGGTCCTGCACCATGGTCATGACTTCCTTAGAACGCGGCTGCGGCAAGGCGGTGTTGGTGCGCAGGACAAGGCGCTGGCCGTCCTTGACGCGGATGCCGTCGGGGCCGGGCTCCCAGCCGGCCTCGTCGAGGAGGCGCTTGGATTCCTCGGGGTCGAAGGTATAAGCGGCGGACTGGTCCTTGTAGGCCAGGCCGGTCTTTGCCACCGTGGAGGTGGCCAGCGGGTAGGACTCGGAGAAGAGCACGCGGAGGATTTCCTCGCGGTCCACGCCGTGGATGATGGCCTCGCGCACGCGCTTGTCCTGCAGCAGCGGGTGGTCGAAGCGGAAGGCGAACTGGTTGTTCATGGAGTTCGTGCCGCGCGAGATGATGCTAACACCCCGGTCCTTGAGCAGCGACTCCTGTGGTGCGGAGATCTGGCGGGCGATATCGGCCTGGCCGGAGAGGATGGCGCCGGTGCGCACGGACTCTTCGGCGGCGAGGATGTAGTGGACGCCGTCGATCTCCGCGCGCCCCTGGTGCTTGACCGCTGGCGGGGCCCAGTCGTAGTCCTCGCGGGTCTTGAGCTTAAGGTCAGTGCCTATTTCTTCCGATTCCACCACGAAGGGGCCCGAGCCAATGACGTTAACCGCGTTGCCGGGGCCGAAGCCCTCGTTGTCCAAGGCCAGCGTTGAATCGGAGAGCAGGCCGGCGTTGTAGGCGGAGGTGGCCTGGAGGAAGCCCGGAGAAGGCTGGGTGAAGTAGAACTTCACGGTGTCCTCGTCCACGACCTCGCCGTGGTCATAGTTGGCAATCTGCTCGGAGCTGGTCAGCGTGCGGGATTTATCGCCGCGGCCGAAGAGGTCGAAGTTGGCCACGACGTTCTCGGCGGTCAAAGGAGAGCCATCGGAGTAGGTGACGTCGGTGCGGATGTTGAACGTGTACTCCGTGGCATCGGCGTTGACCTTGGGCATCTCCGTGGCAATCCACGGCGAGAGCTCGAGGGTCTCGGGGTCTTGGTACAGGAGGCGATCGGTCAGCTGGTTGACCACGCCGCCGTTGGGATAAAAGCCGGCGGCCGGCGGGTAGAGCGTGCGGAAGAACTGCGGCTCTAGGTAGGTGAGGATGTTGTCCTCCCCGTCCGGCCGTTCCGCGGCGGAGCAGCCGGCTAAGGCGAGGGCTGCTGCCAGGGTGGCGGCGAGTGCGCGTAGGGTTTTCACGGTATTGCTTTCAGAGAGTAGATAGTCGGTTTGAATTGTGTCTACGGATTTAACACAACGTATACTGACCGGTATTATTCCACTAGACAGAACAGTCTAAAAGTTTGAGGTTGATTTTTATGCCCTCCATCGCCATCGTCGGGGCCGGCCCGCGCGGCATCTCGCTGGTCGAGCGCCTCGCGGCCCACCTGCGCGCGACCCCCCTTGAGTCACCCCTGCGCCTCCACATCATCGACGATGCCCCACTAGGTTCCGGCCGCATTTGGGACACCGAGCAGACCCGCACGTTGTGCATGAACACGCTGGCCGGCGCGGTCACTCTGTTCACCGAGCCCAGCTCCACCACCACCGCGCCGGTCCTCGAGGGCCCCATCCTCTACGAGTGGATCCAGCTCCTGCGCGGCGAGCGCCCCGACATCGCGCCTGCCAAGCTGGAGCTTTATGATTCCCACCCGCCGCGCGAGGAGCTAGCCGCTTCCTTTGCCGAGGAACTCGCGCAAACCCGCCCGGAGTCCAACCCTTCCCGCGCGCTTTACGGCGCCTACCTGGAGTGGGTCTTTGAGGTTGCGCTGACTCAGCTGCCGGAGAACGTGGACGTCGTCCAGCACCGCGCCCGCGCGCTGTCCGTGGAGGAGCGCGGTGAGCAGGACGCCATTACACTTTCCGACGGCTCCACCGTCACCGCCGACGCCACCGTCCTGGCCTACGGCTGGCAGGTACCGGCGCTCAGCGAATCCGAACGCGCCCTGGCGGAGGCTGCGCACTCGGATCTGCATTGGGTGCGGCCAGATAACCCCGTCGAGCAGCCAGTGTCTAAGGTCCCCGCGGGCGAGAAGGTCCTGATCCGCGGCCTGGGCATGGGCTTCTTCGACATCATGGCGCTACTCACCATCGACCGCGGTGGTGAGTTTGTGGAGGATCCCTCCACGCGCTCCGGGCTGCGCTACGAGCCCAGCGGCGAGGAGCCGCACTTCATCGTCTCCTCCGGCCGCGGCTACCCTTATATCCCAAAGTCGGAATATCACGCGCTGCCACCGAAGGCTGCGCTGACCCGTTTCCGCGCCGCGGTGGCCGCGCTGGATCCGGAGGTCGAGCTGGACTTCGGCACGCAGTTGCTGCCACACATTCTGCGCGATGCCTACGCCGAGTACTACGAGAACCAGGCGCGGGTCGCTCCCAATACACTGCAGCGCCCCCTCGCGGATATCATCGCTACGCTCGATTCCACGGAGCTCACCGCCCCAGATCTCCGAGGCATGGCAGACCAGCTCACCGCAGCCCTCGAGGGCTCCTCCGCGCAGCCTTTGGATCTTGCACATTGGGCGAACCCGCTCGACGATTTCACCGGCGGTGAGATCACCGAGTACATCGCCGAAGGCTTAGCGCGCGACATCATCGAGGCCGTCGCCGCCGCCGATTCCCCGCTGAAGTCCGCGCTCTGGGCCATCTCTGCCGCGCGCAAGCCCTCCTCGATTGCGGGTTCAGAAGGCCGGATGACATGGGAGTCCCGCACCAGCACGTACAAGGAGTTCATGGCCTTCGGACAGATGGTAGGCTCCGGCCCACCGCTCTTCCGCACGCGCCAGCTGCTCGCGCTTGTCGACGCCGGCCTCGTCACCTTCCTGGGTCAGCGCCCCCAGCTAGAGATCGGCGAGAAGTTCACGCTGCGTACCGCGCACGGTGAGGCTTCCTCCACCTGGCTTATCGACGCCTGGATGCACTCCCCCGACGTCCGCCGCGCCGGCGACCCACTGGCGGTATCCCTCAACGGGCGTGTTCGCGCGTTCGTCGACCATGGTCAGGCCACCGGCTCGCCGGAGACGACGTGGAACCGCCGCGTGGTCAACCCCGGTGGCATCGAGGACCCGCGCCTGCACATCGTGGGCATCCCCACCTATTCGCAGTGGCCGGACACCACCATTTCCCCCATGCCCGGCACGGATCCGCTCATGCTGCAGGAAACCGACCGCACGGCCGGCTCCCTGCTCAATTCCCTCTAACCACACACAGCGAAAGCGCCGAGGCTCAAAACCTTGGCGCTTCGGCGGTTTTAGTGAAGGGCGTCGAGGGCCTGCTCCAGGTCCGCGAGCAGGTCATCGATGGACTCGATGCCCACCGAGATGCGCACGAGGTCTGCCGGTGGAACAAGTTCGGAGCCTTCGGCGGAAATGTGCGTCATGTTCTGTGGGTGCTCAATGAGGGACTCGACACCGCCGAGGGACTCAGCCAGCGAGATGAGCTTGGTGTTGAGACAAATCTGGCGGGCGTGCTCCTCGCTGTGGAAGCGCACGGACATCATCCCGCCGAAGCCACGCATCTGCTTCTTAGCCAGCTCGTGGCCCGGATGCGAGGGCAGGCCCGGGTAGAGAACCTGCTTGACCTCCGGGCGGGATTCCAAGAACTCGGCCACGGCCTGCGCATTGGAACAGTGGCGGTCCATCCGCACTTCAAGGGTTTTGATGCCGCGGGCGGTGAGGTAGGCGTCGAAAGGCGAGGACACCGCGCCGACGTTGCCCTGGAAATACAGCAGGCGCTCATCCATCTCCGCGGAGTTGGTCACGACCGCACCGCCCAGCACATCCGAGTGGCCGCCCAGGTACTTCGTGGTGGAGTGCAGGACGTGGTCCGCACCCAACTCCAAAGGGTTCTGCAGGTAGGGCGTGGCAAACGTGTTGTCGACGACGACTTGGGCGTCGCCGGCCGCCTTAACAACCTCAGAGACTGCGGCGATATCCGTGATCGTCGTCGCCGGATTGGTCGGGGTTTCCAACCAGATCAGCTTGGTGTTTTCCTTGAGCGCCCCTTTAACCGCCGCGGAATCGGCGGTATTGACGATGGACAGCTCGATGCCCCACTCGCCGTAGTCATGATGCAGGAGGCGATACATGCCGCCGTAGGCATCGTTACCCAAAATCACGTGGTCACCTGGGCGGACGAGAATCCGAATGAGGGTATCGACGGCCGCCATGCCCGTGGCGAAACAACGGGCGTACTCAGCGTTCTCCAGCGCCGCGAGGGTCTTCTCCAGCGAATGAACGGTGGGGTTGGCCACGCGCCCGTACTCATAGCCGCCGCGCAACTGCGCGAGGCCGTCCTGTTGGTAGGTCGTGGAGGCGTAGATCGGTACGTTGATGGATCCCATGTAGGGATCCGGCTGGTAACCGGCATGGATGGAACGGGAGGAAAAGCCAAGAGTGCGGTTGTCAGTCATGAGGCACAATTCTAGACCAAGCTGTTCAGTCGCGGGAAAGACAAGCTTTTTATATTCAGCTCTCTTCCCTACCATCGGTAGGTGTCAGTCGTGAGCGATAGCAGAAAGGACACACGTGACCAGACCAACCGCATACCTAAGCGCTTCCTCCGAGCCAACCGACGGGGCTGTCGACGCGGTCACCCGCTGGTGGCAAACAGAAAACATGCAGTCCTGGCTCATCGACAAACCCATCGGCATCGCGCTCATCCTCATCGTCGCCATCATCGGCAGCTGGCTGCTGCGCCGGCTCATCACCAAGCTGGCTGATAACAGCATCAAGAAGGGCAAGCTCAGCTCGCCGCTCTCCCCGCGCAAAGCGCACAAAACAACCGACAAGGTCCTCGAGCAAACACAGGAGGCTCGGCGCACCTCCCGCATCCAGACCCTCGCCGGCGTTGGACGCTCCGCGGTTGCCATATTCGTCTGGGTCTGGGCAGCGCTCGCTATCTTGGACAAGCTCGGAGTCAACGTCGCCCCGCTCGTAGCCTCAGCCGGCGTGGTTGGTGTCGCCCTTGGTTTCGGCGCCCAGGCGCTGGTCAAGGATTTCCTGTCCGGCATTTTCATGCTCATGGAGGACCAGTACGGCATCGGTGACACCATCGACCTCGGAAACGGGGTCTTCGGCGACGTGGAGTCCATTTCCCTACGTATTACCACGGTCCGCGATATCGATGGCGCGCTATGGTACGTCCGTAACGGCGAAATCTTGCAGGTGGCCAACCATTCCGACCGCTACTCCGTCGCCCGCGTGCAAGTGCCCATCGCACTGAGTAACGACCCCACCCGCGCAGTCGATGTCATCACCTCCGCAGCAGAGGACGCCGCCCGCGACCCCGAAATCAAGGGCTTCATCCTGGCCAAACCTACGGTCAATGGCATGTCCGGTTTGGAAGTTGACCACATGTCCTACCGCGTTTCCGTCAAGACGCTACCGGGCAAACAATGGGATGTGCAGCGCGCGATGCAGGCGAAAATCCTCACCGCCATGCATACGGAAGGAATTACCACGCCCTACCCGCGGGGGATGGCTATCTTTGATTTGGAAGAACCCAGCCTGACGCGAAAGGAAGATTAGGCGTGCAACCAACGAGCGTATTCGAAGCCGTCGGTGGAATGGAGACCTTTGAGAAACTCGTCGGCGGTTTCTATGCACAGGTGCGTGAGGATGATCTCATCGGGCCGATGTACCCGCAGCAGGATTGGGAGGGCGCGGAAAAACGTCTGACCTGGTTCCTCGTGCAGTACTGGGGCGGACCCCAGCTCTTCTCAGAGAATCGCGGTCACCCGCGCCTGCGCATGCGCCACGCGCCCTACCCCATCGACATAGCTGCCCATGATCGCTGGCTCGAGCTCATGGGCAATTCCTTGGCGCAGATCGACGAGGAGACCATCCCGCCGGCCTACCGCGCGATGATTTGGGACCACATGGAACGGGTAGCGGAGATGCTCATCAACCGCGCACCCTAAAGCCCGAAGGCCTCCTTCACGGGCTTGGACACCAGCTCTCCCCCGCGGGTCATCAGACCATTGGCCAAGCCCGGGAAGCGCTCGACTGCACCGTCGAAGCCGCCGGCAGCCAGGGCGCGCATGTACGGCAAGGTCGCCGAGCCGAGTGCGCGCGCGGAGGTGTTCGCCACCGCGCCCGGCATGTTGGCAACACAGTAGAAGAGGGTGTCGTGCACCTTGAAGGTTGGCTCATCGTGCGAGGTCTTGTGGGAGTTCTCGAAGCAGCCGCCTTGGTCAATGGCAACGTCGACAAGCACGGCGCCCTTCTTCATGCGCTTAACCACATCCTCCCGAACCAACTTCGGGGCGGCAGCACCGGGTACGAGGACGGCGCCGATGACGAGGTCGGCGGCGAGAAGCTCCGCTTCCAGCGTGGCAGGGTCCGACACCAGGGTGCGCACGCCGCCCTGGTACTGCTCATCGAAGCGCTGCAGGACGTGCGGGTCAAGGTCGAGCACCGTGACTTCCGCGCGCAGGCCATGCGCCATAGCCACCGCGGACGCGCCAACCTGGCCGCCGCCGATGACCACCACTCGTGCCGGTTGGGTGCCCGGCACGCCGGAGACCAGCAAGCCACGCCCACCCTGCGTGGACAACAGATGGTGCGTTCCCTCAATGACGGCGAGGCGCCCGGCCACCTGGGACATCGGTGTCAAAAGCGGCAGAGTGCCGCGGGCATCGGTAACCGTCTCATAGGCCACGGCGGTGGTTCCGGCCTCAACCAGGGCGTCCGTCAGCGGACGGTCCGCCGCCAGGTGGAGGTAAGTGAAGAGCAGCAGATCCTCGCGCAGGTAGCCATACTCGGCCTCGAGCGGTTCTTTGACTTTGACCACCATGTCCGCCGCCCAGGCCTCCTTGGCGGTGGCGACGATCGTCGCGCCCACGGCTTGGTACTCGGAGTCCGGAAAAGAAGCGCCTTCTCCGGCCCCAGTTTCCACTAGAACCTCATGGCCATCTTTGATGAGTGCGTGCGCAGCGCTCGGGGTAAGAGCGACGCGGTTCTCGTTGTTCATGATTTCTTTGGGTGCCGCAATACGCATCGTGCGAGTCATCTCCTTTTATTAAAGAAACTGAATTCGACCCCTTAATGGTAACGCAAATCACGCTGCGTTGCGGGCGTAGAAACCACACAGTTTTCCTTCCGCGGTGCCGCGCCCCGCCGCGGACTCTGCGGCGGCGAGGCTGGAGACGTTTTAGAACAAAGACAGCCGCGTGGAGTGATAAACACTGCCATAGGGCGCGTCGAGGCGCACCCACCGCCCCTTGCCCGCCACGCGCAGGTGGCGGGGGATATTGAGTGACGCAGCAAAGCCCGGGATGAGGCCCAAACTCGTGCAGGCGAAGATCATCCGCATAGGAATCTCTACTTGGGTCTCCGCGCTCTCCACGGTGAGCACGGTTTGATTCAACAGGCTTTTCGGAGGTCCCATCGGACCAGAGAATTGCCGAGCTAGCTGCCGGCCTTTATCCGCTAAGTCACGGACGACGTCGACAGGCAATGAATCAATCTCTCGAAACCCCGTTACCGGCGGCAAGGCCCCCGGCCATGAGGGGTCGCGCGCGGGGCCTAGGTCAAGCACCCCCGCCCCGTCCTCTTCAAGAAGGTGTTCGGGGGTGGTGCGGAGGGCGTCGAGAAGCGCCTGCGCCGACACCACTGCCCCATCGCGGCCAACGACGCCCTCGCAGCGCCGCGCTACGACGACATCGAAGGGGGTCGTGACAAAAACCTCAACGTGGGTGGCGTCGTATTGACGCAAGCGCACCGTCGCTGAGGCATCCAGCCCCGTCGCACGAGCGAGGAGGGCCTGCAGCCCCACCCCGCCGTTGTGCAATGTCAGGGATTCACTCTCCATAATTGCGCTGGCCGCCTACTGCTCGTCCAACTCGACGACAGCATTTTCCAGGATGATGGTGCGCTCCTGCTCAGAAACCTCTCGCGGCATCTGGGTATCTGGATCAATGGTGACCTGCACACAGTCGATGACGCAGGCCACCTGGCCCTGCGCGTCCTTGATTTTCTGGCGAGTGGTAAACGACGTAGTTCCAAGGCGCACCACCGTGGTCTCCACTGTCACCGTGCCGTGCCGTCCATCCCACTTGATGGGGCGAACATAGTCCGCGTCGATGTGGCGAACAAAAGCCACCATGTTTAGGCCACGTGAATAGAAGTGGTGCATGGCAAAGGCCAAGCGCGCCTCCTGTGCCAGCTCGATAAAGTTGGCGTTCATCATGTGGCCGTACATGTCGAAGTCCGACCAACGCACTCCCACGGTGAGCTCGTGGACGTTGTCCTTAGTCTCCTCCGACACAACATTCTGAGCGGGCATTCCAGAATCCTTCCGAAGATTTCCTTTGAGTGTTAGGGCTGAGCGGCCCTAGCGGCTGAGCTTGCGGTGGGTAACGCGAGACGGACGGGCGGCGTCCTCACCGAGGCGCTCGACCTTGTTCTTCTCGTAATCGCCGAAGTTACCCTCGAACCAGAACCACTGGCCTTCCGCGACGTTGCCTTCCCAGGCCAGGATGTGGGTACAGGTGCGGTCGAGGAACCAGCGATCGTGGGAAATAACCACGGCACAGCCGGGGAACTTTTCCAGCGCGTTTTCCAGGGAGCCCAGGGTTTCCACGTCCAAGTCGTTGGTCGGCTCATCGAGGAGGATCAAGTTGCCGCCCTCTTTGAGGGTCAGGGCCAGGTTCAGGCGGTTGCGCTCACCACCGGAAAGAACCTTAGACGGCTTCTGCTGGTCCGGGCCCTTAAAACCGAATGCGGAGAGGTAGGCGCGGGACGGCATCTCGTTCTGGCCAACGTGGATGTAGTCCAGCCCATCGGAGACGACCTCCCACACGGTGGCCTCTGGATCAATGTTTTCGCGTCCCTGGTCAACGTAGGAAAGCTTGACGGTCTCGCCGACGGTGACAGAACCGGAATCCGGCTCTTCCAGGCCCACGATGGTCTTGAACAGGGTGGACTTACCCACACCGTTCGGGCCGATAACACCGACGATGCCGTTGCGCGGCAGGGTGAAGGACAGGTCCTTAATAAGGACGCGACCATCGAAGCCCTTGGTCAGGTCCTTGACCTCCACAACCTTGTTGCCCAGGCGCGGCGGGGTCGGAATCTGAATCTCCTCGAAGTCGAGCTTCTTGTACTGCTCGGCTTCTGCAGCCATCTCCTCGTAGCGCTGAAGACGGGCCTTGTTCTTGGCCTGGCGCGCCTTCGCACCGGAACGAACCCACGCGAGTTCTTCCTTGAGGCGCTTCTGCAGCTTCTTGTCCTTAGCACCAGCAACTTCGAGGCGCTCTGCCTTCTTCTCCAGGTAAGTGGAGTAGTTGCCCTCGTAGGGGTAGAGCTTGCCGCGATCAACCTCACAGATCCAGCCCGCAACGTGGTCGAGGAAGTAGCGGTCGTGGGTCACGGCCAGGACGGCGCCCGGGTAGGACTCGAGATGCTTCTCCAGCCACTGGACGGATTCGGCGTCGAGGTGGTTAGTAGGCTCGTCGAGCAGCAGGAGGTCCGGCTCACTCAGCAGCAGCTTGGCCAGCGCGACGCGGCGGCGCTCACCACCGGACAGGTTAGTCACCGGGTCATCAGACGGCGGGCAGCGCAGTGCCTCCATGGCCTGCTCAATCTTGGAGTCAACCTCCCACGCATCCGCGTGGTCGAGCTCCTCCTGCAGCTTGCCCATTTCTTCCATGAGCTCGTCGGAGTAGTTGGTGGCCATCTCTTCCGCGATCTCCTCGAAGCGCTGCTTCTTCTGGAAGATCTCCCCGAGGCCTTCTTCGACGTTCTCGCGGACCGTCTTCTCCTCGTTGAGCGGCGGCTCCTGGAGAAGGATGCCGACCGTCTTGCCCGGGTCAATGAAAGCCTCGCCGTTGGAAGGCTGATCGAGGCCGGCCATAATTTTCAGGATCGAGGACTTACCTGCACCGTTGGGGCCCACGACGCCAATCTTGGCGCCCGGGTAGAAAGCCATAGTGACATTGTCCAAAATAACCTTGTCACCGATGGCCTTACGCACGTTTTTCATCGTGTAGATGAATTCGCCCATGTTTCACCCTTTACTTCTGTCAGGATTGGTCAATAACAGTACAAAGAGTACATCACATGAGCGGTGGTAGTCCCCCGTCCTTAGGCCATAGCTTCTTCTGGCGCCGGTTCGCGGTGAGGTTCGGCCGCGCTCTGTGCTTGCTGACGATCCGCCGCAGTATCCTGCGGGGTATCTCCCGACTGCAGAGCAGCCGGCAATGCCTCATCCTCCGCAGTACTCGGCGGTGCCGTGTAATCCACATCCGGTACTGGCGGATTCTCCCCCAGCCAGAGGGCTTCGCTGCCTTCCTCACCATAGGAGGTACCAATCTTGGTGGAGGTAATACAGAAGCGGTTGAGGTCAAGGCCCACGTGGGCGATCTTGATATAGGTCCTAGAGCGCTTTGCCCCGTTCTTATCCTCCCACCGATCCGTGACAATGGAGCCCATAACAAAGACCGGCATGCCCTTAAACAGGGACTTCTTAACGTTGATGGCGCACTGACCCCACACCTCACCGTCGATATAGTTAAGGTCCAACTCCCGCCACACCGTCTTGCCCTCCTCATCCTTCTCCGGAACGCTGCGCGAGGAAGCAAAGCGGAGGCGGGCCTTGTACATGGTTTCGCTGATTTTGGTCAGGTGGGGGTCGTGAGTCAGGCGCCCCGTGAGTGAGATTGGGTATTGAGACATTGCGTGATTCCTTTGCTGTTTGTGGCTGGTGCTCTTTTCAATGCGAGGAAGCGATGCGCCTCCCGTACCTCGCATCATCGCCACCGATCAGCGCGCCCGCAATGGCCTCACTGCCAACCTGTGGATAACTTGTTGTACGCGTCAACAAGATATCCATCCACAAAGGTAAAAGCACCTTTCCACACACCCAGGGTGCGCACTCCCGCTAGTGCTGGCGGAAGGTGGAATCATCCCCTTCGCTCATCTGCTTGAGCATGGCGTTATAGCTTTCCAAATCAGCATCGCCGTCAATATCCGCCTTAGCATCATGGCGCCGAGCGGTAGCACGGTCCTCCCGCAGCCAGTCAAGGAATAGCGAACCAAACACAATCACCAGCGGGAATTGGCCGAAGCCCCAGGAAATACCGCCGCCGGTTCGTTGGTCCGTGACAAAGTCCGGGTGCCACGGCAAGCTCAAGGACTCATAGAAGTCCAAGCCCAGAATGACTTGCATCTGCATGAGGTAGACGCCAGCAAAAAGGTGCAGGGGCATCGACACGAAGAGGATGAGCAGGCGAATGCCCGTCGGCGCGCGCCACGGCAACGGGTCCGGGCCAATAACCTCCCAGTAGTAGATGTAGCCAGAGATCAGGAAGACCCAGTTCATGATCACGTGCCCAGCGTGTTCCGAAATGGCGAGCTCATAAAAGTTCGGGAAAAGATAGAGCACGTAGAGGAAAGCCAGGAACTGCACAACGTTGACCGCTGGATGCGTAAGAATGCGCAAGGTACGAGCCTTGGTGAGGGCGACGGCAGCGTCGTGAAGCGTGGGCTTGCCCGGCTCCCCAGGCTCAAAAGCTTCCATCACTAAGGTCACCGGAGCGCCCAACACAAGGCACAGCGGGACTGCCATGGACAGAATCATGTGCACCAACATGTGCATGGAGTACAGCGCCGGCATATACAAGCCGATGCCATTGCTCATGATCAGCGTCATGCCCAGCGCTCCCACGAGGAACCACGCAGTGCGTCCTGCCGACCACGTCAGCCCGCGGCGCTTGAGGCGCCACAGCGCGTACAGGTAGAAGCCTGCCAGCACGATCCCCAGCGAGCCAAACATGAGATCAAAGCGGAACATGGTCCACACGTTGGTGGCGGTGGGGGCGTCGAAAAGCTCATAGCCCAGCAGGATCTGCATGGCGTTGAGATTCGGGTCCCGCGGCGGCGGGGGCGGCGTACGGCCCATCGAGATGGCCACGCCAACAGTCGCCGCCATGATGAGAACCTCAACCACAGCCACCCTGATAAACAGGCGCGGCGAACTCTTCAATTGAGGGATGGTAACCCGTCGGTGCACGAAGCCGATGGCCGCCAACACCACGGTGAGCACCGCTTTGCTCAGCACCAACAGGCCGTATCGAGTAGTGAACAGATCCCCGAACTCAACGCGAATCAGCGCATTAACTACGCCTGTAGCTGCCAGCCCCACGATGGAGAACAAAGCGACCGTGGAATAGCGACGCACCGCCACACCCATATCTGGGCCAAGGCGGCGGCCATGGGCGATGAGCCCCATGAGTCCACCGACCCAGAGCATGATGAAGAACAGGTGCAGCAGCAGCGAGTTCGTACCGTAGTCATGATCGCCGCCGGAAGCCGAGTGGCCCTCCATCCCGAGAGGCACCGTCAGCAACAATGACAAGAAAAACGTTCCGACCTGGCCCGCCCACGTGCGTGCGACAAAACCAGATACGGCAACAACCACTGCGATAGCTGCGGTGAGCAGCCAGACTTGCGACGCCGCGATCTGCCCCACTGCCATGCCCATCAGCTCTGGGTTGAGAACCTTGGCCAACGGGGTGCCGGTGAGATCCGACATGACGAGAGGGACCTCTAATAAAGACACCACCGCGGCGCCCACCGCCGCCCATGCGCCGGTCCGCGCTGCGATGTGCCCATCGACGGTGAGCGTGGCCTTGATGAGACGCTCGTTGTCCTTATCCGGTACCGCCGGGTAGATAAAGAAGGCGCTCGACATAAAGGAGCCGATAGAAAGCGCCATGAGCATCCACGCGATAGCGCGGAAGAAGGGCAGGCCGAACGTTGTCATACGCCCTGGGTCGGGGATGCCTAGGGCGGCGAGCGAGTCCGCAAGAAAGAACAGAGAAATGATTCCGCCCACGAGGCCCGCGAAGACGACGAAAGAAAGATTCAACAAGCGGGAAGGCTGCGCTCCCGACGTCGAGCGCGCCGCCCCCCGAAAGCGCTGTGAGCTGGGAGTTTCTTTCTCAGTGTGCATGGTGGGCAGTCTACCGTCACGGAGGTTCTCTTACCTAAAAAGTAGTTTTTTCTAAGCTTTCGGGTAGTCTGCTCTTATGGACTCTCGCCAGCTTCACCATTTTCGGTCCGTTGTGGACCACGGTTCATTCACGCAAGCTGCGGAAGCACTGCAGCTCACGCAACCTTCTTTAAGCCTGACCGTGCGCAAACTTGAAAAGGATCTCAACGTGAAGCTGCTCTCCCGCGGGCGCGGTGGAGTCCGAACCACAGAGGCCGGAGATTACCTCTATGGCGTCGCTACCTCGATAGATTCCCTTCTTACCACCGCCACCACGCGCCTTGCCGAAATTGCATCCGGCAGCGCGGGCTCTGTGACGTTATGCTCCGCCCCCGAGTTCAACTGGCTTTATATGCCAGAGATTCTGTGCCGCATGCGCCAGCGCGCACCGGAGGTAAGTGTTTCCTTAAAGGACTTAGAACCAACCGCCACGTTGAGAGAGGTCCTGGATGGCTCAGCGGAGTTGGGAATCCTCCTCACCACTAACCCACAGCGCTTCCACCAAGACTACGGCGCGCAGCTCACCATTGACTGCGCCGCAGAAATGGAGGTGCACGTCGCGCTCCCCGAGAGGCTTAAAGGCTTGCCCGACCCCGTGCGGTTGACCGACCTGAGCGCTGAGACCTGGCTCTTGCCGCCGCGCTGGCCGGAACTCAGCGGTTTGCCGGAAGCAATGGATCAGGTGTGGGCTAAGGCAGCATTAAGCAAGCCCGTTACAGTCCAAGAAGTTCCCACGTTGCAAACGGGGTTGCCACTCGTGGCGGGCGACTACGGCATCAGCCTCCTGCCGCACACCGCGCAGGCTTTGGGCCAGCAGGGAGTCCACTTCCGGCGAATCGCGGAAGCCCTCCCGACCGTGCAGGCGCTCGTCATCCACCGCGCGGACCGTGCGCTGAGCCCCGCGGCGCGCACGCTTAACGACGTCCTCCTCAACGCCTACGCCGAGCCAACGCCAGCGGTAGCCCGATAATCGGACTACACGCCCCAGTGCGTTATGATGGCGCGGTACGCCTCCATAGCTCAGTGGATTAGAGCAGTGGGTTTCTACCCCATGTGTCGCGGGTTCGAATCCTGCTGGGGGCACGCAGGTCAGGGCCACTTTTTGGGGTTTTATTAAGCCTCGGAAAGTGGCCTTTGGGCACAATTTGGACACACTTTTATGGACATCACCCTCGCGACTTTTGACCACGCTCCACAATCCGCGCTGCGCGGAATGCGCTTCAGCAATGCCTGGGGGACGTCACCAAGCTATGCGGAGTCACGCCGCGGAGTGCTCACCGGGCAGTACCCGCAGCGCGGAGCCACAACGCGCATCACGGACATTTTTGCGGCAGCTGGCTTCGAGGTTCGGGAGGATACCCGCCCCGCATCGTCACGGGTCTTTCGGCTTCTTGAGCAACCAGACCCCCACGTGTTGGATGATCTCGATGGCGTCGTAGCGGTGTGTTCCCTGCAGGAGGATAAGGCCGCGATGTCTCTCCTGTGGCCCGGGGTTGCAGAGTCCGGGGAGTGCACTGAGCTTGTCTCCCCGCTCGACCTAGCTCCTACCCTCGCGGCGATCGCGGGGCTTGATGTGCGCCCCAACGCGCCCTTGTCATTCGACGGGCTCAATTTGGTGCCGGTCCTCCGCTATGGCGCTTCCGGGCACGGGGCTCTCTTCTTCGACTACGGCGTACGCATGCAGGACGCCACGCTTGTCGACGGCACCGCAACCCCACCCAGCGCCCTGCCGCGTCTGCGTGATGAGTGGGAAACGTGGAAGCGCTTCATGGCGATGGGCCCGCTGCAGTAATTTGTAGAAACTAAACTACCGATTACTCCACTGGAATGACGACCCAGAGGATGAGGTAGAGCAGAATTCCTGAGAAGCCCAGCAGCGTGGCAACAACGAAGAGGATTCGCACCAAGGTCGGGTCGAGGTTGTAGGTCTGTGCGATGCCGCCGCACACGCCTCCGAGCATCGTGTCAGTTGTGGAACGGGTCAAACGTTGGTTGTTCATGATGTCTCCTTTCACTGTCCATTATCCAGAGTTGGGCCGAAGGGTTCATCGGTGTTTACCCTGATTTAGACCCTGATTGCTCTACGCTGGGTGGAAACTTCCCACCCTGAGAGAAAGGACGCCGTTTCATGGCTCACTCCCCCGGGCTGCCCGCCCCTACCCGCTCCTCGTATGCGCTGCTGACCGGCGCTAGCCAGGGCATTGGCGCTGCGATGGCCAAGGACCTAGCCGCCCGTGGCTACAACGTCATTCTCGTTGCCCGCCGCGAAGACGTCCTTGAATCCATCGCCGCGGACCTGCGCTCGCGCCACGAGGTGGACGCCATCGCGCTGGCAGCGGACCTCTCCGAGGCCGCAGACGTGAACCGCGTCATCGAGTTCATGGCGGGCAAGGAAATCTCCATCATCGTCAACTCGGCGGGCATCGCCAGCTTTGGCAAGTTCATGGAGCAGGACTGGGATTATGAAACCCGGCAGTTCGACCTCAATGCAAAGGCCGTTCACCGCCTGACGCGCGCCGCCCTTGAGCAAATGCTGCCGCGACGCAGCGGCGCTATCTGCAACGTGGGATCGGCCGCGGGCAACGTCTCCATCCCAAACAACGCCACCTACGTGTTCACCAAGGCAGGTGTTAACGCGTTTACGGAGGCCCTGCACTACGAGCTCAAGGGCTCCGGCGTGACCTGCACGCTGCTTGCCCCCGGCCCGGTGCGCGATGCCGTCATCCCCGAAGAAGAGCAATCCATCGTGGACAAGGTAGTCCCGGATTTCTTGTGGACCACCTATGAGTCCTGCTCCGAAGAGACCCTGGAGGCCATGGCCCGCAACCAGCGCCGCGTGGTCCCTGGGCCGCTATCGAAAGCAATGAACGCGTTGGGCAAGATTGTGCCCACCCCAATTGCTGCACCGCTCATCGGCAGCTTCTATTCCAAGATGGCCTAGGACATAAAATGCCCGCTCTCCCCGTGGAGAGCGGGCATTGCTTTACTTGCCTTGGAGCGGCGATTGCTCCGCGATAGCCTTCTGTGCGGCCTCCTCCCGGGCGAGCTTGCGCTCTACCCAGAACTCGGCGTTCTTGATGCCCAACGCTTCTGGGTCAAATTGCGGGTCCTTGCCAGCTGCCTTCTGTGCGCTGTAATCCTTGAGGCACTTGAGGGCCGGGACCTGTAGGAAGAGGATGGCGATGATGTTGAGCCACGCGGTCGCGCCAACGCCGATATCGCCCAGCGCCCAGGCAGCACCCGGAGTCGTCGTTGCGCCAACAACCACGGACACCACGAGGAGAATGCGCAGGAGCCACACCAACGCGCGGCGAGTGGTCTTGTTGCTGATCCAGCGGTTGAAATAGGTCAGGTTGACCTCCGCCATGTAGTAGTACGCCAGGACAGTGGTGAAGGCGAAGAAGGCAATAGCGATGGCAACGAAGCTCGGGCCGAAACCTGCCAACAGGGTGTCCAGACCGTGCTGGACAAAGCCCGGACCGACCTCGACCCCATCCGGGATCGAACCGGCGTAGCGCACTGGGCCATCCTCCGACTCGCCTTCGAAGACCTTGTACATGTCGGTAGAGATGATGATGAATGCGGTAGCAGAGCACACGAAGAGGGTGTCAATGTAGACCGCGAAGGCCTGCACGAAGCCCTGCTTGGCTGGGTGGGATACCTCCGCAGCTGCGGCAGATTGTGGGCCGGTACCTTGGCCTGCCTCGTTGGAGTAGATACCGCGCTTCACGCCCCACATGATGGCCGAGCCCAATAGGCCGGAGAAAGCCTGCTCCGCGCCGAAAGCGGACTTAAAGATCATGCCGAAGACCTCGGGGATCTGGTTGAAGTTCATGATCAGGATGATGATGGCAAAGAGGATATAGGCGCCGGCCATGAACGGGACCACGAGGGAGGCGAAGTTAGCGATGCGCTTCACGCCACCAATAATGATGATGGCGAGGATTCCGCCCAGAATCACGGCAGACCAACCGACCTCAACACCCCAAGCGTTCTGTACGGCCGCAGCCACGCCGTTAGCCTGAATGCCGGGCAGGAAGTAGCTGGTGGCAAGGATCATCGCAATAGCGAAGACGATTCCATAGACCACCATGAAAGGACCGGCCTTGGTGTGCTTATAGGCCTTCTCGATGTAATAAGCCGGACCACCGCGGTATTCGTCGGTGTCTTGGTCCTTCTCCTTATAAACCTGCGCCAAGGTACATTCCACGAAAGAAGTTGCGGAACCGAGCAAAGCCACCGCCCACATCCAGAACACGGCACCTGGGCCGCCGAAAGCGATGGCGGTTGCAACGCCCGAAATGTTTCCCACGCCAACGCGGCCCGCCAGGGAAATCATCAGCGATTGGAAGGACGAGACACCCGAATCGGAGCTTTCGCCGTCCTTCAGCTGCTTAATCATGTCCGGAATGCAGCGCACCTGTAAGAACTTGGTGGCCAGGGTGAAATAAATTCCCGCGCCGAGGCACAGGAAGACTAATGCTGGTGACCAAATTAATGAGTTGAGAGTGTCAAGAAAGGCTGACATCGGTAGGTTTCCGTCCTTCGATATATGTGAGTGCCATCACTTTAAAGGCTGACCTAATAATGTCCCATCTCCCAAGGGTTTGGTGAGAGAAATCATGAAAAAGTTCAAGAAGCCCTCGACACTGCCCCTCAATGTCAACCAGAAAACCCCAGCACACCTCGAATAAAAAGGCACCTTCCACAACGAGACCCCTCCTCACCCCCATTTACCCCCATCTCAGCCGACTAGGGCACCTCCCAAACCATGACCGAAGAGAAACTATGGTGGAAGCCATGAGTGATATCCCCGCCAAAAACGACCGCCTCGTCTGGATCGACTTGGAGATGACCGGACTTGAACCGCAGCGCCACGTAATCGTGGAAGTCGCCGCCGTCATCACGGACGCCGAATTAAACATCCTTGACGAGGGCCTCGACCTCGTCGTGCACGCTACAGAGGAAGAACTGGCGGAGATGGATGACTTCGTCACCGAGATGCATGCGAAGTCCGGTCTCGACAAGGAAATCCGGGAATCCACGATCACTATCGAAGAGGCGGAGGAAGCGGTACTGAAGCTCGTCGAGAAGCACTGCGACGCCAACCACCCTGCTCCCCTTGCAGGCAATTCCATCGCCACGGACCGCACCTTCATTCGCGAGTACATGCCGCGCCTGGACGCCGCGCTGCACTACCGAATGATTGACGTTTCCACGATTAAGGAACTAGCACGCCGCTGGCACCCGCGGGCATACTACAACCAGCCACAAAAGGGCATGGCACACCGAGCCCTGCAAGACATTATTGAGTCCATTCGAGAGCTCGACTTCTACCGCCGCAGCGTTTTCCGCACGGACGACGGCCCCTCCACCGCGGAAGCGGAGGATCTTAAGGCTGCCACTACCGATGACTACCAGGCGTTTTTGTAAATTCAACGAGGTGAGTTAACCTGTATCTCGTTGCTTTCAGGCAACGATGGTGGCTGTAGTTCAGCTGGTAGAGCACCAGGTTGTGATCCTGGGTGTCGCGGGTTCGAGCCCCGTCAGCCACCCCGAATATGCCCCGTGCCCTGTTCCGACAGGATGCGGGGTAATTTTTTATGCCCGCCAACCTTAAGCATGTTAGCCTTACCTAAACTTAGAGCATGTGGGATTCTGTCCTCACAGAAAATCTAAGCTCATGAAGAGATAGCAAGGATAGTGATGACAATGGCTGACCAGGTTAAAGAGGCAGCGCCGAAGCGCAAACCCCGCAAGGCACATGAAGCGACCGTGACTGGCCGCCGCCAAGTATCTCCAGACCTGGTTCGGTTACACATGAACTCTCCAGCATTCATAGGCAAGGAGCTGGAGTTTACAGATCACTACATCAAGTTGTTGTTCGTGCCAGAGGGCGCCGATTACTCTTGGCCTTTTGATATTCAGCAGATTCGCGCAGAGCAACCGCGCGATAAGCAGCCAATTCTCCGCACCTACACCCTGATCAACGTGAACTCAGAAACCGGGGATTTTGACATCGATTTTGTGTCCCACGGTGATTCCGGCCTGGCTGGCCCCTGGGCACGCAGAGCCGAGGTTGGAGAGAAGCTCGGTTTCCTCGGCCCTGGTGGCGCGTGGGGTCCAACCGAAGACTATGAGCACTTTGTGTTCGCCGGCGACGAGTCTGCAGCACCGGCCATCAGCGCTGGCTTGAAGCGGCTTCCCGACGGCGCGACTGCGACTGCATATATCGAGATCGAAGCCGAAGACCGCACGTTTGAACTGCCCACCCGCGATGGCGTGGAAATCACCTGGGTAGTCCGCAATGGCGCTACCCACGGTACTGAGCTATCCCGTGTGGTCCGCGCGGCTGGTATCCCCCAGGAGAAGAAAACCGGATGGTTCATCCACGGAGTCGCCGAAATGATCAAAGAGCTTCGTCGCTTCCTTTTCGTTGAATCAGGGATTCCCAAGGAAGACGTTTCTATCTCTGGCTACTGGCGTATCGGAATGACTGAGGACCAGTGGCAATCCTCCAAGCGTAATTTCAACGCAGAGATTGAGGCCGAGGAAGAACGAGCTAAGGCCTAACGTTTGTTTTCACGTTAGACTGCGGCAATGATCGATTTCACCGACACCGCCGACGTCGTTGCTCCCCAGCTTCTGGGCACGGTGCTCACGCACAACGGCGTTTCGGTGCGCATCACGGAGGTCGAGGCTTACCTCGGCGCAGACGATGAGGCCTCTCACACCTTCAACGGCCGCACCCCGCGCAACGCCCCCATGTTCGGCCCGCCCGGCCGCCTCTACGTCTACATGTCCTACGGCATCCACCGGAACGGCAACATCGTCTGCGCGCCCGAAGGAACCGGTCAGGGTTGCTTGCTCCGCGGCGGGGAAGTCATCGACGGAGTAGACCTTGCCTACAAACGCCGGGGCGACACGGAATTTCATAACCTCGCCCGCGGACCCGGCAATTTGGGCAAGGCCTTAGGTTTCCGCCTCGAGGACAACGGCACGCCCATTCGCCTTAAACAACGCGATAAGGAACCTGAGTGGGTCCGCGGGCCGCGCATCGGCATCTCAAAGAACCAGGACGCCGCCCTGCGGTTTTGGATTCCCTTTGACAAGACAGTGTCTCGACGCCGCGGTCTGCCGCGCTAGTGCTGCCCGGCCGCTACTGATTAGCGGTAGCGTTGCCTGCAGACCAAGAAGCCCAGTCCATGTTCCAATCACCCAGACCATCGAGCGGGCTCAGCACGCCGCCGCCGGTGTTGGAGACCCTCACAATATCGCCGCGCTTGACCGTGTTTTGGAACCACTGAGCAGCCTCAGTAGTCACGTTGATGCAGCCGTGAGACTGGTTGTAGCTACCCATCGCACCGACAGCCCAAGGCGCTGCGTGGACATAGATTCCGGAGTAGGACATCTGGGTTGCCCACTGAACGTCAGTCCTGTAGCCGCCGGCGTCGAGAGCCAGGCCGAAGGTAGTGGAGTCCATAACGAGGGACGGGTACTCGTCACCGATGACATAGGTTCCGTTCGGGGTATCCCACTGGCCATCCCTACCCATCGAGACAGGCAAACGGCGCAGCACTTCACCGTTTTTGAACACCGACATCATCTTCGTGTTGTTGTCGATCAGCGCGATGACGCGGTCACCAATGGTGAAGTTAGTGGAAGCATCCTCGCCGCCGTAGATGCCGCCGCCGAGGTTGCGGCCGTACAGGTCGACATCGACGGTCACTTTCGTGCCGGGTTCCCAGTAGTTTTCCGGGCGCCACCGCACTTCCTGGTTGTTGACCCAGTAGAAAGCACCTTCAACGGCAGGCTCGGTCTTGACTGTGATTGCCTCTTCGGCCGCCTTGCGGTCGGTGACGTAGTTTCCGAATCGCACGCCGATGACCTGGCCAACCCCCACCTCAGAATCCGGTATCGGACTCAAGGCCACTTCGGACACGCCTGCTGCCTGCGGGGTGGTGAAGGTGATGGTTTTATGGGTGCCGTCCTTGTCCGTGGCGTCGATGGTGTAGGTGCGGTTATACCCCAGCACTTCTGCACTCTTCCACATCTTCGAATCAGATGACAGCTCATCGTCCACTTCGATGCCGGCTTCGTTGGTCATTGTCACCGACTTAAGCCCGGCCGGGGACGTCACCTCAACTGGCTTGGAGGGATCGACGTCGCTCGCACCGTCCTTGACGGAAAACTTCAGCTGCTTTGCCTTGGCGGCTGCCGACGCCGATGCTTCCGCCGAAGCGCTCGCTTTGATGTCAGCCTCCGATTGGGCAGTGGCCGGACCGGAATCCGCGGCACCACCAATAGTGCAGGCGGTTAAGAGTGAAGCGGTCGCAACGATACTCGAGAGAAGCATTGCGGGACGTGCGGAAGGGAATAGAGAATGCACACAAACCCCTAGCTCATAGAAAGACACAGACAATAATTAGAGTGCACATAGCCTAACCGCCCACGCACCCTACGAACCAGTTGGCGCCACCGCTCTTAACCGTTTCGTTACCCACCCGCCAGGCTTCCACATTCGCAACTCTTTGAGAGAAGCATTTAGCCATGGCATTAATCGCGGAAAACACCCATTTACCTGGCGATTTTACCTTTTTACGAAGAGGGTGTTAAAGTTACATCTCGTTGCACGGCAGGCACTGAGGAAATCAGAGCCGGTCAGAAACAACAAGCGCCATTAGCTCAATTGGCAGAGCAACTGACTCTTAATCAGTGGGTTCGGGGTTCAAGTCCCTGATGGCGCACAGTTTAAGCCCCTCACCCCCGTGGTGAGGGGCTTTTCCGATCCTAGCCCAAGACCTCGAGCTGCTGGGCTTAAGGGACATTTCGTGTGGATTTGCGGCGTGTCGCATTAAGGGACATTTCGTGTGGATTTAGGAGCGTCCGGCCCAGCCTTTTCTTATGCCTAAGCTGGGGTTCCATTCGTTGTCGATGTGGGTGTCGAATGTGGCTGGTTGCCCGTCTGGGTGGCCACGTCGTGTGAGCTCTTCTTTCGTCCAGGTCGCGTATGCCGCTTTCCCATTGCGTCCGAAGT
>NZ_KV803990.1:0-108671 GCF_001811255.1 Corynebacterium sp. HMSC068H04
ACGACACTGCTACCAAATAGCCGGTCGCAACACCCAAGGTCGATTTCTTGGATCTGCTTTCGCAAGTAGTGGCGACGAAGCTTCTGCTCTGAACCAGTGCGCCCTCTGGGCTAGAATTGGACTGCTATCTACGCTTTCCTAGGAGAAGGGGGTTATGTTAATGAGACGCATGATGGCGCAGATAGGGCTCACTAGTATTGTTTCCCTATTACTCTCCTCTTGTAGTTTTGATGACCCATTGGCTTCTCATCTCGCGTCCCTAGGACGATCGGGACATGCAACCCCCGTTACTGAGTCCATCACACTGGAGGAACTCTACGGACCAGAATGGACTGAGTTTTCGCTCGTGTGCCCATACACTCCGTATCAAACAGTCAAAGAAACACTTATGGCTGATGATCCCCCTGTTCCAGAACACGGCTTCTCCGATCATGAAAACTTCCTCTTTCTTAGAGGAAAGGGCGACAGCGAGAAATGGGTGAAGTTCTCTCGACAGGCTCTTGATCTGTGTTCTCCATCAAGTCCGTCTTCTTTAATCATGGAGTCAACGACAGTGGCTCTCAGTTTTTCTCTGGATAGTCCGGGTAGTGCTTGGATTCTCACCGGCTTGAACAAGTAGTCATATGGGCTCGCTGCCCGTTGAATCCAAGAAGCTGCAGTACACCCTGGACTGGTCAGATGCGGCCAAGATTGACTGGGGCACCATCATATTGTTTGGTTGCGGCATGATCTTCGGCGCTATGCTGGGCAGCTCCGGTCTAGCAGAAACTATCGGTTCCGGACTCAACAATATGTTGGGCGTATCTAGTGCCTTGGTCATCACTGCCATGGCGGTGTTGCTGGCCATCCTCATCTCTGAGACCACAAGTAATACCGCGGCGGCTGTCACTGTGCCGATTGTTGGTCCACTCGCCATGGCTGCGGGAGTGGACCCTGTTATCCGGCGATGGCCGCTTCCTTCGGCGCATCCTTTGGCTTTATGCTTCCAATTTCCACGCGGCAAAATGCCATCGTTTACGGCTCCGGCTGCGTTTCCATCGCGCGTATGATCCGCACAGGCGTCAGCTTCGACATAATCGGCGGCGCGCTGATTTTCTTCTTTCTCCCAACTGTTGCCGCCTTGGTAGGCATCGGATAGGGGATGAAGAAGACGTAGCTCTCGGCCGCCGTTATGACGGGTCGGGGGGCTAGCTCTGCAGGAAGGGGCTCTTCAATCGGCGCTATCGCTCAACGTTCAGCCCGGCACTCAACCGATCAATCCGAGCCCTTGTGCACTCGATGCCGCCATGTAGACTCCCACAATTGCCGCGATCCACAGCAACGTCACTTTCGCTTCATACTCCAGCCGACGGATGGCGCGCTCCAGACGAGGAAAGATAGCCGGCCCCGCTGCGCCTGCAATGGCAGCCATAAGAGTTGCCGGTAGGACCATGATGATGCAGTACCCCGCAATAAGCGCGACCTTGCCGCTAAACCCGAAAGACATAGACTGGATAATTCCCATTGCGCCCAGGTAAGGCAACATCGTCGCAGCCTCGACGACGGCAGCACCTAGCGCAAGCCCCACCATGCCGGTCGCACTCAGTGACGCGCCCCGTGCAAGGCGAGAAGCCCGACTCTTTGGTACTTCTGGGCCGGCGGTCTGCGCGGCTGCGGGCTTTTTTGGGTTTGGTGAGAACGCACCGAAGATGAAAAGCCCCGCGCCCAGTACAAGAGTCACCCACCGGAACCAATCAGTCTCGCTTACGCCAGAAAGTCTCGATACTGCTGCATCGAACCCTAATAGAAGCGCAATACCAAGGCCGCAGTAGGCCGTGGCGATCGTAGCGAGATAGGTGCCCAATAGGCCTAAACGTACTCGTCGCCAGATAACAATCAGTGCAATAGGAATGACAAGGGTTCCTGCACTCAAACTATCTACGAGTGCAAGGCCAGCAAGGGGAAGGAAGTCTGACATGGAATTCTCCAGTAGTCGGGTGTTTGCGGGGAGTTTGACCTTAGACTCGCAAGAGGCCTCAATCCAGCGTCGTACGTTCGTATTAATCGCGGGCTTGGTACGATTGTACGAGGCGCAATGCGCGAGTGCAACTACACTTATGAATGGCTCATCGCATCTGAGCTACGCAAGATTGGAGCTCCATGTCCGTTGATCGCAACACACCCATCACCGGCACCGCCGCAATGATCGCTGATGCTGCTATTCGAGTGATGGTCAGCCAGGGCCTCGATGCCCTGAGCGTGCGCAATGTCGCCACTGAAGCTGGCGTCGCACCTGGGACTGTCCAGTACCAGATGGGTAAACGGGACGACATCATCGCGAAAGCTTTTGTCAGGTCGTTGCAGCGTCAGGAGTCGCGGGCCCTTACACAAACCGATGCGACGGATTTTCACGCGGCCTTCCACAGTCGTCTTGCTGAACTTTTGCCAATTGGACCTGTCCAGCGCGAGGATTCCGCTGTGTGGGTCATAGTGGGAGCTGCTGCCTCGACGCGTGAATGGCTGGCTGACTTATACGACGCCGAGGTGACGAAGTTTCGGGCGCGCGTTTCTGAAGGTCTCGAAGCAGCGCAACGTTTCGGAAAATTGGCCCGAGGGCTGTCGCCTGAGCAAGGTGCTCGTCTTGTCACTGCACTGGTCAACGGGCTGACGATCGACTACCTCAATGCTCCTGTGGACTCGTCGAAGCAGTTGCTGGCAGACCTTGCTTCGGGACTCGCGCTGATTGTAGAACCCGGTTCTCCTAAAGGCCAGAACGGAATGTAGGGGGCTGAAAGCCGTTAAAGACAAGAATGTGCAGGACAGAAGGGGAAGCTTAGGAGCCTGAATTCTTAGGACTCTGCAGTTAGACGCCGCACGGCTTCGCGAATGACCTCGGGACGCTTGCAGAAGGCAAAGCGAACCTTATGCTGCCACGGTTCCGGGTTGTCCGTGAAGGCGGCCAGCGGGATGGCTGCCACGCCCTTTGTTGCGGGCAGCTGCATGCAGAAGTCCACGCCGGTCATTCCGGTGGGGGAGACATCGGCAACCACGTAGTAGGTGCCGCCGGTGTCGTGGACGTGGAAGCCCAATTTTTCTAGGCCTTCCACTAGGATACCGCGGCACTCTGCAAGCTCAGACACCATGCCGTCCAGCCATTCTTGTTCATAGCGCAGGGCATGCGCCACGGCCGGCTGGAAGGGCGTGGTGGAGACGAAGGTGGTGAATTGCTTGGCTTTGATGACGCCGTCGAGAAGCTTAGGCTCCGCAATGGCCCAGCCGGTCTTCCACCCGGTGCAGTTGAAGGATTTGGCGGCAGAAGACACCGTGACGGTGCGCTCGGCCATCCCCGGCAGGGAGGCGATGCTGACGTGCTCGGCGCTGCCTAAGGTGAGGTTTTCGTAGACTTCATCGGCCAACACAAGGAGGTCTTTCTCCACGCAGAGCTCGGCAAGCTCGGTGAGTGCCTCGCGGGAGAAGACCGAGCCGGTCGGGTTGTGCGGGGTGTTGATGATGACCATGGCGGTCTTGTCCGTCACGGCAGCACGTACCGCAGCAACGTCGATGTCCCAGCTGTTGCCGGATTCCTTCAAGGGGACGGCGATGCGGGTGGCGTCGGCAAGCGCGATGGCGGCGATATAGGCGTCGTAATAAGGCTCGAGGACGATGACCTCCTGGCCGGGCTCCACGAGGCCTAGGACGGTGGCGGTGATGGCCTCGGTAGCACCGGCAGTGACCACGACGTGATCCTGCGGCACGGAGTAGGTCTCCGCGATGGCGTCGACCAGTTCTGGGACCCCGCGTAGGGGAGCGTATTGGTTGTTGCCACCGGCGATATTCTCCTGGGCAATCTCCAGCATGCGCTGTGGGCCATCGCTATCGGGGAAGCCCTGGCCCAAGTTCACCGCGTCATGCTCCACGGCAAGCGCGGTCATCGTGGCAAAGATGGTTTCGCCAAATTCTTGAAGCCTGTGAACAGTCATTTACAGGACCAACAGATCGTACTTCGTAGCCTTGACGTCAGTCAGACGCTTGCGTGCGCGCTCCAGGCGCTGCCACTGATCCTCCGGAATGGACTTGCGTGCAATCGTCACGGTCTCCGCATCCGGGGTGCCCCAAGCAATTGGCATCGGGGTGATCTGCTGCCAATGGTCTTTATCGCTGCTGCTGCGCTGGCCGGAAACAGCGGCCACCGGGACCTTAGTTCCCACGGTGCGCTTGATGCCTGGAATGCTCGTGACCGTGCGCAGGCATGCGCCCCACCGCGGCGGCGCCTTCGGGTCAACATTGGTGTTTACCAAGGCCATGAGGACCATGTCGCGCTCGTTGACCTCCGCGACGACGGCCGGGGCAAGCGGATAAGAGTCATAGAGCTTTTGTGCCGTGCCGACCTTGCTTGAGGCCATGATGCCAACAACGGCGCAAAAGATTCCGAAGAGCACCATGCCGACGGCCAGCGTGATGCGCCAGACGGCATCCATGCCCAAGTAAACGGCGAGGGCACCGAGGATAAGAACCAAGCCCATGATGAGGCCGGAATTGCGCAGGCGCGAGGAATCCCGCAGGAGCTCGTTGTTCTTCTTGGCAAAGTCTTCGTTGACGTCAAACTTGAAAATCTTCATCAGCTCACAAGTCTACTTCGTCCACCAGCCGGTAGGCATAACCTTGCTCGGCCAAAAACCGCTGTCGGTGCATAGCATATTCCGCGTCGATCGATTCGCGCGCCACCAACGTGTAGAAGGTTGCTTCCTGACCATCCTTCTTAGGACGCAGCAGGCGGCCCAAACGCTGGGCCTCCTCCTGACGGGAGCCGAAGGTGCCGGAAACCTGGATGGCCAGGGCGGCTTCGGGGAGATCGATGGAGAAGTTCGCGACTTTGGAGACCACCAGGGTAGGAAGCTCGCCTTCGCGGAATTGCTGGAAGAGCTTTTCGCGTTTGGCGGTGGAGGTCTTGCCGTCGATGACGGGCGCGCCTAGGTGCTCACCGAGCTCCTCCAGCTGGTCCACGTAGGCGCCGATGATGAGCGCCTGCTGACCTGCATGCTTCTTTAGCAGCTTGTCGACGGCCCGCAGCTTAGCGCTTGCCGACGCCGCAATCCTATACCTCTCCCGCGCCTGTGCCGTGGCATAGAGCAGGCGCTCCTCCTGCGTCATATCCACGCGCACCTCGATGCAGTCCGCGGTGGCGATGTAGCCGGCGGATTCCAGTTCCTTCCACGGCGCGTCATAGCGCTTGGGACCGATGAGCGAAAAGACATCGCCTTCGCGGCCGTCCTCGCGGATGAGTGTGGCGGTCAGTCCTAAGCGGCGGCGCGATTGCAGGTCGGAGGTCATTCGGAAAACTGGGGCCGGCAGGAGGTGCACTTCGTCGTAGATGATGAGGCCCCAGTCATGGGAATCGAAGAGCTCGAGCGCGCGGTATTCGCCCTTGGTCTTGCGGGTGACCACCTGGTAGGTGGCGATGGTGATCGGCTTGATTTCCTTCTTCTCACCCGAATACTCACCGATCTCCTCCGGCGTGAGGCTGGTGCGCCGCAGCAGCTCATCGCGCCACTGGCGCCCAGCTACGGTGTTGGTCACGAGGATGAGCGTGGTGGCCTGTGCTTTGGACATGGCGGCAGCACCCACGATGGTCTTGCCCGCGCCACAGGGCAGGACCACGATGCCGGAGCCACCGGACCAGAAGGAATCGGCGGCGTACTGCTGATAATCGCGAAGCTGCCAGTCCACCTCCTCCGTACTCAGCGCGATGGGATGGGATTCGCCGTCGACATAGCCAGCGCGGTCATCGGCGGGCCAGCTGGCTTTGAGCAGCTCTTGTTTGAGCCGCCCGCGTGCGGAAGGCGGCACGGCGATAGTGTTGTCATCAATGCGCGGGCCCAGAAGTTCGCTGACTTTTTTGGTGCGCGTGAGCTCCTCTAGGATGACGGGCTCGTCCGATTCGAGGATGAGGCCGTGGGCCGGATGCGCCAACAATCGCACGCGGCCGTAGCGCGACATGGTCTCGGCGACGTCGATCAGCAGCGCCTGCGGCACCGGGAAGCGGGAGTAGTTCTCCAGTACGTCCACGACTTGCTCGGCATCGTGCCCGGCGGCGCGCGCATTCCACAGGGCTAGCGGGGTGATGCGATAGGTGTGAATGTGCTCGGGCGCGCGCTCCAGCTCAGCAAAAGGCGCGAGTGCTGCGCGAGCTTCGTTGGCTTGGGGGTGATCCACCTCGAGGAGGACGGTCTTGTCCGATTGGACGATGAGCGGTCCGGGCATGATGGGGCCTTTCTACTCTGTGCGTCAGGGAGGGACTTAATCCCTGTCGGCGAAGCGGACGGAGGAAATGCGGTGAACCGGGAAACGCACGGGCTTTCCTGCGGTGCCTAGAGCATCAATGTAGCCGCCCTCTACTGATAATGGCTTCACGGTTACGGTGCGGAGATCGCCGCTTTTATCGGCATAGGAAATCACGATATCGGCGTGGAAGCGCGCGGCGGCGCGGGCCAGAGTGAGCGGATCTGGCTCCTCCTCCTGGTGTTGGCTCGGATCCTGCGCTGACTTCTGCAAAGCCTGAAGCGCCTGCTCCACCGAGGCGGGCTCGCGCTTGCGCGGCTTCGTGCGGGGCGTGGGCAAAAGGTAGGGCTCGGGGGCGACGGTAAGGGAAGCGCCGGATTCATCCTCCGGGGTGGGGGATAGGCCCTTCGCTCGCAGCTTCTCCAGCAACTCGCCCACGCGCAGCTGCGATACCGCGACGGTGGGCGCGAGCAGGCGCAGACCGGGAACGGATGCGACAGCAAGCTCCAGCAGCGCGGGGTCCTCGCTGCGAAGGTACGAGAGCGCTGGCCCGCTGCGGAGGGTGCCATGGCGCTTGGCGACGTCCCCGATGGCAAACCCCAACGCCTGCGGCACGCCCGTCGGGCAATGCGTTTCCAAAAAGTCGGTCATTTCCTGGGCGGTCAGACCCTGGTCCATGCCACGGCGAATGGTGGACTCGCTGATGCGGTACACGCTGGCCAGGCCTGGGGATTCGAGGTCCGCCAGGGAGGCGAGGGTGCGGTGTGTGTCTGGCTCAAGGGGGCCGGGCACGAGGACGGTGAGATCTTGTTGGATGATGAATTCGCTGACGGTATCGGGGACGAGGCTGGCGGCCGCGGCGGAATCAGCCAGCACGCGGGTGGCTTTGCCCAGTGCAATGGCACCGATCCATTCGGCTTCGGCGCGCAGATTCTCAATGGTCAGCGTGCGCGTGTGGCTGGCAAAGAGAGGGGAGCGAAAGCGCAGATCCTCCCAGAACTCTTCGCTGTTCAGCGCGACTGCTGAGTGAGCGTAGACACCCAGGACGAAGCTACGGAAGCGCGGCAGGCGGCGCACTGCGCTGTCGTCTGCGAGCACCCGAGTATCGCTCCACGTGGCCCAGGGGGAGGTACGCCAGGCGTCGAGAAGAATGCGCCACTTCTCCCCGAGATCGGCCTCGAGCCAGTCCTGGGATCCGGTAGTGGGGGCGAGGAAATGGCCCTCTAAGCCATCCGGCTCGCCGCGGTGGAGAAGCCGGGCGTGGTGTCCTAGAGCAATAAGCCGCCCGACTTCTTCTTTATCCAAGTCGAGGTCCTTCGCCAACTGGTTGA
This sequence comes from Corynebacterium sp. HMSC068H04, assembly GCF_001811255.1. Classification (NCBI taxonomy): domain Bacteria; kingdom Bacillati; phylum Actinomycetota; class Actinomycetes; order Mycobacteriales; family Corynebacteriaceae; genus Corynebacterium; species Corynebacterium sp. HMSC068H04. The sequence goes on from NZ_KV803990.1 coordinate 7,590, forward strand.
GCGGGCGAACGCCCACCGAAGAATCCTTGAGCAGCGCGACCGGGTGGCTACCGAGCAACTCGATGAGCCTCTCCATGCCACGCACGGCCTCGAGGCCCGCCGCGGCACCGGCGTCGTCTGCCTTTGAATCCGGTTCCGGGGTGCCGGCGCGGCCCGAGGGAGCGGTGGGAATGGGCGGGGTGGCGTCCCCAACCAGTGCACGGGCAAGTGCGCGCGGCAGGCGTACCGAGTGGGCATTGATGCGCTCCAGGAAACCTTTGGCCAGCAGGCGCTTGGCGGGGTCGTCAGAGTTGATATCCGGCTCGGTGTCAGTGGTGTATCCCACGCCATCGCCCTTGGCCAAAGCGTCGAGGATGTGGCGCTCTTCTGGAGTGAGCGCTTCGATGTCTTGTGCGTCGAACTCGACTTGATTGCGCAGCGACCATCCGGTGGGAAGCGAGCCCATCACCGCGGTGACGATGCGTACCTGCGGTGCGTCACCGAAGACGAGGCCGCGCTCCTTGAGCTGTTTCGTGATTGTGGGGTTGGTGTCTTCCACCATGTCGACCTCGCCGCCGCGTTGTGCGATGTCCTCCAAGGCAGCGAGCTGCTCGGCGTTGCTTGCCGCCAAGGCATCCGCGACATGCATCGGAAGTGTCAGGCGCGAGGCCAGCGCGTCGAAGTCCTTCGGTGCGGGGGAGAGAACATCGCTGCGGTTACTCAGCAGGGCGCGTAAGTCTTCAGCGGGTAGTTGGCTGAGCCATTCGCGGTAGCTCTCGGTGACGTGGGCGCGGTTTGAGGGGGAGGTCATGATGGCCATCAAGTTTAGTAGGCGGGGGAGGGATGGGGCCCTCGTTGGGTGATTAAGTTACTTTTCGGCGCAGGGTTTGGAATAATAAGGAGCATGTCGAATGAGAACAAAGGCTTCGTATCCCCGGCTTGGCCGAAGAACAGCCCCCGCGAGCACGTCATTACTGAGATCACTGCACCGTTTGCTGGCGCATCCAGCCCGTATGGTGACGATCTGATTCTGCCGATGCCGGCAGAGAAGCTGAACTACGTACACCCGTACACCCGCATCAACCGCTAAGTTGGCGCGCAGAAATCTGCGCTTCACTTAGCGAATGTGCTGAGCCTGACTGGCCTGCTTTCAGCCCCTCCGAGAATGTTCTCCTCGGTGGGGCTATACGTGTTTGTAATGTACTTGCGCCTCAACTAGTCGGCACGGGAACTAGTCGGCACGGGCTTGGGCTTTAAAGCCGTCGAGCAGCGTATCGATGAGCTGGGCTTGTATACCTGATAGGTAGTCGGTGCTCACTAGCGTTCTGGGCAGCGGGCGGGTGATGAGACCGATGCCGATGTGAAGTTCGAGTGGGGTGAGGGACTCGGGGTAGAGGCCTGCTTGCCGCGCGAGTTCGATCATCGGTTGGTAGATCGATTTCAGTTCTGCTGTGCGATGGGCAGCGATCTTCTGCGCGTCATCGTCTGAGAACGCAGCAGTGTTCATTTCGGCTGCCGCAGCTTGAACAACGGCGGCGAAGTTAAGGCCGGCGATGCGATGAATGATATCGCGCCAGGTGCCTTCGGGGTCCTCGTCGAAGCCTTGCAGGTGGCTGTCCACCTCTTCCTTGATGTTCGCTACCTCCGCGCTGGTGATGGCAACGATGAGGGAGAGCCGCTCGGGGAAGTGGCGTGAGACCGTGGCGACGCCCACGCCAGCTTTCTTGGCGATTGAGCGCATGGATACGCCCGGTCCCTCGGTGATGAGCAGCTGCCTGGCTGCTGCGACGATGGCTTGCTTGTTTTCTGCTGCATCTTGTCTCACGGCTTGCATCATATCAAACGGAACACTATGCTCCACTTTGTAAGTGAAACATCCTGTTCCGTTTGGAGGCTATGTAATGTCAGCGGTGAAAAGTCGGGAAAGAAAGCAGCCATCGGTTGCTGTGAAATCGATAGCTGCCATCGTGGGGATCCCCATCGTTATCGGTCTCATGCTGTGGGCATTCTTGGCGCCCACCTTTGCATCCGGGCCAGCCGGAGTGCCGATTGCGGTCTCTGTACCGGAGCCCATGCTCGATGGCATCTCGCAGAAGATTGAGAGCGCGGCTGGGGATGAGGCCCCGGAGATCGTCGTGAAGCACGGCGAGGCGGAGGTGCGAGACGCGGTGCTACAGCGTGAGGCTGTTGGCGGCCTCGCTATCTCTCCTCAGGGCGCGAATGCTTTCACGGCCGCGGGAAATGGTGCTCCCTACGTTGCGATGGTTGACGGTCTTGCGAGCCAGCTCGAGGCTCAGGGGATGACCGTGGAGAAGCGGGAGCTGGCACCGACGACGAAGGAGGACCCGCAGGCAAGCGGCATTGCATTGCTTGGCCTTCCGCTAGCTTTTGGTGGCATTATTTCCGCTGTCATTGCCACCTTTGCATTCCGTGGTAAGAAGTGGATCAAGATGGGAGTGCTCGTTGGTATCGCGCTGGTGGGTGCGCTTATTGCTACGTGGATGCTGCACTCGGTTTATGGAACCCTCGGTGGCAGCTTCGCTGCCGAGTGGATGGCCATCGCAGCGGGTATCCTTGCGACTTCTGCGGTAACCGCCGGCCTCGCGGGAGTGATGGGGGCCGCGGGCATCGGAATCGGTGCTGTGGCGACCATCTTCCTGGCGAACCCGCTGTCGGGTCTGGCGACGGGACCATGGCTGCTTCCTGCCGGGTGGTCGACGCTGGGGCAGTGGATGCCCATCGGCGCGACGGGCCACTTGGTCCGTTCACTGTCCTTCTTTGATGGCAATGGTGCCGTCCATGCGTGGTGGGCACTGGGGCTGTGGATCGTTGTCGGTCTAGTGTTGCTGGCCTTCGATAGGTCGCGCGCTAAGGAAGACGTTGCCGTTGAGGAAAAGGTTTAAGCAAAACCAAAAGAGACTGGATGGAGGACACCATCCAGTCTCTTTTTATGTAGTTAGAGTTTTGCCTCGATGTGCCGTGCTTGCACGGCGCTGCGCGCTGCTTAGCGTGCAGCCAGAACCTGTGCCAGCGGGTCGATGACGTGGCGGTTGGCGGAGTAGAAGGCGTTGAAGTCGTGGCGGTTTGCCTTGTACTGCTCGGTGAAGGATGCCGGGATCGTCAGGCCGTACTGGGTGGCGGTGTCCTGGATGAGGGAGTAGAGGGCGTCGGAAGCCAGCTCATCGGTGGGCTCCTCAGCGGCCTCCTGAACGGCCTGCGGGGCGTCAGCCGGAGCCTCCGGAGCGGTCTTCTCCTCGGCCGGGGCTGCGGCTGCGCTTGCATCACGCGGGGTCGGGGCGGAATTCAGGCCCAGGCTTGCGGAGCAAGCCGGCCATGCGCCCCAACCCTGCTGTGCCAGGGTGCGCTCAGCAACAACGATCTGCTGCTCGCGGGTTGCCAGGTTAGCGGTCGGAGCGAACTCGCCGCCGCCGTAGGCCTGCCAGGTCTGAGCGTTGAACTGCAGGCCGCCGTGGTAACCGTTGCCGGTGTTGATGGCCCAGTTGCCGCCGGACTCGCACTGCGCGAGGCGGTCCCAATCGGAATCCGGTGCAGCGGCAGCGTTCGGTGCCATGATGGCTGCGGCGGCGCCCACGGCAACGGTGGAGGCGGCAAACTTGGTGGCGATGGACTTGTTCTTAGCGGAGTGGCGTCCCATTAAAGTATTCCTTCTCTAGGTTGTTCTTGCTTTCTCGCGCCCAGATGATGCCCAGTCCGGCATAGTGTCTTGCAGTTGATGTTCATAGTCATGCACATCATGTGCGGCCGCCTAGTGGAAGCCCGGACTGTGTCTGGGGCGAGACTTCCACGGCCGGTGGCCGAAGTGCCTGTGGGAAAGAGTAGCGGTTTATAACGAAACAGTCACGTTAAATGCTCCAAAACGGTAACAATCATGGCAATTTATCTATGTTTCCCCTGTTCGCGGCGGCAATGTTAGCTACATCACGCATGTTATGGGTGTGGTTGATGGGGTGAACCCTGGGGCAAGTTTCTCTGGCGGAGCGTGGGGAGGTTAAGATGTATCTCTTTATAAGTTCCACGGATAGTTCCTCCGCGCGGCCGCTTCAGTATTAATTACGCCGCGCCTCCTCGTCCCGGAATGCTTGCGGCCTATAGGCCTGGCGCATGGCAGCGCCTAAGCTTTCATAAGAGGAGAGACGGAAAGAAAGTGAGTGAAGAACCATGCCTATCGGCAAAGTGAAGTGGTATGACGCGGACAAGGGCTTCGGCTTTGTCAGCAACCCCGGCGATGAAGACGTCTACGTTGGCCGCAACGTGCTGCCCAAGGGTGTTGATGAGCTGTATCAAGGCCAGCGAATCGAGTTCGACTTCGCTGCTGGCCGTCGCGGCCCGCAGGCGCTGCGCGTGAAGGTCCTTGATTCCCCGCGCCGCCGTACCCCGGCCCGCAAGCCGGAGGAGCTGTCGAGCATGCTTTCCGACGTCATGACGTTGCTCGAAACCCAAGTACAGCCTGTGCTGAGCCAGGGCCGCTACCCAGATCGCAAGACCGGCCGTCAGGTGGCGGAGATTCTGCGCGCTATTGCCAAGGACTTGGATAGCTAAGGGGCGGCCTACATTCGTAGGCCGATGACTGAAAAGTGCCCTAGTTGCCAAAAGCTAGGCTGATTTTTCAATGATCAGCCCTAAGTTTGGCAACTAGGGCACTTTGTCGATCGGTGGGACAGGGGCGCTACTTCTCAGCTGGTGCTTCGCCCGTGGCCTTGGACTCCTTGAGTTCTTCATCCGTCATGGTGGACAGGGACCACACCGTCTGCATCGGGGTCTCCTCGCCATTGGCATCGTGGCCAATCATGAGCGTAGAAATCTCCACCACCATCAGCTTGGGGCGCTCACCGGTGGAGGCCTCAATCGGCGGCACAGAGCCGGGGATGTCCAGCGAGGTGGTCTCGTTGGCGCCGTGAGAGGTGCTGTCATTGGCGGCCGGGTCATCATAGATGGACAGCACGGACCACTCGTGGTTAGAGATGGCCTCGGGGATCTCCAACTTCAAGGTGTCATCGGGGCCCACCGTGAGGTTGGGAACCTCGCCTTCCTTGCAGTCGGTGCCAGGCTCGCAGACGCTATAGGGTGCAACGTCAAGGGTGTCGGAGCCCACCGTGGCCGTGATGGTGACGTCCTGTGGCTCGGGGCCCGGGCGGTCATTCCTCCACTTTTGGAACAGCACCACCGCCACGACGATGACCGCCACGGCGATAATGAGCGCCAGAAACTGCAGCAGCGACTTCTTCCTTGCTTGCTTCACGGTAGCCATGGCTGAGAATCCTACTCGAAGCGCACCCGGTACAGCTCATCCCAGAGCTTGCCGGTGATCCAAAACTCGTCGGTGCCCCGGATTCGGGCAATGCCGTTGAGGACGGCGTTGGGATCCGCAGAGGGGGAATGGTTGAGGTTTGCTGTATCGATCACGGCGGTGACTGCGCCGGATTCCGGGTCGATGCGCAGGATATCCTCGCTCATCCAGACGTTGGCATAGACCGCACCATCGACGCACTCAAGCTCGTTGAGGTTATTCACGGGGGAGCCGTCGAGGGTGACTTCGGTGCGCGGGGCGAGCTCTGCGAAGGTCTTCGGATCGAGGTGGCGCAGCTTGGCGGAGCCGTCGGACATGATGAGTTCGGATCCCGCGTTGCACAGGCCCCATCCCTCGCCGTCATAGCTAGCGCGGTCCAGTTCCTCAAAGGTGGCGGAATCCCGCAGGAAAGCTGCCCCGGATTTCCAGGTCAGCTGCCAGATGCCGGCGTCGGTCTGCGTGATTCCCTCTCCGAAGAATGAGCTTTCCAGCGAGGTTTCTTCCTGTGGGGCCTCTGCACCCGGGCTGAGGCGCAGCAGCCGGGACTTGCCGTTGAGCCCTGTGCCGATCAGCAGGTTGCCATCGGGGTCGACCTCCAGCCCCTGGGTAAAAGTATCGGGCGGCAGGGGTGCGGTGTCTAGGACGGTAACGCCCAAGCGTTCTGGGGAGCGTGCGCTTGGCGACGTCCCACCGCTCCCCATCGACGAGGAAGATGACGCCGAAGAGGCAGATGACACCGCGTGATCGCCTGCGGGTTGGGAGGAGCACGACGCAAGCGGTGCGAGGAGAACACCGGCGGAGAGAGCTGCAGCTAGTGCGCGAGACGCGAGAGTGAGGTGTGGGAGGGCCATGACTGTCATTGTGCACTATGGCTTGGTGCGTGATTAATAATGGGAGGGTGACTCGCAAGAAAAAGATGCATTCCCCGCTTCTCGATTCGACCGCCGTCGACTTGGCGCGCCGGGCCGTGGAAGAGGTAGGTGAGGGGGACGTCGGCAAGCACCGCGGCGTTGCCGGAGTAGGCCGCAACGTGGCCACTCACCGTTTCGACGCCCACGTGCCGGGCTATCCGGGGTGGGAGTGGCATGCTGTCGTCGCCTGCGCGGAGGGCTCGCGCACACCGACCGTTAACGAGGTCGCGCTCGTTCCCGGCGGCCAGGCCCTCCAAGCACCCGAGTGGGTGCCCTATTCCGAGCGCCTGCGCCCAGGGGACCTTGGCCCGGGCGACCTCATGCCGCCCGCGCCCGATGACGAAAGGCTTGATGATGGGAAGCTTTCCGAGGCAGGCCTCAAGGAAGCTAAGGATCGCTGGCGCAAGAAGTATGGGCCGAATTCGGAGATGGCGGCGCAGGCGCAGCTGCAGTGCAAAACCTGTGCTTTCTATCTTGAGCTGATGCCTAATTATGGTGTCTGTGCCAATGAATACTCGGCGGATGGGAAAGTGGTGCACGCCACCTACGGGTGCGGTGCGCATTCCGGCACGACCATCCGTGAGGAGGGATCGGAGCAGGAGCGTCCCTTTGATGATGAGAAGCCGATCTTTTAAGAGGCTCGCCTTTCTCCCCGCACGCAGCAACGACGCAGCGTGCGGGGTTTGCGTTTTAGTGCCTGGATGGAGCACCCTTAGCAGGTAAAACTTCATTTCTCTAGATAGAAGGGGCGCTCTCTCACGATGAACGCAGCTATCGATCGCTATTTCAAGATTTCCGAACGCGGATCCACCGTGGGAACCGAGGTCCGCGCCGGCGTGGTCTCGTTCTTCGCGATGGCCTACATCATCCTCCTCAACCCTCTCATCCTGGGCACGTCCGCTGACGCTGCCGGTACCACCCTGGGCATCCCGCAGGTCGCCGCCGCCACCGCACTGGTGGCCGGCGTCATGACCATCGCCTTCGGCATGATCGCCCGTTACCCATTCGCCATGGCTGCGGGCCTGGGTATGAACACCTTCGTCGCCGTGACGATGGTTTCCCTCAACGGCCTGGAATGGCGCGAGGCGATGGGCCTCGTCGTCATCGAAGGCATCATCATCGTCCTGCTGGCCATCTCTGGCTTCCGCCAGGCCGTTTTCGATGCCATCCCGGCCTCCATGAAGGCGGCGATGGGCGTGGGTATTGGTATGTTCATCGCGCTCATCGGTTTCGTGGATGGTCACTTTGTCACCCGCGTCCCGGATGCCGCGATGACCACAGTTCCGGTGAGCCTGGGCGTTAACGGTTCGATCGCTACGTGGCCGGCCTTCGTCTTCGTCGTGGGCCTGATTCTCTCCGCCTTCTTCGTCATCCGTCAGGTCCGCGGCGGACTGTTCATCGGCATCGTCATTACCACCATCATCGCCATGATCATTCAGGCGCTGACCGGTTCCGAGGACTGGGGCATGGCCACTCCGGAGGTGCCCAGTTCTTTGGGTGGTCTGCCGGATTTGTCGATTGTGGGCCAGGTTGATCCGATCGGTGCCTTCACGAAGCTGGGCGTGGTCTCCACCGTGCTGCTGATCTTTACTCTGCTGCTCACCAACTTCTTCGATGCTATGGGCACCATGAACGGACTGGGCAAGCAAGCTAACCTCGTGGACGAGAAGGGCAACCTTCCGGAGATGAAGACCGCCCTGGTGGTTGAGGGCTTTGGTGCCGTTGCTGGTGGTGCCGGTTCGGTCTCCTCCAACACGGTGTTTGCGGATTCGGCGGCCGGCATTGGTGACGGTGCCCGCACCGGCCTGGCCAACGTGGTGACCGGTGTGATCTTCTTGCTGGCCATGTTCCTCACCCCGCTCTACGAGATCGTGCCCATTGAGGCAGCGGCCCCCGTCCTCGTCGTCGTGGGCGTGATGATGGCGGCACAGCTCAAGGACATCGAGTGGAACCGCATGGAGGAAGCCATCCCGGCCTTCCTCACCATCGTGGTCATGCCCTTTACCTACTCCATTGCTAACGGTATTGGTGTGGGCTTCATCGCTTATGCTCTGATGGCTACCTTTGCCGGCAAGGCCAAGAAGGTGCACTGGATCATGTGGCTCGTGGCTGCCCTTTTCGTGGTCTACTTCGCCATGGAGCCCATCAGCTCGCTGCTGGCATAGCCCGCCTGGGGTGAGCGCGCGGCCCTGTGCCTAAACTAGGGGCCATGCGTTTTGTCATCGATGACCCCACAGACCCTCGCCTGGACGATATCCGCGATCTCAAGCACGCGGACAAGTCCGGCGAGGGTTTCGTCTTTGGTGAGGGCCCACTGTGCGTGGAGCGCCTGCTCGCCTCACGATTCCCGGTGCGCTGCATCATCGGCTTTGAAGGAAAGCTCGACACTTTCCTAGCGAACCACGATGTTGGCGATATTCCCGTCTATCAGGTCACTCGAGCAACGTTGGGGGAGGTCACAGGTTTCGACATGCACCGCGGGCTGGTTGCCGCAGCCGACCGCGCAGAGGCCTGGACCGTGGATGAAGTCATTGAGGGCGCTCGCACCCTGGCCATCATGGAAGGTGTGGGTGATCATGAGAACATCGGCTCGCTCTTCCGCAACGCCGCGGGCATGGATGTTGATGGCATCCTCTTAGGCTCGGGAGCTGCGGATCCGCTCTACCGGCGCTCGGTGCGCGTTTCCATGGGGCACGTGCTGCGTTTGCCCTGGGCTCGGTTCGATGGCGGCTTTACCACCTGGCAGCGCGGGCTGGAGAAGCTGCGCGACCAAGGCTTCAGGCTGGTGTCGCTGACCCCGCATCCGGAGGCCGTGCATATCGCCGACGCCCTGGAGGGGGCGGAGAAGGTGGCGCTGCTGGTTGGCGCGGAGGGGCCAGGCCTGACCGAGCATGCCATGCGCGCCACCGATGTGAGGGCGCGTATCCCCATGGCGGAGGGCACGGATTCCCTCAACGTGGCGACGTCGGCGGCCATTGCCTTCTACGAGCGCCAGCGCTCCCAGAGGCTCCGAGACGTCGACACCGCATAGCGGCGCACGAGCCCGCCGAGGTGCTTGGCGGTGCGGACGATCTCTTCGCCGGTGGATTCCGGCTCGAGGTCGTGCTCTTCGTAGTCGTCATAATCGTTGAGCCCCAGCTTCGCCACTGAGGTTGTGGCCACCTCAGCCACGGTGCGGCGCGGTGGGGGAGTATCGACCTTGGGCTCGGGGCGGCCGTCGGTGGCATAGCCCACGACGTCCACGTCTGGGCCGTCCTCGCCCACTTCGATGCCCAGCCAGAATTCCTGGGCTGCCTGGGTGATGGTGAGCGGCTCGAAGGGCAGGGCAATCCCACCTGCGGGCTCGTCCATCTCCCCGGCCCAGTAGGGGGCCTCAAAGGTTTCGGGCAGGCCATGATCCTCGTAGAGGTTAAAGCGCGTTCCACACAGGGAGCGGCGCAGGCGGCTGCCCGTCCAGTGCGCAAAGCCGGCATAGCCAGACTCTGGGTTAGAGGTGAAGGCGTAAATCTCTTCTGCCGGCACGGCCTCGCGCAAGGTGCGGGAGAGCTGCGAGAGGATCAGCTGGTCATCATGGATGATGGTTTGCACGACGGCCACACCGGGGTAGCCGCCGATGTAGAACTCGCTCGCGCCGGGTTCGGCGGAACGGTTAAGGGGGAACTGCCCGATAGGCGTTACCGGTAGGGAGGGGTTGAGTTGAGCGAGAAACTTGCGGCCGAAACCGCGGTCAGCCTTGGGCTCGCCGCGGAGAACCTCGGAGGGATCGGCGGCGGTGACGTACCAGAGAGTGAGAACGGCGCTTTGGGTATCCACGGCAGGCTACTCGTTAATCGCGGGGGCGCTTGGTAGAGGAACGAACGCCGAGCAGCACATCTTCCCAGTGCGGGGTGACGGCCTTGCGGCGGCGCTTGGCAGGCTTGGGTTCCGGATCTGGGTTCTGGAGGAAGTTCTCGTCTACGCCCGTTTCCTTCTCCTCCGGTTGAGCCGCTGCGCCCTCGTCGCGGGCATCTGCTTTTTCATCGGCGCCGGTCTCGGCGGGGTGCTCCCCACCGCGCGGGGAGGGAAGCACGGAAGGCTCGGCATTGACGTCAGTCTCCGCCTCAGTGTTCTCATTGCCATTGCCGGTGTACGAAGACAACTCCGTCACGCCGGGGGCTCCAGCGCGCGCGTCCTCGTTGACCTCTCGGCCCTCGGCATAGTCACGCCCATCGATGGCTTCGTCGTAGCGCTCGCCACGGCCCACGGAGGTCAGCGAACGCACCGGCTGCACGAAGTCCGGGTCCGTCAGGTCTGCGGCCACGGAATTGCGTGCCTCCACCGTGGCCGGGGAGGACATCGTCTGCTTGAAGGTCCACTCCGCTTCGTTGGCGGAAAGCCCCGTCTTCCACGTGATGCGCAGGATCCACGGTTCACCTTGATGGCGGTAGGCATCCCACGTTGCCTCCGACAGCGAGTGCCCGCGTGCGGCGAATGCGGTGGCCAGGATTTCCCACAGGGTGAGCTTGGCTGGGCCATCCTCGCGGATGGGGTGCGCCTGCTTGGCGACGTCCGCAATGCGCGCCCGCTCCAAAAGCACCGGGTGCGCGAAAGGCTCGATGCGGGATTCCGGAACGTCGAGCTCCTCGGCGATCTCAGCGGCGCTGGCACCGGCGCGGATGCGGGCTTGAATCTCATTGGGGCGCAGGCGGATTTCTTGCGCCTGCTGCGTGTGCTGAGTCTGCGGAGAGGAAGGGGAGCCACCAGAAGATGGCATCACGGTGTGCAAACCAGCAGAGCGCGAAGCCTGTGCAGAAGTGGGGGAGGAATCGTCGGTGGCGTTCCCGGCCTCGTGCGTGGTGTGGTCGGATGCCTCTTTCGCGGAGTCGGAGTCGGCGGAGTCGGCGGGAGCGAAAAGCTCGCGAAGCTCGTCGGTGACCTCGAGGAAGAACTCCTCACCATCCTCGGCCCGGAGGACGAGCGAGGTGTCAGTTGAGTCGCTGGGTGCGAGGAAAATCTCGCGCATGATGGCGCTCCTTAGCCTGGTAGCGGACATGTGATGAAATCCACTTTACCCAGAACATGCCCCGAACTCTGGCAAGAGCGCGGGGCATGTTGTATGATTCAACAAATAGGTGCAAACAAAGTTGTTGCGTGGTGCAAGGAGTGGCGGGCGAAGGCTATCGGTTGTCCAAAACGTAATCGATAGCCTTGGTGAGCTTGGTGACGTCCGCGGAGTCGATCGCCGGGAACAAGCCCACTCGCAGCTGGTTGCGGCCCAGCTTGCGGTAAGGCTCGACGTCGAGAATGCCGTTGGCGCGCAGCGTCGCGGCAACCGCAGCTGCGTCGACGGAGTCCTCGAAGTCGATGGTGCCCACCACGAGGGAACGCTCGGAAGGCTCGGCCACGAAGGGGGTGGTCTCCGGGCGGGACTCTGTCCAGTTGTACAGGATGGAGGAGTTCTCCGTGGTGCGCTTGACCATGCCATCGAGGCCGCCGTTGGCGTTCATCCACTGCACCTGATTCTCCAGCATGAGCAGCGTGGCCACAGCTGGGGTGTTGTAGGTCTGGTTCTTGCGGGAGTTGTCCACGGCGGTCTGCAGGTTGAGGAAGGCTGGGATGAAGCGATCGGAGGAGTTAATCTTCTCGATGCGCTCGAGGGCTGCTGGGGACATGGCCGCCAGCCACAGGCCGCCGTCGGAAGCGAAGCACTTCTGCGGGGAGAAGTAGTAGACGTCGGCATCCGACATATTCACGGGCAGGCCGCCGGCGCCGGACGTGGCGTCGACGACGACGAGCTGCTCCGCGTTATCGGGGTTGGGACGGGTCACCGGAACCATGGCGCCCGTCGAAGTTTCGTTGTGGGCCCACGCGATGATGTCGGCGCCTTCGGCATCGGCTGCCTTCGGATCAGGTGCGGTGCCGACCTCGGCTTCGGTGACGAGTGGGGCGTCGAGCCAAGGGGCGGCGGCTGCGGCTTTAGCAAATTTAGAGGAGAATTCGCCGAAGCTGAGGTGGGCGGATTTCTTCTCAATCAGGCCGAAAGTCGCCGCGTCCCAAAACGCGGTGGCACCGCCGAGGGAGAGAACAATTTCATAGCCCTCTGGCAGGGAAAACAACTCGGAAAGCCCTTCGCGGATGGAACCGACGAGGTTCTTGACGGCTGGCTTGCGGTGCGAGGTGCCAATGATGGTGCTGGCACCCGCGGTGATTGCCTCAATTTGGGAGGGGCGGACCTTCGAGGGCCCGCAGCCAAAGCGGCCGTCGGTGGGGAGGAGATCTGCTGGCAGGACGAGTTCTGAGTTGCTCATGTGGGCAGTGTAGCCTAATTTCGTTCGCGCATTAGATACTTTGCCAGGATTGCCAATGTTGGCAGAGTCACAGGTTTTGCTAGAGTGTGAAGAGGTTTAGATCTGTCGCGCCGGCTGCGGTCGGCGTTGAACATTGAGGAAAGGAATATACGTGGCTTCTGAAAAGAACAAGGTTGTACTGCAGTACCCCGGCGGCGAGTACGAGATGGACATTAAGCAGTCCACGGAGGGTGACTCCGGCTTCGATATTGGCAAGCTCCGTAACGAGACCGGCCTAGTCACCTTTGACCCGGGCTATGCGTCTACCGGCTCTACCGAATCCAAGATCACCTTTATTAATGGTGAGGAAGGCATCCTCCGCCACCGCGGCTACGACATCGCGGACTTGGCTGAGAACGCCACCTTCAACGAGGTGTCTTACCTGTTGATCAAGGGCCACCTGCCCACCGAGGATGAGCTGTCCAAGTTCAACAACGAGATCCGTCACCACACCCTGTTGGATGAGGACTTCAAGGCAGCCTTCAACATCTTCCCGCGCAACGCGCACCCGATGGCTGTTCTAGCCTCCTCCCTCAACATTCTTTCCGCCTACTACCAGGACCAGCTCAACCCGCTGGATGAGGAGCAGCTGGATAAGGCAACCGTCCGCCTGCTGGCTAAGGTGCCGATGTTGGCCGCTTATGCTTACCGCGCATCGCAGGGTAAGCCCTACATGTACCCGGATAACAAGCTCAACGCGCGCGAGAACTTCCTGCGCATGATGTTTGGTTACCCGACTGAAGATTATGAGGTCGACCCGATCGTGGCCAAGGCTCTGGATAAGCTCCTTATCCTGCACGCTGACCACGAGCAGAACTGCTCCACCTCCACCGTCCGCATGATCGGCTCCGCTCAGGCCAACCTGTTCGTTGCTATCGCCGGTGGTATCAACGCCCTGTCCGGCCCGCTGCACGGTGGTGCTAACCAGGCTGTTCTGGAGATGCTCGAGGATATCCAGAACAACCACGGTGGTGACGCAACCGACTTCATGAACCGCGTGAAGAACAAGGAAAAGGGCGTTCGCCTCATGGGCTTCGGCCACCGCGTGTACAAGAACTACGACCCGCGCGCGGCCATCGTCAAGGACACCGCTCACGAGATCATCGATCACCTCGGTGGCGATCCGATGCTGGACCTGGCTATGAAGCTTGAGGAGATTGCGCTGAACGACGACTACTTCGTCTCCCGCAAGCTCTACCCGAACGTCGACTTCTACACCGGCCTGATCTACCGCGCCATGGGCTTCCCGACGGACTTCTTCACCGTCCTCTTTGCCATCGGCCGCCTGCCGGGCTGGATTGCTCAGTACCGCGAGCAGCTTGAGCTCAACACCAAGATCAACCGTCCGCGCCAGATCTACACCGGCGAGACCCTGCGTAAGGTCACCCCGCGTAGCGAGCGCTAAACGGTAGCCTGAACGGTGGTCTTTAACAGGCCGCCGTGGCTTGACGTATAGCCCATACGCTGGGTTTCTAGGGCCGAGCCTCTCATCTCCGCTTATACTGGGGAACGTTGTGGCTCGGCCCACGCGTATGCGGCCAGCAAAGAAGAAAGTAATCCAAGGAGGATAATCCCCAATGGAAAAGCCCGTAATTGAGCCGGCAACGGAGCCTGCTCCCCAGGACCTTGTCATCGAAGACATCGTGGTGGGTGACGGTGCCGAAGCCCAGCCGGGCGGCTTCGTTGAGGTCCACTACGTTGGTGTTGACTACGAGACGAACCAGGAGTTCGACTCTTCATGGGGTCGTGGCCAGTCCATCGAGTTCCCGCTGACTGGCCTCATCGCCGGCTGGCAGGAAGGAATCCCGGGTATGAAGGTGGGCGGCCGCCGCAAGCTGGTCATCCCGCCGGAGAAGGCCTACGGCCCGGCCGGTGGCGCACACCCGCTGTCGGGTCGCACGCTGACCTTCGTCATCGATCTCATTCGCGCCTAAAGGAAAGGGCAAGGAAAGGGCTTAGCCCTTTCTGTTTCCCTCAATGACGCCCTGCCCGGCCGTGCGCTACTGCACGGCCGAGCAGGGCGTTTCGCGTGCGTAGGTTCGGATTAAAGCGCTGAGGAGCTATGCTTCGCCCCCACAGGGAGTTAAAGTGCGGCACAATGGGGGACATGAGTGTCCCACAAACCACGTTCAATGATGACCGCGAGATGCCGCTGATGGGTCTCGGAACCTACAAGCTGCGCGGAGAGGATCTCATCCGCTCCGTGCGTGAAGCCATCGATCTGGGCTACCGCCACTTCGATACTGCGACTCTGTACGAGAATGAAGAAGAACTTGGGCAGGCACTGAATGAGGCCATGAAGGCCGGTGACGTAACCCGGGATGAGCTGTTTATCACCAGCAAGGTCTGGCACGACCATCACGGTAAGGACAAGGTAGGCCAAGCCTTCCGTGAATCCTTGGACAAACTGCAGCTGGACTACCTTGACCTCTACCTCATCCACTGGCCGTGGCCGCAGGGTGGGCTCTATGTGGAGACGTTCGAGGAGATTGCCCGCATGCAGGGCATGGGTCAGATTGCGTCGATTGGCGTGGCCAACTTCTATGAGGAAACCTTGCAAACCCTGATTGATGAGACCGGTATCGTCCCGGTTCTCAACCAGGTGGAGCTGCACCCGGGCTTCACTCAGCCGGAGCTGCGCGAATTCCATGCCAAGCACGGCATCGTGACGGAGGCTTGGTCGCCGTTGGCGCGCGGCGTTGTGCTCAACAACCCGGTGGTTGAGTCCGTCGCCGAAAAGCATGGCATCACTGCCGGACAGGCGGTGTTGGCGTACCTGCTGAGCAAGGGGATTTCTGTTATCCCGAAGTCCAGCCGCCGGGAGCGCCTTGCAGAAAACTTCGCTGCCGCAGAGGTTGAGCTTACTTCCGAAGACGTAGCGGCTCTTGATGCGCTTGATGGCCAGGAAGGCTTTGGCCGTATGTTCAAGGACCCGCGAGAGTTCCCTGGCGCCTAAGCCGAAACACGTGGGGCGTAACCAAACGCCCGCGAGCGGTGGAGCCCGCCTTCAGCGCCTTGCTCTTTCTTTCTACATCGTTAGGGGAGAGGGGAGGACGCTGAAGGCGGGCTTTGTTGCGTACCCAGGGAAGTGGGAATCGTGAGGGGTGGGGGAGTGAAGATCTGTGAAAGACTCTGTGAAGTTTCGGTTTGCTAAATTAGATTCTTCCTTTGGAATCTCCTGTGGGGGTGCTAGCAGCGAGATAGAAATCCCTTGTAGTTGCAAGGGTAGGGGGTAGCGAAAGTGTATGTTATTAACTTTTCTTGGCAGGATTTACAACCTTGCAAGAGCGGTTAGGTAACTTACTGTGCAAGGCAAAACGTGATTGAAGACACTACCTCTTGTCTCTCACCGCGGTTTGTGGAGAAAAGACCCCTTGTAAGGAGAGCGACATGACTGACGCACCTGCTTCGATTAACTCGCGCCGCGAACCTACGCCGCAAGAGTTCATCGAGATGCGTGACAGCCCGCAGTTTGCCAAGCTGCGCAGCGCGTACCGCAAATTCACCTTCCCCATGACTGTGGCGTTCTTTGTGTGGTACGTCCTCTATGTGCTGGCTGCGGTCTTTGCCCCCAGCTTCATGGCCATAGAGCTTGGTGGCGGTTGGAACATTGGCCTTGTCTTTGGCCTCGCCCAGTTCTTGACAACCTTCATCATTACGTACATCTACGTCAACTACGCCAACAAAAACATCGAGCCGCAGGCAGCGGCCATTCGCCAGGAACTGGAGGGCTAAACAATGCAGACCATTACCTTGGCCGCAGCGGAATCCTCCGCCGGCAACCCGATTCTGAATATCTCAGTCTTCGCCGCCTTCCTCGTTGTCACCATGTACGTGGTGCTTCGTGCCGGCAAGTCCACGAAGGAAGCCTCCGACTTCTACACCGGCGGCGGTAGTTTCTCCGGCCGGCAGAACGGCCTTGCTATCTCCGGCGACTACCTGTCCGCCGCGTCCTTCCTGGGCATCGTCGGCGCCGTTGCGCTCAACGGCTACGATGGCTTCCTCTACTCGGTCGGCTTCTTCGTCGCCTGGCTTGTTGCGCTGATGCTCGTCGCGGAGCCGATGCGCAACGTCGGCCGCTTCACCATGGCGGACGTGTTGTCCTTCCGCCTTAAGCAGCGCCCGGTGCGCGTGGCAGCGGCTATCTCGACCCTGTTCGTGTCGCTGTTCTACCTCATCGCGCAGATGGCTGGCGCAGGATCCCTCGTGGCCGTGCTCCTGAATATTCACGACTTCAAGTGGCAGGCCGTCGTCGTTGGCATCGTGGGCATCCTCATGATCGTTTACGTTCTTGTTGGCGGCATGAAGGGTACGACCTACGTGCAGATGATCAAGGCCGTGCTCCTGGTGACCGGCGTGGTCATCATGTGCATTCTCACCTTTGTCTTGTTGAAGGGTGGCTTCAGCGCACTCTTTACCCAGGCGATTGATATGCACGCTAATTCCGAAGCTATCAAGGAGGGCGGCTATGAAGCCTCCCAGATCATGGAGCCGGGCCTGAAGTACGGCAAGAACCTCACCACCAAGCTTGACTTCATCTCCCTGGGTATTGCCCTCGTTCTCGGTGTTGGCGGCCTGCCGCACGTTCTCATGCGCTTCTACACGGTGCCGACCGCGACCGAGGCTCGCCGCTCCGTTACCTGGGCCATCGTTATCATCGGTGCCTTCTACCTCATGACCCTGGTTCTGGGCTACGGCGCTGCCGCCCTGGTTGGCCCGGATCGCATCCTCGCCGCACCGGGTGGTGCAAACTCCGCGGCACCGCTGCTGGCCCTGGAAATCGGTGGCTCCATCTTCATGGCGGTCATTTCCGCGGTGGCCTTCGCTACCGTTCTGGCTGTCGTCGCCGGCCTCGCCATCACTGCATCGGCCTCCATCGCGCACGACATCTACCACTCCGTTATCCGCAACGGTGAGTCCACCGAGGCTGAGCAGGTTCGCGTCTCCCAGATCACCGTGGTTGTCCTGGGTATTGTCGCCATCATTCTGGGCATCCTGGCCATGACCCAAAACGTTGCCTTCCTGGTGTCCCTGGCCTTCGCGGTTGCGGCATCCGCTAACCTGCCGACCATCCTGTACTCCCTGTACTGGCGCCGTTTCAACACCGCGGGCGCTGTGGCATCGATGTACACCGGTGTTATCTCCTGCTTGGTACTCATCTTCCTGTCCCCGGCGGTATCCGGTTCCCCGACCTCGATGTTCCCGAACGCCGATTGGTCCATCTTCCCGCTGTCCTCCCCGGGCCTGGTCACCATCCCGCTGGCCTTCTTCGCGGGCTGGATCGTCTCCATCATGACCCCGCCGGACAACCTGGAAGAGCTGTCCGCAGAGATGGAGGTTCGTTCCCTGACTGGTGTGGGCGTTGAGGCTCCGGTGGACCACTAAAACACCTAAAACGCTACGTTTCGGACGGTAGAGAGTAGACTCAGGTTCTGTGTTTTACTCTCAGCCTTCTCACAGGGCGGTGTCAGCGCGAGCTGGTGCCGCCCTTCTGGCGTGCGTGCTCGGAGCAGCGAGTCTCACTGCATGCTCGCCAGCACATGAAGAAGACTCCACGGCTGGCGGTTCAGCGCAGACCAGCGCAAGCAAGCCTGGACCCATCACACATAGGAAAGGACAGCTGCAACTGGCAGCTGTCCCGGACTCGGTAGGTCAGTTCCTCAAGGGCGATGAGTCCAAGGCCATCACGTATTACCGCATTGAGACGGGCATGCACATGGGCTCGGCCACCGAACACCAGCCGCGCTATGCGCTGAGCCTGATCAAGCTCTACATCGCTACCTACGTGCTGGAGCACGGGGCCTTTGAGGATAAATACGTAGCGCTGGACATGATTTCTGATTCCTCCGATGAGAGCGCCGGGAAGCTCTTTGAGAAATACCCGCGGTCCATCGATTCAATAGCCAAGGAATACGGGCTGAAGTCTACGTCCGCGGGGGAGGACTGGGGCCATTCCATGACGTCTACCTATGACGTGGTGCGGTTCATTGTCCAGCTCATGGAAGATGATCCGACCCATCCGGTGCTGGTGGCGATGTCCCATGCCGATGCCGTCTCGGCCGACGGGTACCAGCAAGACTATGGAACCGCGAAGTTGAGTGACGTCGTGGGCTCCAAGTGGGGGTGGTCGGACAGCAAGGACCGGCACTCCTCGGTGTCTTTTGGAGAGAACTTTGTCGTGGCTGCATCCATCGAAGGAAGCGCTCAGGAACTCACGTCTTATGTACGCAAGGAGATCACCGGTAAGAACCTGGTGAAGGGCAACAACCTGAACAAGGAGGCGCTGGCTAATCCTGGTGCTGTTGCCACGCGCTTGACGACGTCCAGCGCTGCGCCCACTGCGACCTCCACGACAGCGACGCCGGCTGCCGCGACATCTTCGGAGCCGTCTTCTTCTGCGCCGTCCTCTCAACCAACGTCTAGAACGTCGGCCTCGAAGACCTCTGCGGCACGGTAGGGGACTGCGCCGCAGCAGGGCATTTAGCCCATGGACTTGCGCACGGTGTTGAGGATATCCACCGCGCCGCGGACTTGGTCATTGCTGATGGAAGAACCAGCAATGGTGATGCCATCGCTGCTCACACTGGAGCCGCGACCAGTGGGATCCGGCAGGGTGATGTTGGGCAGCGGGATGTTGTCCGGCACGCTCGGGATGTCCTTGACCTTGGGCGGTGTCACCGCGCCTTGGCCCGGGGTCCACTGACCCCAGTCATTGGCGTAGACGGTGTTAATATCGCAGGTCACGCTTCGATGGTGGCCTGGTTCTTGGCTTTTTGGTGGATGGTGGTGCGCGGGTGAATCTTGCCGCCCGAGCCCCAATCGTGCATCCAGTAGAACTGGCCAATGTGGTCGTTGACGCACCAGTCGATGACGTTGTAATTGCCGTACACGCCGGTTTGGTAGCCGGCCGCGCTCAGCGCCGTCGAGAAGGCCTTGAGGTAGGGGCGGATTTGGTTCTCATACTGGGCGCGGGTGGGGTTGTCATCGATCGCGATGTAGATTGGGCGGCCCGTCGGCCCGCCAGCGGCCTTGTGAATAGCGATGGCCTGCGGGGCGTGGACGGCGGCACCCGCCGCACCGTTGAGCCAGTCGGCGGTCTCGGCGCGGCCGAACTGGTAAATGGAGGCGGTCTTCAGGCCGACAGCGGCATTGGCCTTCGTTTCCGCCAGCGTGACGGGTTTGCCCTGCATCCAGTTAGCGCCGGGGCGGCGCTGGGAAACATAGCGAATGGCGCCGAGGTGGCCGGCGGCCTTGATGGCGCGCGCAGAAGGGACACCGGCGGAGAAGTCAATGATGGTGCCCACAGCTGGACCCACGGCGAGCGCAGCGGGTGCTTGGCTGCCGATGGCACCGGCGGTCAGCGCGAGGGCACTGGCTTTGATAAGGGAACGGCGGGACAAAGACATGATGGAGTTCTCCTAGCGAGGGTCAAGTGGGCTGACAAAGATGGGGCCGAAGAAAGTATCTGAAGTCACTTTAGCCACGATGGTCTAAAATTGCACCACAATTAGTATGGGTGGGTGCACAGGTGCGCCTCGCAGAGCCATAAACGTGCACGGAGCCCCATAAGACGGAGGAATAAGTATGGCTGAAGAGCTGAGAATGCGTTTCATTCAGGGCGACAGCGTGTTCCGGCTGAACCACCAGCAGTTCAGCGATGCTGAGGTGCAAGCGGTGCTTCAGGGTTACATCGAGAACTGCCGTCGGAACTCTCAGTGGATCCTCGATACCCGTGAAGAAGGAAACACCCTCGTGGTGGAGCATCTTTTCCCCGCGGAAGAATTCATCGAGGCGAATAATGGCCGCCTGCATATCGATGAGGCTTTCGTCGAATCACTGCCCCTGACGTACCCGATCGTGTTTGAGATCCGCTCGGGCTACCTGCGCATCCACAAGCCGCTAGCCAATAAGTACGGCGCTCTCCTGTCTGACTTCATTCGTGGCTTGTGGGAAGTGTTGCTGCAAGGTCAGATGCACTACCTGTGGGATCACGGCTTTGCGCAGTGTGGTGGTGTGGGAACGATACAACTCAACGCCTATGGGCTGCTGGAGCCGGACGAGCCGCTCATTGGGTTTTACCGGGTAGACGTCGATATGCAGCACGAGGCCTGGGTGTACATCACCCCGCAAGGGCTCATCCTGGTTTTCGACGATGACGACGTCCTTGCCTTCGACAAGGTGGACATGCGCAATCCCTCGATTCCTTCAGGAGTCTTTTCTTTTAGCATGCTCAAGGCTGAGGTGGTTGGAACCGGCGGCGGCAAGACTATTAAAACCTCAATGAGTCCAAAGGATCTTGGGGAACTGGACCAGGCTCGGACGGATATCCGCACCATGTTGTCCTCGCCACACCAAGGGCAGCCGCGCCGTATGGTGGATCCGAACCCGCTTCCCTGGATCGTGGTGGACGGCGAAGAGCTGGGCTATATGGCACAGGCGGATCTGGAGCGCTACCGCCGCCAGCGCTCCGATGCCGGGCACAACCCATTCGGGGATGGCTCCCACACTATGCAGCAAGCCATGGACAACCCCTTCGTTGAATCGTGGGAGGAGAACCCTTCGCGCGACGATAACCCTTTCGCTTAAAGCGCTCTAAAGGCGCTTAAAGCGGAGTGGGCTTAGGGCTGGGTCGTGCGGAACGTGACGTTGGTGGGGTTTTCTACCGTGCGGGAGACGGTGCAGTCCTTCTCGTGGGAGATGCGCACGAGGCGCTCCACCATGGACTGGGCCTGACGGCCGGCATCGGTATCGGGGAAGCGGAGGGAGAATTCCACGTTGACGTCGCTAAGCCTTGAGGCGCCGTCCTCGTTGACGCGGGTGCCTTCTACGTGGACGTCGAAAAGCTCCGGCTCCGTGCGCCGGGAGGTGACCACGTCGACGTCCACGGCCGAGCAGCCCGCCACGGCAGCGAGCAACAGCTCGACCGGACTTAGCAGTCCGTCGCCCGTGCCGAATTCGAGGGTCGCGCCCGCAGTGTTCGTGGCGCGGTAGCGACCGGTATCAACGCGGGTGACGTCGACGTTGTATTTCTTAGTGATATTGCTCATGAGCGTTCATCCTAGCGGCGGGTAATCATTTAAACGTGCGTTCATGCGGTCGTTACGTGAGGGAAAGCTATGGAGAATACATTTCTTATGTCTCTTTTGGCTTTATTCACTGTGATTGGAAGAACTATGGCTTCTCGCCGCCTGCTCGGCACCGTGGTCACCGCCTCGGTGGCCGGTACGTTCCTTATTGTCCCTGCTTCTGCCGATGAGTCGGTGGAAGGCCTAGGTTCGCGCTTCAGCATCGGTGTGCTGCCGGATACTCAGTTCTATTCCCGTTACTCCACCCCGGAAACCGGCAACCTGGCGCAAGCGCGCTACGGTAGCGAGCCTTTTAAGGCGCAGACCGAGTGGCTGGTGAAGAACCAGCAGGCGCTCAACATGGACTTCGCTACCCACCTCGGTGACGTGGTGGACCAGGCGGACGTCGAGGGGGAGTGGAAGGTTGCTGATGAGGCGATGAAGGTCCTCGATGATTCCGACCTGAACTACTCCATCTTGCCGGGCAACCACGACATGATTGAGGATAAGTCAGCGCACCCGTACGACGTCTACTTCAGTGCCGAGCGCGCCAAGACCGCCAACCCGGAAACCTTCCAAGAGCGCCACACCGCGGTCAACAATGACTCCGAGTACCACATTTTTGAGGCCGAGGGCCAGAAGTACCTGGTCCTGGCGCTGGGCTGGCGCGCGGATGATGCGGCTCTGGAGTGGGCGCAAGGCGTTCTCGATGCGCACCCGGACCTGCCGGTCATCCTCACCAGCCACGAGGTGCTCAACCTCGATGGTGCTGGCGAGGTTTTCTACTCCGATGACTATGGCCAGGGCCTGTGGGACAAGTTCATTAAGAAGAACGACCAGATCTTCTTGACCATGGGCGGCCACCACCACGGCGCGGGCTACCGCGTGGACAAGAACGATGCAGGCCACGACGTCATCGGCATCCTGCAGGACTACCAGATGGCTTACCAGGGCGGTAACGGTCTGCTCGGCGTGCTCGAGTTCGACCTGAGCGGCAATGAGCTGGAGATGACCGCCCTGTCCCCGTGGGTCGCGCAGAAACCAGCGAAGGAGCTCACGCAGTTCGACAAGCTCATCCTCGACGGCACAGGCGATAGCTATCACGTGCCGCTCAACTTCAAGGAGCGTTTCGCTGACTTCGCCCCGGACTGGACCATTGGCGATGAAAACGACCCGGACCTCGGTCAGAAGGCCCGCGACATCGCTGAGGAAGGCTACACCCCGTACACCATCCCGAAGGACCAGCTGCCGGAGGGCCCGAATGACTTCGTGAAGTCCGACAAGACCGTCTTCCACTGGCGCCCGGGGCAGACCAAGAACACGGACGGCAAGCAGCTTGCCGACGGCGACGTGGCCACCGAAGGCGCAGTCATTCCGGATGTCTTCGGTGCTGATGGTGCCGGTGACCTCGTTCGCGAGGGTGGTCCTTCCAACACGGGTGAGCGCATCACCTACACCAAGGACCACCACCCGTTGTCCTCTGATTCTGGCTCCCTCTACTGGTCCGACCCAGCTGGCAAGCTCGCGATGGCAGAGTTTCGGTCCAAGGAAGGCGCGGAGATCAACAAGGTCGATACCTCCGAGGGCTACACCTTTGAGTCCTTCGTGAAGATTCCGAAGGACTTCAACGGCTCTGAGCACGGCTGGGGGAGTGCGCTCTCCCGCGACTCCAGCATCGCCGAGCTTGTCGACGGATCCGAGGACACCGACCCCACCGTCATGTTCGGCATTTCTAACCTCCGTGAGCTGCGCTGGTGGGCGGAACCGAAGGAAGGCGAAGGTTCGACTGTCTGGTCCCACGAGGTTCCCACCGAGGAGTGGATGCACATCGCCGTAGTCAACAAGCCGGATTCCGACACCGTAGAGATGTTCATCAACGGTGCACCCATCCTGCGCAACGCCAAGGGTGCTGAAGGCCTCCTCCCGCGCGACCTGCAGTGGGTTATGGGCGCTGGCTTTGATAGCCGCAAGCCGCAGGACCCGTGGTACGGCTGGATTGGTGAGACCCGCCTGACCCAGGGCGTTCTGGACTCCGACGAGTGGCTCACCGCGCGCCCGGCCGTGAAGGAGGAAGAGCCGTCGAGCTCCACTACGACGCCTACCGAGCCGACCAAGCCTTCTAAGCCGACCAACACGAAGGAGCCTTCTGCCGACGATATGGCTGCGGCCTTCTTCGCAGGCTCCAGCCGTGGCGCGAAGGTTATCCTCCCCATCATCGCCGTCATTGCAGTCGTCGGCGGTGCCGCCTACGGCCTCATCCCGACCATCAACCGCATCTTCGGTCTTAACATCCCGCAGCCGAAGCTGCCGCAGATCCCGGGTCTGAACTAGTTACCGTTCACCCTCCGTCCCCCGACTCACATTGAGGCGGGGGTTTTCTATTGTGATGGCCCTGGGCGGATTTTAGCGGGTTAAGGGTCAAAATGTGTGTCTGGCTCGGCGTGTCGCTGGGGTTAGATTTGGCCTTTTTGGATGCCGATTGAGTGGGTGTACTCGGTGTCGATACCGTTGTCGTAGAGGGCTGGTCGTCCTGTTTCGTGGTCGGCTTGGTTCTCGGTGTGGGTCAGGATGGATACTTTGGCGAGTTGGTCCTGGCCCCAGTGGGACTGTCTGGCGATGCGTAGTGGATCGTCGGGCAGTTCTGTTTTTAGGTACAGCCACCAGTCCAGCATTTTGCGCTGGTGTTCATTTGTTCTGCCCCGGTGAGCACGCGCAATCTCTTTCAGGCGAGCGTTAATCCCGCCTTCAAGACTGTTGGTCGTAGATTTGATGCGGGCAGGTTCTAAGACGCCTTTAGGTTGATTGATGTAGACAAAGAGCATGCCTTGGCGCCATAGATGGTTCAGACTGTTGTAGGCCTTTCGCACGTTGGAATGTGTCCATACCCATGTCCAATTTCCTGTATCAGGGTCTTTAACCCTGGTCCTCTCGTCCATCCACCTGCGGTAGACAGTGTTGAAGTTATGGAGCAATACACCCCAGTCAGCTACCTCACGCGCAGGGATTTTTCGTTTTGGTTGATGCGCTTAGATAGCACCTGGGTGCCGTCGATATCTAAGACGCAAGCGTGGTGAAAGTATTTACCGACGTCCATGCCGATGACATAGTCGTAGGTCATGCCAGACCTCCTAGCGAATTGAATGAGTATGGGACTTATTTCATCGCTGGTGGTCGGACATACTTCACGCTGGCATCCACATTACTTTGAGACCTCGCACATTCTGTGCGGGTCAGGTTCCTATTAGCAGTCTGGAGTATGCCACTGCCTTCGGCGGCATCACCCCCCGGATCATTTTCAGACAGGGACGAAAACAAGCCATACCGAAGCCAGCGACTAGTTCCACTGCCCCAAGGCAGAAGGAACGCAGACAAACATAACCTGCCCCAGCATGGGGCTAGGAGTACGAATCCTGAGTTCCTTCAAGCGGAACTGCCAACAACGTAATGGGGGAGAAGGGTGCCCCCGCAAACAACGCCGATCTCGGTGCCCGCGTTAATCGCGTCCCGAACTGATTTTCCACCCGCGTGCTGCTTTGCGTTGCTGCCAGAAGTGACGGTAGATACCGGGGACATCGGAAAGCTCAGAATGCGTGCCCAGCTGGCTGACTTGCCCGTGTTCATCCAAGACTACGATTTGATCAGCAGATTTGATTGTATCCAGCTTATGGGCGATGACAATAAAAGTAGATTGCTCCCGTAGCTCGTCCATCGCAGCAAGAATGTTTGCCTCATTTTCTGCATCGAGCGCGGAGGTAGCCTCATCAAAGAGTACAATCGGCGCTTGCTTGAGAAGCGCGCGAGCTACAGATACGCGCTGGCGTTCACCACCGGATAGAAGCCGACCGCCTTCACCAACAGGAGTATGCCACCCTAGGCGGTTGGCAATAGAAGTCACGCCTGAAAGATCAGCTGCGCGGAAGACTTCCTCATCGGAGGCGTCGGGACGACCAACGCGGATATTAGCGATTAACGAGTCGTCGAAGAGGTAGACATCCTGAAAAACCATGGACAGTCTGGACATTAACTGTTCGGTTCCAAGCTCGCGGATATCTACGCCGTCAACCATCACCGCCCCGGAATCTACATCCCAGAATCGCGAAATAAGGCGCGCAATTGTGGTCTTTCCGGAGCCAGAAGGACCGACAATGGCGGTAACGGTGCCTGGTCGAGCATGGAAAGCGATATCTACCAATACTGGTTTATCGCCGTATCCAAACGTGACATTACGCAGCTCTACACTTCCCGAACCATCGCCTGGGCGCGGAGTAGTGGGTTCCGGTAGGGAAGGGGCATCGGTGATGAGCTCAGTTTCTGTGAGCGCGATACGGCCGGCATCTAAACCGACGAAAGAAGAACCCAGCTGCTCAAGCGTGCGGGTAAACCTCAAGCTGATTCCGATGATCGCAATTGTTTCTAGTGGCGATAGGGCGCCTTCAACGGCAAGATCCGCGGAGACCATAATGAGAGCCACAATGAAGATCTGCACTACTATGCCGTTGAGTAGCAAAGCTAATGTGGATACCCATAGCTCGCGTATTCGTGCTTTATGGTCGATTTCTAGCGCTTGCTCTAGTGGCGCAAAAACTTGTGATTGTCCTGCCGCGCGCAGGGCTGGTTGACGGTTAGCAAATTCTACGATGCGCTGGGAGAGCTCTTTACTCGGCCCCAGTGCGCGGTTCGATGCTTTCTCACGAATCCATGCAGCCAACTGCATCACCACGAGCGCCAATGGTGCGATGATAAGAAGGACCAAGCCCAGCTTCGGGTTCCAGAAACACGCTCCTACTAACAAGGTGACAAGTGCCGCGCTATCGCGGTATATCGTTCCTTGAATATGCGCAATGGTCTCGGCCGCCACCATAAAGCGATCTGAAACGAGGCGAGATAGGCCGCCGGTATTAGCCGGTACGAACCAGCCGAGCGGTAGCGTTGCTAATTTATCGCCCACAGTCGTGTGCGCGGCTCGGATGAAATCCAAGGCCGTGTGGTAAGAGGCCATGGTTGCGAAAAATCGTAGCGCAAAAGCTACGAGCGCAATTGCCAAAAGCGTCCACATCCATGGTGCGATCGTCGTATCCCCATCGAGTGCCTTTGTAAGTGGCACGAGCGTGAGAACGGCGAGGCCATCAAGCACGCCAACGATAAGCGATAGACAAGCATACCTTTTATTGAGCTTATGGCCTACAGGACTTTGCAGCTTTTTGACACTGCGAGTGAGTAGCGGATCACGAAGACGCGAACTAACAGGCGTAGTGGCATTAGACATGAGAATTATCCTTCATAGGCTTGAGGCAGATTATTTGGTCTGCTCCTTGGATGGACTCCGGCTTGTGGGCGATGACTAAGACGGTCTTGCCTCTGACGAGTGTGGCTAGAGCTGCTTGAATTTCTGCTTCGCAGTCAGGATCAGTTGCCGCAGTAGCTTCATCCAGGATCAAGATTGGGGCATTGGTAATGATTGCCCGGGCAATAGAAATGCGTTGCTGTTGTCCACCGGATAAAGAGGTGTCCTCACCAACAACGGTGTCGAGCCCAGCCGGTAAAGCGCGAATATCAGCAGCTATGTGCGCAGCCTCTGCGGCTTGCCAGATCTCTTCATCGCGGGCTTCTGGGCGTGCAAGGCGAATGTTTTCCCGAATACTCATACGCAGTAAGTGAGGATCTTGTAAGACGAAAGCCACAGTGCGGTACAAACTGTCGAAAGTGAGATCACGGATATCCACGTTGTTGATAGTGATTGTGCCCGAATCTGGATCCTGGAAACGCGCCAACATCGTTGCTGCTGTGGATTTGCCAGACCCGGAGGGGCCAATCAATGCCGTGACAGTGCCTGCATTTAGTTGCGCAGAAAAGTCTTGGAGGACTGGTGTGTCTGGGGCGTAGCTAAAGCTGACCTTATGGAACTCCACCTCCATGTCTTGACTATTGGCGTCGAGGCTCTTTTGGCCTTCTTTCACATGGGAAATTGTCATGACTTCATCAAGGCGCAACGCCGCATTGCCAGCGAGCTGGTAAGACCACATCATTTGGCCGACGGTTTGAATCGTGCCCGGGAGCACCAGCGCAATTAACGTTGTTGCGATGACTTCAGCGACCGTGACATAGCCACCAGCTATCAGCAGGGAACCGACTCCTAGATTGATAAGGATGAGGACAGGAACCGCCACCACAGACTCTGAGATTGCGGAAACACGCAGAAGCGGACGTACCCACTCGTAATAGAATTCCGCGAATTTTTGGGCAGCTTCGCGATATCGAGCGTGGGCTTTGCCAACGGTGCCGAAAGCCTTGACGACGGAAATACCTTCGGAGAACTCCACCGCAGTCGCAGAGACCTCACCCAGATAATTATCCATTTCCGCAGTTTTTGTGCCCATATCTTTCATTGAATATGCTTGGATTGCTAGGAAAATGGGCACAGTGGCAATAGAAAGTAGACCAAGGCGCCAATCCAAGATAAAGGCATAAACCAGAAGCGCGAGGGGCGTAAAGATCGCGGCGACCTTCTCTACAGGAGCATGGGCTGTCAGGGTGTGCAGAGTTAACGTATCGTCCTCGACGGCTTTGCGGACTTTGCCGGAATTAGTCTGGCTAAACCACGAGAGTGGTGCTTTCGCAATAGCGGTAATAATTCGGCGCCGGTTAATCCCCACCAACTTTGCATCAGCGAAGTGGGTGATTGCAAGGGCAAGGAAATAGAAGAATAGCTGGCCCAAAAATGCAGCAAGTAGCCATTTCACAATGGACGCGACGTCATCAGTATTGCCGTCGATTAGAGCATTTCCCAGTGCCACCAACGCGACGTAGGGTGCTACGGCGAGTACCGAGGATATAAGCGCGAGAAACTGTGCGAAGTAGATGGTTGTTTGCACTGGGGCCAGTAGTTTTTTTAGAGCGACCTGGCCGGCTTTTAGTTTTGCGCGAGCCTCTTCTTCCGGTGACGCACCGTGTGATTCTGGTGCGTGGGTTCTGCTTGATTCTGTGGAACTTTGTTTTAGTTCAGACATTTCTTTCTCAATTCTTGTTGATGTCAGTCATATCGATGATTCTGGTGACTGATTCTTGGATGAATTCGTGGTCATGGGTGATGACGATGACCACTGCTCCGCTTGCTGCAAGAGATCGAAGTAGCGCAGAGATGGATTGCAGTTGGCGCCAGCCCACGCCAGAGGTAGGTTCATCGAAGATGTAGATCGCTGCTTGCTCGGCTTGGGCTGAAGCTATGGCTAAGCGTTGCCGTTGCCCACCGGACAGAGACTGCGGATGCCGTTGGGCCATTCCTGCCAGATCGAGGCGATGGAGAATCTCATTGACATCGATGTGGTCCCGCTTCTTCTTTGCCAGTCCGAGCGTGACTTCTTCTTCGGTGGTGGCTGCGAATAATTGGCGGCCAACATCTTGCATCACCATGTACGCGGCACGTCTGCGGGCAGCCGCTCCTACTCGTTTGCTGTTCAAACGGAGACTACCGCCGCGTTTGGGAGAAGCAAGACCACAAATGATCCTGGCGAGGGTGGTTTTTCCAGCGCCGTTGGGCCCGATTAAGGCGGTGACTTCGCCGCTGGGGAAAAATGCGTGGTCAATGTTTAATACCTCATGTGCGCCATAAGAAAAACAGATGTTGCTTAGCTCGAGTCCGCTCCGCTGGGGATCGGCGTTTTCGAGCGTGGGTGGTACCGGCACGCTCGCGGGCAGGGGAACATGGTGTAAGCTGCGTAGCCCCAATTGTTTGCGTTCGGGTTCGTCTAAGGCATAAAACTCCTGAGCGCGGAAACTCCGCGTTATTTTTCCCTGAGTCAAGTAAATAACTTGGTCAGCGATATCTTTTAAGAAAAAGAGACGGTGATCAGCGATAATGATCGTTGTGCCTAATTCCTTCAAGCGGTGTAGCACGCGTGCAAGAATATCGATGCTTTCCATAGAGAGATTGGACGTGGGTTCATCGAGAAGCACGAGACTGCCCGGGGACACAAGCGCGCATGCGCATGCCACGGTTTGTAACTGCCCACCGGATAATTCTTTGAATCGCCGGCCCCGAAGATCGTTAATGCCTAGTAGCTCGACCGCTGATTGAATCCTCGACTCAATTTCTTTGGGATCTACACCAAGGTTTTCTAGCCCGAAGGCCAATTCTGCATTGACGCTTTCAGTGAAAAATTGTGTCCTTGGATTCTGGAATACTGAGGCGCTGAACTCGATGGCTCGGGACAGCGGTTCTTCCGCAGGGGTAAAAGCCTGGTCATCCTTTATAATAGTGATGGTGCCTAGTAGCTCTCCTGGATTGAAATGGGGGATGAGTCCGTTGATCAACTTGAGTACCGTGGACTTTCCCGATCCGGAATCACCGGTAATCAGTAGACACTGTCCTGGAGAGACAGAAAAAGACACATCAGATACACCTTGAATACCTGGCCGAGCTCCCAATGGATATGTAAAAGAAACGTTGTGGGCGTCTACACTGGTTGCGATACTGCGTTCGTTCATAAGTGGACCTCCGTGGGAAGCCAGACAGAGGCAACAACGAGGCCCAACCCAGCTAGTGCAGTTGCATCGACAAGCTTGAAGGAAAGATCGGCGGTGGTGGTTGGGCGTGCGGGTCCTCCCAATCCCCGGACAAGAGCAGAGGCAGCGAGCTCATCACCAGCGCGGACGACGGCACCTAATAAGGGGATGATCAACATCGCGGACGATTGTGTGGGCTGTGTGATCCAGCTTTTTACTCCAGGCTGGAGACCCCGAAGGACCATGGCATCGCGGATGGCTTTGGCTTCTGCCACGATGATCGGCAAAACGCGCAGGAATACCGCCGGTGGAATGGTGGCCCAGCCTGGTAAACGCAGGTCCCGCAGTGCTGAGGTCAACGTGGATGGTGTGAGAGTGAGCAAGCCGAATGTGCCGATGGACATGCTGATGACAAAACGGCTTAGCCACGAAAAAATTGCCGCTGAAAAAGCGAAAAATGTGGAGCCAGGAAGCTGTAATAGGCCCCAGTACCCTAGATAGGATAATGCAAAAGCGAACAGGCAAATAAGACCATAGTGTGGCTTTACTGTAGCTAGTGCGATGGAGCTGAAAGCGATAGAAATCAGCAGTGTCGGTAGGTGGCCGTGGCTGAGAGCTACCGCATTGATTACTAGAACAGAAAGCAGCACGGTCCGTGGATCGATCGAAGATCGATGAAGCACGCCCTGTTTTGGCAGGCTCACAGGAGACCAGCGCTTTCAAAGTGTTTGCGGCTGACGCGAACTCCGACCTTTCCTCCGATAAAGCCGACGATGAGCGCACAAATGGCCAGTACTCCAATGGTCCATGGCTGGAAGATATCCGACATGGCATCGGCATATTCTTGACCCATTTGGTCTGCGATATCGACGTAGTAGGAGTCCGTATCCAGAATTAGCGGGATAAAAGGCATAGAAATCCAGACACAGAAGACGCTGTAGGCAATAGGGAAGGATTTGGCAATACTGAGGTGGCTTTTTGTAATAATCAAATCCGCGATAAACCCTAGAATTATGCTTCCCAGCAGGGTCCAGAAGTAGTGTCCGGTGAGCATGAATGCTAGTCCGTTAATACCACCGACGAGGGTGAAAGCACCCATTTTGGGCGTGCGGGCGGCATAAAGCGCTAGCACGATTCCGTTTGCGATTGCCGCGATGAACCATCCAATAAACATGAATTGTGGTCCTGCGAATCCAATCATTCCGCTTACAAAGGTGATTACAAAGTAAAGTGCAGCAAAGATGCCAGCGTTGATGAGATCTCTGGTGTTTAAACGTGCCGTCGACCCACTGGATGAGCTTGCACTCCGTGCGGGCGTAGAGGACTGTTGGGTCATAGTAAACCTCGATTTATGAACAGCAGGAAAGGTAAGGCTTACCTAAGTTAGATAATACTGTTTATAAAACATTTCAAGTTTTGATCTGAAGATTCACCCTTAATGGGGGTGAATGCAGATAAGTAGACATCAAACCAGACCACGACTACCGACTAAGTACCGACAAAATCGGCACCAACGGCAAGACAACCCTGCGATGGGGAGGCAAACTACGCCGCCTCTACATCGGACGCAGATGGGGCGGGGAACCAATCACCATGGTCTGCATCGACAACCACGTCGACGTCAAAATAGCCATCACTGGGGCACAAATCGCCGCCTACACACTCACCGAAGAAAAGATCTACTACAACTAGAAAGACAACGAACTCAACCCCAGTCGGGGCAACTAAAAAATCTCGAGACACCGACCGGAACGATGTCTCGAGACTTCACAGCGTGCCCCAGAGAAGATTCGAACTTCCGACACCGGCTTTAGGAGAGCCGTGCTCTATCCCCTGAGCTACTGGGGCGGGGGTGCGTTGCGCACCTAGGTAAGACTAGCAGCCCCGCGTGGGGCGGCGTTAAATGCGTCGCCTTTCGTTTATTCGCCGGCCAGCTCCGCGTACTTGGCGCGGACCTCGCTGGCGGAAGGGTTGGTGGCGTGCGTGCCGTCGGAGTAAAGGACGGTGGGCACGATGCGATTGCCGTCGTTGACGGATTCAATCCACGCGTTGATGTCGGCGGTCTCGGGGGCGTCGGCTTCGACGTCGACGAGCTCGTATGGGGTTTCGGTGCGGTCCAGGTTTTTGATCAGCTTGGCACAGAACGGGCACCAATCGGCGAAGAAGATGGTGACGTGCTCAGTGGTTTCGGGAGTGGCAACGTTGGTGCTCATTAAGCAGCAGCCTTTCTGTCGTAGGTGAGGAAACGGTATTTCATCGGCAGCTCGCTGGGCGGCTGGCCGGGAATGGTGAGGTGGCCTGATTCGGAGGTCAGCCAGTCACTATCGGCAGATAGGCTGAATTCCTCCGGAACGCTCGGGGCCAGGACGGCATCTGCGCCGTAGGCATCGCCGACTTGTACACCCATGAGGGTGAGCTCGATTGTATCCACGCGGTCGAGAGTGGAGCTATAGAGCTGGCCGCCGCCGATGATCCAGGCGTCGTCAAGCGTGGCGTCAAGTGCGGCGTTGAGGTTGTCCACCACGGTGGCACCCGCGGACCATTCGCCCGGCTGACGGCTGGACAGCACAATGTTCTCCCGGCCTGGCAGCGGGCGGAACTTGGGGTTGAGGGACTCCCACGTCTTGCGGCCCATGATGACGGGCGCGCCCATGGTGACTTCCTTGAAGTGCTTGAGGTCCTCCGGCACGTGCCAGGGCATGACCACGCCGTCACCGATAACCCCGTCGAGGGACTGCGCCCAGATTGCGCCCAACATTAGACGGAGACCTGTGCCTTGATGGTGGGGTGGGGGTCGTAGCCGATGACCTCAAAATCATCGAAGCTATAGTCAAAGAGGCTTTCGGCCTTGTGGAGGATAAGCTGCGGGTACTCGCGGGGCTCGCGGGACAGTTGCTCCTTGACCTGTTCGATGTGGTCGTTGTAGATGTGGCAATCCCCACCCGTCCAGATGAGATCGCCTACCTCTAGACCTGCTTGCTGGGCGAACATGTGGGTCAGCGCGGCATAGGAAGCCAGGTTGAAGGGAACGCCGAGGAACATGTCGGCGGAGCGCTGGTAAACCTGCATGGAGAGTTTGCCGTCCGCGACGTAGAGCTGGAAGAGCAGGTGGCAGGGCATGAGCGCCATCTTGTCCAGCTCAGAAACGTTCCACGCGGAGACCAAGTTGCGGCGCGAATCCGGGTTGTTCTTGAGCGTGTCCAAGGCGACCTGGATCTGGTCGATGTGCTGGCCATCCGGAGTGGGCCAGGAGCGCCACTGCACGCCGTAGACAGGGCCCAGCTCGCCGTCCTCATCGGCCCACTCGTTCCAGATGCGGACCTTGTTTTCCTGCAGCCACTTCACATTGGAGTCGCCGCGCAGGAACCACAGCAGCTCACCAATCACGCCGTGGAAGTAGACCTTCTTGGTGGTCAGCAGGGGAAAAGACTCCGCCAAGTTATAGCGCAGCTGGGCACCGAACAGGGAGAGGGTGCCGGTGCCAGTGCGGTCGCCTTTGGGAGCGCCTTCTTCCAGGACGCGGCGCAGGAGGTCCTCGTACGGAGTCTCAATCATGGTCGCCATGATAGCGCTCTTGCGCCCGTGCCACGCGCGTGGGGTTAGTACCCGCCGTTGGCCTCCGCGTAGGCGGCGGCGTGTTCCAGAATCTCCTCTGCCAGCTCCGGGCGGCAGATCAAAAGATCCGGGATGAAGGTGTCCTCATTGTTGAATTTGATCGGGGAGCCATCCAGGCGCGAGCAGTGCAGGCCCGCGGCCAAAGCCACGCCCACCGGGGCGGCCTGGTCCCACTCGTACTGGCCGCCGGCATGGATGTAGCCGTCATAGTCGCCCAAGAGCACGTGGATCGCCTTCGCACCTGCGGAGCCCACGCCGACGGTCTCAAAGCCCATCTTCTCCGCGACGTAATCCGCAACCTTCGGCGGACGGTTGCGGGAAACCACAAACTTCTTCGACAGCGGGCCGGTCACCGCGCGCACGTCGGAGGACTTAAAGGTCACGCCCATGTCCGGCATGCCGACGGCCGCGTGGATGGGGGTGCCGTTTTCCACCAGCGCGATGTGGACGGCCCAGTCCTGGCGGCCGGTAGCGAATTCCTTGGTGCCGTCGAGCGGGTCGATGATCCACACGCGTTCCTTCTTTAGACGGCTCAAGTCATCGGCAGCCTCTTCCGACAGGACGCCGTCCTTGGGACGGTGCTGCTCAAGGACGCGGGAGATCCACTCCTGAGCGGCCTCATCGCCGGCATCACCCAGCGCCAAGCCGCGCAGCAGGCCACCGTTGCGCACGCCTTTGAGGATTTCGCCGCAGCCATCGGCGAGGGAGTTGGTTAGACGGGAATCAGAAATCTCAACGGTCATAGTGACCAGATTAGCGCGCGCGATACAGTAGGGCATGTCCAAAAACGTTCTGGCGAAGTTCCGCCCGCAGGTGGCCGGTTGGTTCCAGGACGTTTTCGCCGCCCCCACCCCGGTCCAAGAGCAGGCGTGGGAGGCGATTTCCGGCGGCGCGAACGCACTGGTTGTAGCACCAACCGGTTCCGGTAAGACGCTCGCGGCATTTCTGTGGGCCTTGAATTCCCTGGTGGAGCGCGAGGGGCAGACCGCCCTGCCGCTGAGCAATGAGCCGTCCCGCGAGGGCGCTCATGATGGCGTGAGAGTGCTGTATATCTCACCACTCAAGGCTTTGGGCGTGGACGTCGAGAACAATTTGCGCGCCCCGCTCAACGGCATCGCCCGTACCGCTGAACGGCTGGGCCTGGAAGTGCCGGATATCACCGTCGGCGTGCGCTCGGGGGATACCCCGCAGGCAGAGCGCGCCCGCCAGGTGCGCAAGCCACCGGACATCCTCATCACCACGCCGGAATCGGCCTACCTGATGCTCACCTCCAAGGCGGCGGGAATTTTGAAGACCGTGGATACCGTCATCATCGATGAGATCCACGCCCTGGCCGGCACCAAACGCGGCGTGCACCTAGCGCTGACTCTGGAGCGCCTCGGGCTCATCGCCGGGGAATTTCAGCGCATCGGGCTTTCCGCCACGGTGCGCCCGCTGAGTGCTGTCGCGAACTTCTTGGGCGGCGACCGTCCCGTGGATATCATCGCCCCGCCCGCCAAGAAGCGCTGGCAGCTCGACGTCCACGTGCCGGTCGAGGACATGTCGGACCTGCCCACCCCGGAGCAAGGCTCGCCCATCGGGGAGGCGACTGTCGACGACCCCCTGGGCATCACCGAAGGCCCTCAAGACGCGTTGCACTTACACGCGCACCGCAAGGAAGAAGGCGGGGCTGGAGACTCCGCCCTGCCCACGGCGAAGTCCATTTGGCCCTTCATCGAGGAAGAGCTCTACGCCGAGGTCATGGAGCACCGCTCGACGCTCGTCTTCGTCAACTCGCGCCGCACCGCCGAGCGGCTCACCAGCCGGCTCAACGAGCTCTATGCCCAGGAGCACGATCCGGAGTCCTTGAGCCCGGCTACCCGGCGCGACCCGGCCCAGCTGATGAAGCAAGTGGACGTCGCCGGGAAGGCCCCTGCCGTCATCGCTCGTGCGCACCACGGTTCGGTGTCCAAGGATGAGCGCGCGTTGACGGAGAGGATGCTCAAAGAAGGCACGCTCAAGGCCGTGGTGGCCACGAGCTCCCTCGAGCTGGGCATCGACATGGGTGCGGTGGAGCTGGTGGTGCAGGTGGAATCTCCGCCGTCGGTGGCCTCCGGCCTGCAGCGCGTGGGCCGCGCCGGGCACTCCGTCGGCGCGGTCTCTCATGGCTCCTTCTATCCCAAGCACCGCGCGGATCTCGTGCAATCCGCGCTTACCGTCGCTCGCATGGAGGAGGGCCTCATCGAGGAAATGCACTCCCCGCGCAACCCGTTGGATGTCTTGGCACAGCAGACGGTGGCGGCGGTAGTGGCGTCGGCAAGCGCGGGCACGAGTGAGGGACTAGAGGCCGACACATGGTACGACACCGTGCGCCGCGCCTGGCCTTATAAGGACCTGGCGCGCGAGGTTTTCGACTCCGTGCTGGACCTGGTCAGTGGTGTGTATCCCTCGACGGATTTTGCGGAGCTGAAACCCCGTGTGGTCTATGACCGTGTGACGGGCGTGCTGACCCCGCGCCCCGGCGCACAGCGTGTGGCGGTGACCAACGGCGGCACCATTCCGGACCGCGGCATGTTCGGGGTGTTCCTGGTGGGAACTGGTGAGGCCGGTTCCGCGCCGCGCCGCGTGGGTGAGCTCGATGAGGAAATGGTCTATGAAACCCGGGTGGGGGACATCTTCACCCTCGGCGCAACGAGCTGGCGCGTGGAGGAGATTACGCGCGACCAGGTGCTGGTGACACCCGCGCCGGGGCACACCGGGCGTTTGCCTTTTTGGAACGGCGACTCCGCGGGGCGGCCCTATGAGCTGGGCAAGGCGCTGGGTGCGTTCCGGCGTGAAGCATTTTCGGACCCATCCGTGGTGCGCGGCGCCGATGAGAACGCGCGGCGCAATATCGCCGCCTACCTGCAGGAGCAGAACGAGGCCACCGGGCTCATCCCGGATGAGAAGACGCTTCTGCTGGAGCGCTTCACGGATGAGCTGGGGGATTGGCGCGTGCTGCTGCACACCCCGTTTGGTCGGCCGGTGAACGCGGCGTGGGCGCTGGCGGTGGGGCAGCGCGTGGCGGAGCGCACCGGGATGGATGCGCAGGCCGTGGCGGGCGATGATGGCATCGTGCTGCGCCTGCCGCAGGGGGAGGCGGACCCGGATGCCGCGCTGTTCCTTTTCGACGCCGATGAGATTGCGGACATCGTCACCGAACAGGTGGGAAACTCCGCGCTCTTCGCCTCTAGGTTTAGGGAGTGCGCGGCGCGAGCGCTGCTTCTGCCGCGGCGTAACCCGGGCAAGCGCGCGCCCTTGTGGCAGCAGCGCCAGCGCGCGGAGCAGCTTCTCGACGTCGCCCGCAACTACCCCTCTTTCCCCATCATCCTGGAGACCGTGCGCGAGTGCGTGCAGGATGTCTATGACCTGCCGGCGCTGACGGAGGTTATGCGGGAGCTGGCGCACCGCCGTATCCGCATCGCGGAGGTCACCACGGAGCAGCCTTCGCCTTTTGCGTCCTCGCTGCTGTTCAACTACACCGGCGCATTCATGTACGAGGGGGACTCGCCGCTGGCGGAAAAGCGCGCGGCGGCCCTGGCACTGGACCCGGCGTTGTTGGCGAAGCTTCTGGGCACGGTGGAGTTGCGCGAGCTTCTCGACGGCTCCATCATCGCCGAGGTCCATGCCCAGCTGCAGCGCACCACTCCAGAACGCCAGGCGCGCACCACCGAGGAGGTCGCGGACCTGCTGCGCGTGCTGGGCCCCATCCCGGTCGAGGAGTTTGGTGCGCACGCCACGGTGCCTCTGCGCGCACTCGATGCGCTGGGCGCGCGCATTATGCGGGTGCGCATCAACGGCCGCGAGCACCTGGCCCAAGCGCTTGATGCGCCGCTGCTTCGCGACGGCCTGGGCATCCCCGTCCCGCCCGGCATCCCCTCCCAGCAAGCCACGATTACCGACGCCCTGGATCAACTAGTCAGCCGCTGGGCGCGCACGCGCGGGCCGTTTGTGGCGCGCGATGTGCAGGAGGCCTTTGGCCTGTCGGCCGCGGTGGCGCACTCGACGCTGAGTGGGCTGGATTCCATCCTGGCGGGGCATTACCGCCAGGGCGTGGAGGAGCAGGAGTACTGCGCGGCGGAGGTGCTCAAGGTCATCCGCTCGCGCTCGCTGACGGCCGCGCGGGCGGCCACGCAGCCGGTCTCGCCCGCGGCTTTCGGGCGCTTCCTCCCGGACTGGCAGCAGGTGGCGGCGGTGGGCCGGCGCCCGGTGCTGCGCGGGGTGGACGGCGTCTTTGCGGTCATCGAGCAGCTGGCCGGCGTGCGCATGCCGGCCTCGGCCTGGGAGAGCCTCATTTTGCCTGCGCGCGTAGGGGACTATTCGCCGACGATGCTCGATGAGCTGACCACCGGCGGCGAGGTCCTTATCGTGGGCGCGGGCAAGGCTGGCTCGAACGACCCCTGGATCATGCTGCTACCGGCGGACTATGCCGCACAGCTCGCCCCGCAGGTTTCTGCGGAGGAGGTGGGCTTGTCCATGCTGCAGACCCAGCTGCTGGAGGCCTTGCAGGGCGGCGGCAGCTACCTTATCTCCGATATTCAACCGCAGTTGAGCGGTACGCCCGAGGAGGTCCGCGAGGCCCTCTGGGGTCTGGTGGAGGCAGGTCTGGTCAGCCCCGATTCCTTCGCTCCTATCCGCGCGCACTTGGTGACGGGGAACGCGGGGCGTACGGCACACCGCGCGCGGCGCAGACCTTCGCGCTCGCGTCTGCGCATGGGGCGCACCTCCTTTGCACAATCGCACAATGTCTCCAGTGCGCCGACCGCGCCCGACGTGGTGGGGCGGTGGTCGCTGGCCGTGCCCGCCGCGACGGATGCAACGTCGCGTTCCATCGCGCACGGCGAGGCCTGGCTGGACCGGTATGGCGTGCTTACCCGCGGATCCGTGGTGGCCGAGGACGTCCTGGGTGGCTTCGCCCTGGCTTATAAAGTGCTCTCCGGTTTTGAGGAATCCGGCAAGGCCATGCGCGGCTATGTCATTGAAGGACTAGGTGCGGCGCAGTTCTCCACGCCTGCGGTCATTGACCGCCTACGCGGGGTGGATGATTCCCCCGACGTCACGGGCTGGCCCTCCGGCACCCGCGAGCCGCAGGCCTATGTCCTTGCTGCGACCGACCCGGCCAACCCCTATGGCGCGGCGCTGTCGTGGCCCACTACCGACGCCGGCGAATCCGCGGCCCGCCCGACCCGCGCCGCGGGTGCCTTGGTGGTGCTCATGGATGGCTTGCCGGTAGCGCACCTGACCCGCGGCGGGAAGACACTGACCACGTTCTTCAACGCTTTGCCCGAGGGCATCGAGCGCACCGAGGTACTAGCCGCAGTGCTTGCAGGACTCAACGAGCTGGTGGCCGCTGGGCGCTTGAGCAAGGTGGTTATTGAGAAGGCGAACGGGCGGCCTATCTTCGAGTCGAAGCTCGGCGGCGAACTGCGTCCACTGGGTGCGGCACTAACCCCGAAGGGCGTGCGGATTACTGGCTCTGCGCACACTGCCTCTTCCGGCCGTGCAGGACAGCACGGCCAATCTGGAGAAGCCGCGCGCTCCGCCGAGCCTTACCGTCCCGCACGTCGCGGTGGGCGCCGTGCTGTCGAGGCGATGGAGGAGCTCACCTTCGATGATCCGGAGGATTCCACTGAGTCTGGTGGCCCATCGACTGCACCGGGCAGCCCAGGTGGTTTCCGCCCGCGCCGCCGACGCCGCTGAATGATATTCACCTTCATTTAGCCCACGGGCTTTTCATGGGTCTAACCTCAAAAGCTGGTAGCCCAATAGAAAAGGAGTCTTGTTTTCATGCGGCTGAAGCGCCAACTGCCCAACGTGTCCGAGCTTAAGAACCTCATGCGGTTCGAAGCACCCAACCTCGACCGCCGGGCAGCACGCCTGGCAGAGGCCGCTGATGTGTGGGATCTACGCAAGATTGCCAAGCGCCGCACCCCGAAGGCGGCCTTCGACTACGTCGATGGCGCCGCCCGCGATGAGGTCAGCTACCGCGAATCCCGCGATTTCTTCCGCGACGTTCGCCTCATGCCCAACGTGCTCAACGGCGCGAACGACATCTCCTTGAGCACTGAGATCGCCGGCGAGCTCGCGGCCCTGCCTTTCGGCATCGCGCCAACCGGCTTTACCCGCTTCATGCATGCCGAGGGCGAGGACGCCGGTTCCCAAGCCGCCCGCGACGCAGGCATCCCGTTTGCGCTCTCCACGATGGGCACGCGCTCGGTCGAGGAGGTCGCGGCGTCGCAAGGCAATAGCGGTCGCCGTTGGTTTCAGCTTTACCTGTGGAAGGACCACTCTGCCTGCCAAGAACTCATCGAGCGCGCTGCCGCCAACGGCTATGACACCCTCGTGGTTACCGTCGATACGCCCGTGGCGGGCCAGCGCCTGCGCGATACCCGCAACGGCATGCGCATCCCGCCGCGCCTGACCGCCGGCACGGTCTTCGATGCCGCGTGGCGTCCCGAGTGGTGGTTCAACTTCCTCACCACGGACCCGGTCACCTTCGCGTCGTTGACCTCGACCACGGGCACCCTGGGCGAGCTGGTCAACACCATGTTTGACCCAGGCCTCAACTTCGAGGACCTGGCGTGGATTCGCAAGCAGTGGAAGGGCACGCTCTTCGTCAAGGGAATCGTCAACCCCGAGGATGCACGCAAGGTCATCGACCTCGGCGCCGACGGCATCGTGGTGTCCTCCCACGGCGGGCGCCAGCTCGACCGCGTGGTCAACACCCTCCAGGCTCTTGAGGCCGTGCGCGCAGAGGTGGGCCCAGACGTGGAGATAATCTACGACTCCGGCATCATGTCCGGCGTCGACATCGCCATTGCGCTGGCTCTGGGGGCGGACTTCGTCCTTATCGGCCGCGCCTACCTCTACGGGCTGATGGCCGGCGGCAAGGAAGGCGTGGACCGCGTCATTGAGCTGTTGGCGGAAGAGTTCAAGAACACCCTCCAGTTGCTCGGCGTGAAGCGGATCGAAGACCTGGGCCGCCAGCATGTGGTCACCCCGTGGGAGCCGGGTGCGCTGGCATTCGGTGCGGGAAAGGATGCGCCGGTAGAGTAGGCACCCGTTTGGTGAGGAGGTTCTGCTGTGCCTGAGGGTGATTCGGTACTGCAGCTGTCGAACCGGCTGCAGTTCATGGAGGGCCGGCGCGTGACCCATTCCTCCCTGCGCGTGCCGCGCTATGCCACCGTGCGTTTCGACGGGCTGGTGTGTGAGGAGGTCTGGCCCTATGGCAAGCACCTCTTCATGGATTTCGGCGGCGAGCTCATCCTGCATACCCACCTCAAGATGGAGGGCACGTGGGCCATCCACTATGCCGGGGACCGCTGGCGCAAGCCCGGCCACAGCGCACGCGTGGTGCTGCAGATGGAGAATACCCCGCGTGATATTGAGTTGGTAGGGCATTGGCTAGGGCTGGTCGAGGTCTTTCCAGCCCGCGAGTTTGAGCAGCGCATGGCGCACCTAGGCCCCGACATCCTCGCGCCAGAATGGGAAGAAGGCGGATTCGAGGAGGCCGTTCGCCGCATCGAGTCGCGCCCCCAACGCAGCATCGGCGCCGCACTTTTGGACCAGCGCAACGTGGCGGGTTTGGGCAACGAGTACCGCGCCGAGATCTGCTTCCTAGCCGGCGTTCATCCAGCAACACCGGTAGCGCTTGTCGACGTCCCCCAGATCCTCACCATCTCCCGCCGCCTCATCTGGGCCAACCGAGACTCGCCGGTACGTGTGACCACCGGCGTGAAAAGGGCAGGGGAGACAACTTACGTCTTCGGGCGCAACCGTCAACGCTGCCGGCGCTGCGGAATGCTCATTGAGAAGTCCACGCTGGGTGGCGTGGACGCCGGCGGCGATGAAGGGGAGTTAGAGCGCGTCATCTGGTGGTGCCCACACTGCCAGCCACGTCGCTAGGCTGGGATGCATGAAGATCATTTTGAACATCATCTGGTTGGCAACTGGTGGCCTTGTCCTCGCACTGGGCTACTTTCTCCTAGGCATCCTGGCCTGCATCCCCGTCGTGACGATTCCTGCCGGTGTGGCCTCGATGCGTATGGCGAATTTCGCGCTGTGGCCCTTTGGGCGCTCCGTCATTCAACCGGTCAAAGGTACCGGTGGCATGTCTCGGTTCTCTAACGTTGTCTGGTTCCTTGTCGCTGGCCTGTGGCTGGCCATCGGCCACGTCACCACTGCAGCGGCGCAGGCCGTGACCATCGTGGGCATCCCGGTGGCTCTGGCCAACCTGAAGATGATCCCGGTGACCTGCTTCCCGTTCGGCCGCAAGATCGTAGACTCTGACCACATCCCCTTTGGCTGGGAATCGATGATCAAGCTCTAACGAGTATCTCTCCGGTTGCGGGGTTGCCTGGGGTGCCTTAGGGTTCTGAGTCATGGGGGATTTAGAAACCTACTTCTCCTACCGCAACTCGGGGATCACACTGGTGAAGCAAGCGGTAGGAGGCGAGAAGCGATTACGCGCACTCGGCGCTTCATCAGCTGACGCCGCCGAACTGGCGCGCTTAAACTACATCTACTTCGGCGCCACCAAGTTCACGGGTAAGCAACGCACGGCCCGCAGCCGAGCTTTAGAACAAGGCCATGACCTGGCCACGCTGAGCCTCATCGAGGCCTACACGAAGAAGCTGCAGAATCAGCTTCATGTGTGGAACCTGCGTGTAAAGCTCGCCGGCACGCCTGCCCACAGCATTCCCGCCGTGGCGGCAAAGCGCTTAAAGGAGCTCAAGCCCAAACGTATTCCCACGCCTGGGGTGCGCATGACCTACCGTGCTGATGGGCCGCACTCGCTGACCATTACTGATGACCCTCTGACTGTCACCGAGATGCGCGGCGTGCTGGAATCCATCAACCAGAGCAATCTGCTGGAAGCAGCCAACCACGTCTTCTTCAATAAATCCCACGGCGGAACCAAACCTGCTGTTCTCACCAGCGTGGTCGTCACCTTGGACAAGCTCGACAAAATTGTTAGCGGCGATGGTGATGACATCGTGCTTGAGCTAACTAATGGCGGCCGGATGACCGGCGCGGAGTTTCTGAACTACAAGTTCGCCGAGATCGGCTACGTAACCCTCATCCACCC
This sequence comes from Corynebacterium sp. HMSC068H04, assembly GCF_001811255.1. Lineage (NCBI taxonomy): Bacteria > Bacillati > Actinomycetota > Actinomycetes > Mycobacteriales > Corynebacteriaceae > Corynebacterium > Corynebacterium sp. HMSC068H04. The sequence goes on from NZ_KV803990.1 coordinate 50,402, forward strand.
CACGATCGGGCCGGTGTGGCTGCACCGGATGAAGCGTTTAGCCGGGTTTGAGCAGCGCATGATGGCCAGCGCCGAGCATCCCACCTGTGCCAGGAAGGGATGTAATAAACCTGCTGATTATGCCCAGGTGCATCACCTAGTGCCGTGGAAAGCAGGAGGTACCACCGATCCACCGAATCTGACAATGTTGTGTGCCTATCACAACGGCGTTAATGATGACGACCCAGAGAAACCAACAGGTGCTGGCTACGTGTTTAGGATTCGCGGCGGTGTGGACTACATCCCGCCCTGGGGAGAACCAATCACCGCTCAAGTGGCATATCAAGCCGCGCAACGCGGACTCGGACCGCCCGGCGGGTAAACCGCCACGCGGGCGAGCCCACAGGGTCCGCCCGACAAGTAAATCGTCACGCGGATGCCCACAGGGCATCCGCGGCCTTGGCGATCTCGCACGTCGATTGCCCGCTAAAAACGGGTGAACCCCCGACCGTTCGGCCGGGGGACGTCGCCAAGCAGTGCTTAGCGGTGGTTGCGATACCAACCGATCAGAGCATCGGTCGAGCCGTCGCCGGATGCGGCCTCCTCCTTGCCGGAGACTGCCGGTGCCAGGTCATTGGCCTGCTGCTTGCCCAGCTCCACGCCCCACTGGTCGAAGGAGTTGATGTCCCAAATGATGCCCTGGGTGAAGACGATGTGTTCGTAGAGTGCGATGAGCGCGCCGAGGGCCTGCGGGGTGAGCTCCTCCGCCAGGATCGTGGTGGACGGGCGGTTGCCCGGCATCACCTTGTGCGGGACCACGGCCGGGTCCACGCCCTCGGCGGCAATCTCTTCCGCCGTCTTACCAAAAGCCAGCACCTTGGTCTGCGCGAAGAAGTTACCCATGAGCAGGTCATGCATCGAACCGGTGCCGTCCGCGGTGGGGAAGTCCTCCTTCGGGCGGGCAAAGCCGATGAAATCCGCCGGGATGAGGCGGGTGCCCTGGTGCATGAGCTGGAAGAAGGCGTGCTGGCCATTGGTGCCCGGCTCGCCCCAGTAAATCTCACCGGTGCCGGTGGTGACAGCGGTGCCGTCGCGGCGCACGGACTTGCCGTTGGACTCCATAGTCAGCTGCTGTAGGTAGGCAGGGAAGCGACCGAGGTCCTCGGAGTAAGGCAGCACCGCGTGGGTCTGCGCACCAAAGAAGTTGGAGTACCAGACGCCGAGCAGGCCCATGAGCACCGGCACGTTCTGCTCTAGAGGCGCGGTGCGGAAGTGCTCGTCCATGGCGTGGAAGCCCTCGAGGAAGCGCATGAAGTCCAGTGGGCCGATGGTGCACATCAGGGACAGACCAATAGCGGAATCGACGGAGTAGCGGCCGCCCACCCAGTTCCAGAAGCCAAACATGTTCTGGGGGTCGATGCCGAACTCCGCGACCTTCTCCGCGTTGGTGGAAACGGCAACGAAGTGCTTGGCGACGGCCGACTCATCACCATCAAACTGCTCAATCAGCCAGCGGCGTGCAGCGTGAGCGTTGGCCAGGGTTTCCTGGGTGGTGAAGGTCTTGGAGGCCACGATGAAGAGGGTGGAGCCGGCGTCGAGGCCGTCGAGAGTCGCGGCGAGATCCGCCGGGTCGACGTTAGAAACGAACTCCGCGCTGATACCCGCTACCTCGTAGGAACGCAGCGCCTTGGCAGCCATGGCGGGGCCCAAGTCGGAGCCGCCGATGCCGATGTTGACGACCTTCTTGATGGTGTGGCCCGTATGCCCCAGCCACGCACCGGAACGTAGCGCAGTGGCGAAGTCACGCATGCGGCCCAGAACCTCGTGGACGTCGGCGGCGACGTCTTGGCCGTCGACGCTCAAGTCCTTCTCCACAGGCAGGCGCAGCGCGGTGTGCAGCACAGCACGGTCCTCGGTGTTGTTGAGGTGCTCGCCGGTGAACATGGCGTCGCGGCGGCCCTCGACGTCCGCGGCGCGGGCAAGATCCACCAAAGCGGTGACGACTTCCTCATCGATGAGGTTCTTCGACAGGTCCACGTGCAGGCCCGCAGCATCGAAAGAAAAGTCTGCGGCGCGGGAAGCGGAGTTGGCAAAAAGCTCACGCAGGTTGAGGTCCTTCTTGCTCTCAAAAAGCGAGGTGAGCGCGGCCCACTGCGGCTGAGCGGTGATGTCCATTGCAAAAGCCTTTCTGGCAGGTAGCAGACATGAAACTTACTGTGTCCACCGTAGTCCAGAAATCTGTTCGGTGCCGAGACAGAAGGCTGCGCTGGGTTGAGCTAGGCGTAAAGCTTGAGGCCGAATTGCTTCATTGTGTTTGCGATCTCCATGGCGCCCGTCTCGGAGCCGGAGTAATCGTGATAGTCGCCAAAGGACACGACCCCTGCTGCATATAGTTTGCCGTCGATGGAGGCGTAGACAGGACCACCGCTATCACCGGTATCGCTGTAGCTGCCGAAGGTGAAAAGCCCTTGATCACCGAATCGGTCGATGAAAGGGTCGCAGGCAATGCCTGCTGTGGAACCGGCAAAGCACAACGTGGGCTTCTTTCGCGTGATTTCTTCCAGGCTCATCCATCCGGCTAAAGGCGCATTGAGCGCCGGCGAGGTAGATACTTCGGCGTCGGGGTTGGACACTTCGATCAGCGCAATGTCGGCCGAGCTGATGCTATCTGTGTTGGTGTTGCTGGCCTTCATTACCATCTGGCCTATCTCTACCTCGCTGCCGGAGCGATCTTCATAGTAGAAGCTGTCGCCCTTGTCCCCGCAGTGTCCGGCGGTAAGGATAAAGAGGCGCTGCCCATCGCCGGCGAAATGACCGGTAGAGCACCGGCCATCATTCGTGCGGTTATAGATAGCCGCACCCAGCGTCAATACTCCCACGTCCATGTAGTAGTCGGCTTTTAGTGCGTTGTACAAGTTATTGCGGGGCTCAAGCAACTCTGCATGGGGGATTTCAGTGGAGTTATCCCAGATCGCATCGCCGTCGAGGACCTCCTCGAAGCCTTGCGTTGTTCCGGATGCTCCGGAACCTTGTCTGCGTTCGGAGTCGCTGACGGAGGGATGGTCGAGTGGAGTAGCGGAATTTGAGGTCTCAGGTGAAGAAAAGCTGCCGCAGGCGGTCAAAACTAAGGCAGTGACAGCTGCGGTGAGAACAACAGCGGGGCGAGAGGACACATGCATGCTGAGAGCTTAAAACACCGCTAGTTCAGGTGCGCGTGCGTTGGGGATTAGTCCGAGTTGGTGCTAGATTAGCCGAGCTTGCCGCGCCCCAACCGCAGCAGGGCAGAGGCAATCGCGGGGCCCTCCTCGCCAAGCTCGTCGCGGAACTCATTGAGGATGGCAATTTCGCGGGTGTGTACCAAACGGGTACCGCCCGAGCTCATGCGCGTCTTACCAATCGTGCGGGAAATATCGGTGCGGCGCTTAATAGCGTCGAGGATCACGCGGTCGAGGCGGTTGATCTCCTCGCGGTAGCGTTGGATTTCAGCATCGCTGAGCGGGTCATCCGTGCCCGAGGGCATGCGGATGTCGAGGCCGTTGTCCACGACGTTGGGGTCTTGGTGCTCGGGGGTTAAGCCCGAATCTGCGGTGTCAGGATGTGAAGCGCTCATGAGTGAAGATTGTGCCACCACGTTAAGACAAACGGGAATCGCGTGCCGTGACGTCGGTATTCGTCGATAAGAAGCGGCGTGGACGGCAATGTCCGGTGGTGCTAGTAGGTTGGAGAGCATTATGAACAACACTTCTCCGTTTAGGCCTCGTTCTTCGTCTGATCCTTCCGCCGACACCTCCGCCGGTGGCCTGTTTCCCGCGTCCGGGCACAACGCGGATGCCCCTTCCAGCCAGGGAAATGATCTTCTGCTGGAAGGTTTAAACCCGCAACAGGAGGAGGCCGTGACACATTCGGGCTCGCCGTTGCTCATTGTGGCCGGCGCGGGCTCGGGAAAGACCGCGGTGTTGACCCGTCGCATTGCCTATCTCATGCGCGAGCGTGGGGTAGCGCCGTGGCAGATCCTCGCCATTACCTTTACCAACAAGGCAGCCGCGGAGATGAAGGAGCGCGTCGGCCAGCTTGTCGGCCCCGTGGCGGAGCGGATGTGGGTGTCAACCTTCCACTCCATCTGCGTGCGCATCCTGCGCAACAATGCTCAGCTGGTGCCGGGGTTGAACACGAACTTCACCATTTATGACGGCGATGATGCGCGCCGGCTGCTCACCATGATTGCCAAAGACATGCAGCTGGACCTGAAGAAGTACTCTGCGCGTGTTTTGGCTAACCAGATCTCGAACCGCAAGAATGAGCTCATTTCCCCGGAGCGGGCCCGGGCGGAGGCAGAGCGGACGAAGAATCCTTTTGAGCTCACTGTGGCGAGCGTGTACGAGGAGTATCAGCGCCGCCTGCGCGCCGCGAACGCGGTGGATTTCGACGACCTCATCGGGGAAGTGGTGCGCATCTTTAACCAGCACCCACAGGTGGTGGAGTTTTATCGCCGCCGCTTTAAGCATGTGCTTATCGACGAATACCAGGACACCAACCACGCGCAGTACGCGCTCGTTTCGGCCTTGGTGGGCAGGGGCGAGCTGCCGCCGGATGCCCCGGAACTTTGTGTGGTGGGTGATTCTGATCAGTCGATCTATGCCTTCCGCGGAGCCACCATCAGGAATATCCAGGAGTTCGAGCGGGACTACCCGCAAGCGCACACGATTCTGCTTGAACAAAACTACCGTTCGACCCAGACCATCCTGAACGCGGCGAATGCGGTGATTGCGAAGAATGAGGGCCGCCGCGAGAAGAATCTGTGGACCGCCCACGGCGAAGGCGACAAGATCGTCGGGTATGTGGCGGATAACGAGCACGACGAGGCGCGGTATATCGCCTCAGAAATTGATTCCCTGGCGGATAAAGGCACGGCGTATTCCGATATTGCGGTGATGTACCGCACCAATAACGCCTCCCGCGCGTTGGAAGATATCTTCGTGCGCTCGGGTATCCCGTACAGGGTGGTTGGCGGCACGCGCTTCTACGAGCGCCGCGAGATCCGGGACATGGTGGCTTACCTGCGCATTATGGATAATCCGGATGACACGGTGAGCTTGCGCCGCATCATCAACGTGCCAAAACGCGCCATCGGTGACAAGGCGCAGGCGCAAATCGCTCTACATGCGGAGAACCTTGGCGTTAGTTTTGGGGCGGCTCTCCGTGATGCGGCCGAAGGAAAGGTCGCAGGCCTTGGCACGCGGGCGGTCAATGCCGTCACCAAATTCAACGAGATGATGGACGGCGTGCGCGCACAGATTCCGGGCATGGTCAATGAGGTGACGGGCCAGCCGGATTTGGGGGAGCTGCTCAACGCGCTTCTGGACGCCACCGGCTACCGCGCGGAGCTGGAAAACTCCAATGACCCGCAGGATGGGGCACGCCTAGACAACCTCAACGAGTTGGTATCGGTGGCCCGCGAGTTCAGCTCTGAAGCCGCCAATGAAATGGCCTTTATGGGCGCGGACGCAGAGGAAGCCCCGGAGCTTTCGGAAGGCGAAGTCGCGCCGGGCTCGCTTCAAGCGTTCCTCGAAAAGGTTTCGCTCGTGGCTGATGCGGACCAGATTCCAGATCATGAGTCCGGGGTAGTAACGTTGATGACCCTGCACACCGCGAAGGGCCTTGAGTTTCCCGTCGTTTTCCTCACCGGTTGGGAGGATGGCCAATTCCCGCACATGCGCTCCCTGGGGGACCCGAAGGAGCTCAGTGAGGAGCGCCGCCTTGCCTACGTGGGCATTACGCGTGCTAGGGAACAGCTCTACCTCACGCGTGCGATTCTCCGCTCGTCTTGGGGCAACCCGGTGACGAACCCGGCCAGCCGCTTCCTCGCCGAGGTCCCTGAGGACCTCATCGACTGGCGCCGTGAAGAACTGGACAGCTCGCTGTCCAGTGCGTGGGGCGGAGATGATTCCTACCAATACGGGCGAACCTTCGGCTCAGATAGCGGGTTCTTCCGTTCCCGTGGCGGCGGCTATGGCTCGCGGAGCGCTGCGTCTTCCCCTTCGCAGCGCTCGCGCAAGCCAGCTTCGGCGACATCAATGCCGAAGAATAACCATCTCAATTTAGTTGTGGGGGACCGTGTCAACCACGCAAAATACGGGCTAGGCACGGTCATCGAAGCCTCCGGTACCGGCGCGCGGGCGACAGTCACCGTGGACTTCGGCTCAGCAGGCAAGGTCCGCCTCATGCTCATCGGTGGTGTGCCGATGGAAAAGCTCTAAGGCTTTAGATGTGGATGCCGCGCTCGCTGAACCACTCCACCGGGTCAACGGCCGCGCCGCCGCCCGGGTGCACCTCGAAGTGCAGGTGTGGGCCCGTGGAGTGGCCCTCGTTGCCGATGACGGAGATTTGGTCGCCGGCCGTGACGCGGTCACCGACGTTGACCAAAAGCTGATCACTGGGCATATGGCCGTAGACGGAGATGGTGCCGTCCTCGTGCTGGATGCGGATCCAGTTGCCGAAGCCCTGGGCTGCGCCGGAGGAGATGACTTCCCCATCCATGACGGCGTAGATGGGCGTACCGATTGGGTTCGCCACGTCGATGCCGTTGTGGAAGGAACCCCAACGCGGTCCGAAGCCGGAGGTGAAGGTTCCGGAGGTCGGAAAGACCACGGTGTTACCGTTCGCGTCCTGGCTGCGGGTAGGGGTGAGGCCGGAGTGATCGCCTTGCGGCGCGAAGGCTTCAGCGAGTCCGGGAATGCTGGAGGGGTCGAGGACGATATCGAAGCCGTCCTGCGTGGAGTTGATCTCCGGAGTGGATGCCCCGTTGAGGGCCCCGGCCGTCGAAACGAGCAGCCCGGAGAATGCTTTGAAGAGGTCGGCTTTGGAGTCTTCCTTGACTTCGACGTCGTCGGCAGTCGGGCCCTGGCTGGACCCGTCGGAGACATCCACGCTTACTGCCGGTTCGGCAGCGAACGCTGGGGCCGTCACGGTGGCGGTGGTGACCGCCATGGCGGCGAGTGCGCTGAGCGTGCGCTTCATTACTTCACGTCCTTAAGTCCTGCGGTGGCTCGCTTCCGCCGTCGTAGCCGGCGGGAAGCCTGTGAGCGATAGGATCACGGCCATATCAGCCGCGTTGTGCCTTGAAGTCTGCGACACGCCGGTGCGGTTTCGGCCGTGTGCTGAGCTTCCGTGGCAACGAGATACAAACTATCCCGTGCTATCACCCTGCGCAATGCGCAAAAATGCAGGTAAATACAGGAATTGTTCGAAAAACTATCGAACAGCCCAGCGTGTTGCGCGTGTGAAAGAAGTGAAAATTGTTACAGGGGTAAAGTGAAGGTTTAAAGAATGGGGGTAGGGGTTGGGGGTGTGAAAAGAGTTGTTCCCCGGCCGAAGGCTCGGTCGGGGAACGGTGGGCCACGAAGGCTAGGTCAACGAACGCGACTCGCTGCGATCCCGTGCGGTGAGCGGGGCTGTCTTATCGCTGCGATTGACCGCGGCCGCTATAGCGGCGGCTATGAGCGGCACAACAAGCACGGCGAGGAACTGCCACCAATCCGGGGTGAAGTAGTCCTGCGGGCGCAGGCCATGTGGGGGCTCAGAGAAGGTGAAGGCGGACCTATCAGTGAAGAGGAACGTGCCAAGGTGTCCCGCGATCACTCCGAAGAGCATGCTTGCGGTGGCCACTATCCAGGTTTGCCACGCGGCTACCTTGGACATCAGCGAGGGGTGCGCGCCAATCGACTGCAGCACGGTGCTTTCATGGCGCATGCTGTTAGCCGCATTGGCGATGATGAGCGCGAGCACGATGAGGCAGATAATTCCCATTCCTAGGCCGAGGTAGTAGCGGAAGCTCTCGGGGGAGGAGACACCGAACTCCAGTGAGTATCGCGACTGCGAAGCGCTCGCTGTTAGGTCTCGCAGCTCCTCTCGCTCTGCTTCGCTCGGCGCCTCATCCAACGCCAGGGCCTGGCCTACGTAGAAGGGCTTCATGTTCAGCTTTTGAGCGGCCTGCTGGCTAATCAGGACCACGTCACGATCCACGGTAGGCAAGGCCTCAACAACTGGCAGATCGGCGTTGTGGGCTCCGCTTGGCTCTTGACTGTCGACGCGGTTATACGTCTTTACGGTTACCGTGCCGTGTGTCTTGTCCCCGACGTGGCTGCTGTGGGGGAGCACGATGCCGCCGGCCTCCAATGTTTGTGCCGCCGCACGTCGATCCTCTTCCGAGTCGAACTGCCACAGCTCGAGCTGCGAGGAATCAGCTTGGATCATCCTGCTTTGATAGATCAACGGGCTATAAGGGAAGGTCGTCATCAATTCGTGCGCGCACTCTTGACGGGCCTCTTCGGACTCATCGGTGCGCCGCCCTTGGTTGTCCACGAAGACTGCCCTCTCAACTGGTTTGCTGAGATCGACCTGTTCGCACTGGTAGTCAAATTCGGTGCTGAGCTCATAGAATTCACCATCGTCAGGAAGGCTAAAAGACGTGGTCCACGAGGGGAAAGCATAGAAGGAGTGTGTGCGAGCACCGGTAGCCTGCTGGATGGCCTCTACCGCTGCGCGTTCTTCCGGCGTGGACACCTGCGTTGGTTGGTCAAACGTTGTCTCCTCAATCAGCGCTGTGGTCTCCGGCATCACAAGCGCTTCTTCGGCTACGCTCTTTGCGCTATCGGTCATGACGCCCACACCAAACAGGGAGGCTGTGAAGGAGACCGATACGAGAGCAATGGATGTCGGCAAGGCATGCATGCTGCGCCGGGTCAGGCCACGCCCGGCAAGGCGCAACGCGAGCGGGCCTCGGCGAGACAACAGGGAGCACAGGAAGACCAAGGCCGGGGCAGACGCGGCAACCGCGATGACTCCGAAGAGAGCCAGCACCGTGGGGATGTACTCTCCCCAGGGGGTGAAGCTGAATAACACGAGGAGAAGCAGGAATGCAGGGCCGATGGCCATCCACTTCCTAAAGCGCAGCAGGCGGTCGGGAGCGGCTCCCTGGATTGCAGCGGAGAGGGCACCACGTTGTGCCAACCATGCGGGAACGATGGAGACAATGACACAGCCTGCCACCGCCACGAGCCACGCGAGAGCAATCGCTAGGAAGGGCAGGCGTGCAGCAAAGTCCGGATAGCGGGCTGTCCACCACACCCACGAGACCGTGAGGCCAACGATCACACCGATGGTGGCGCCGATTAGTCCCATCAGCAGGCCATAGGCCATCACTGCGAACATGATGTGGCGTGGTAATGCACCCTGGCTCGACATCAGCGCGTACAGGCGCGTATTGCGTCCGGTAGCCAGCGTGAAGACGGGCGCGAGAAGGAAAAGGATGAGCAATCCGGCGATGGCGTAGAGGCCGAAGAAGAAAAGCACGAAAAGAATGCTGCTCAGGATTCCACCAAAGGAATCCGACTCAGAATCGGGTCGGTCCGTATCTCGCAGCTCCGGTGCCCAGATTTCCAGCCCAGCTTCATGGGCGCGGTCGGCGTCCTCTTTGGTCAGCGGCGTGTCACCCACGATGACCCAGGAGGTGCGTATCTGAAAGGACGGGTCGCTGAGAGCGTCATTGAGGGTGGGGGAGGTGACAAAGTCATAGTTTTCGGGAGCAATGGCCGCGACTGTGGCTTGGCGATCGCCGCTGAGGGCGTTGGTGCGCACGGTGATGACGTCTCCGACGGAGGCGTCGATCTTGCGTGCGGTCGAACGCGACAGAACTGCCTGGTTGGGGCCAAGGTTGAACTTATCGACGGCCTCCTGTGCCGGTTCCGGCGGATTCTCTGTGTCGAACTGATCTACCCAGGAGTTGGTTGACTTCCCATTATGGATAAGTGACGTGCTAGAAAAAGTGGTGACCGGGCTGACGCTGAGGCCTTTTGGCAGCACCTGGGCGGCCAGGCGGGGAACGTCTTCGTTGGCAATGTCCTGACGCTCGTTGCTCACCTGAAGGGACCGATCGGGCGAGCTCAAGGCTGCGGAGAGCCGTCCGGAGGAATTATCAAAGAGCGCAATTCCGATGACTAGGGCCACCGGCAAGGCAATGAGCATCACGGCGGCCAGAGTGCGCCATGGATGAAGCTTGAGATCACGCCTCGTCGGGCGGGTAGCGGCATTAATGCCGGACATATTAGCGCACCTCCTCGCCGGTGAGGCGCCCGTCGCGAACCATAACGACGCGGTCGGCCCAGCCCGCGAAACGCGGCTCGTGGGTGACCAGAATGCCGGAAGCACCGGCGTCGATACGCGCGCGTAGAACCTTCATGATCTCCTCGCCCGTCGAGGTATCCAAGGCACCGGTGGGCTCATCCGCGAGCAGAACTTTGCGCGGTCCAATGAGCGCGCGGGCAATCGCCACGCGCTGGGCCTGACCACCGGAGATTTCCTCGGGGAAGCGGTCAATGGTGCCGTCGAGGCCGACCTCGCTCAGCGCTTCCTCTGCTGCCTCACGGCACTGCGCAGGCGATAGGCCATCGAGTTCAAGGGGAAGGGAAACGTTTTCACCAACGGTCAGGGAAGAAACCAGGTTGAAGTGCTGAAACACGAGGCCCAAGTGGCGGCGTCGGGCAATTGCGGCCTTGGCTTTGGAGAGCTGGGAGGCATCGGCGCCGTCGAGAAGCACGCGTCCCGATGTCGGCGGTTGCAACAGTCCTGCGACGTTGAGCAGGGTGGACTTGCCGGAGCCGGAGGGGCCCATGACGGCTACCAACTCGCCCGGTTGCAGCTGCAGGTTGACGGAATCCAGAGCGGTGACCTGGCGAGCGCCGCTACCGAAGACACAGGTGATGTTTTCGAGTTCGAGCGGGAAAGGAATGTGCTGGGTGGTGGGCACGGAGTCGGGGGTCATCGCGGTTCCTCCTCGGCGGCGGTGGGGGTGGTCGGGTTGGTCAGAGATTCCACGCGGTCGAGCCAACGTGAGAGAGATTCCAAGTCGAAGATTTGGCGCTCCACGGCCAAGCGCTGGGCGCTGCGCTCCGCGGGCAATTCCGAGGCTCGGCGGTTGAGTTCGCGGAGCTGGCGAACGGTGGCGAAACGCTGGGCGTCAAGGACGGCGATAACGTCGACGTCGGAGCGCCGAGCGGCAAGGGACACTTTGAGCACGAGCTCATCGCGCTCGATGGCGTCACTGTGCAAGGTGGACTTCCACCATTGCGAGAGCTCTGCGCGCCCGTCAGGGGTGATGGCGTAGCTGGTGGCGCGGCGCCCGGTGGGGCCGGTGAGCTCGCCGTCGGTGGTTATGAGCCCATCGCGCTCTAGGCGGCTTAAGGTTTGGGCTACTTGGCCCATGTTGAGCGGCCAGAGGTTGTCGAAGGTCTCCGCAAAGCGGGTCTTGATGTGGCTGGCTGTGGAAGGTTGATCACTGAGCAGCGCAAGAACGGAGTGTTTGACGGACATGGTCACCTCCTGCGCGGAGGACAAGGGGAGGATTAGTTAGGTGCATACCCGGTAAGTTACCGGGTAACTATCGGCTTGGCAAGAGGTTCCGGAACGGAGAGTGGTGTTTACCCCCGCCCGGTGTCCCGCGAGGTGGCGCGCGACCCTACGCGCCTGACCATCGGTGAGTGGGGTGAAATACGCAAAAGACGGCATAGAGCAGATTCGCTCTATGCCGCCTACGTGGTGTTGGAAGGTTTGGTCGCGTGAGTTTTAAGCGACGTCGATGCCGCGCTCTGCGAGCCACGGAACCGGGTCCACGGCACCTTCACCGGTGGGGTGAATTTCGAAGTGCAGGTGGGAGCCGGTGGAGAAGCCGAGAGAACCCATGCCGGCGATCTTCTGGCCAGCGTGGACGCGCTCGCCAACAGCGACGTCAAGGGTCTGCATGTGGCCGTAAACGCTCATGGAGCCGTCATCGTGCTTGATGCGGATCCACTGGCCGTAGCCGGAAGCCGGGCCGGAATCGATGACGGTTCCATCCATAACGGAAAGGATCGGGGTGCCCACGGCATTAGCGATGTCGATGCCGGAGTGGAAGGAGCCCCAGCGGGGGCCGAAGCCCGAGGTGAAGGTACCTTCTGCCGGGCGGGCTACGGAAGGCGCGCGGTTTGCCTCATCGGCGGCGGCGCGGGCATCAGCGGCCTGAATGGCCTTGTCCAGCTGCGTGGACAGGTCAGCGACCGGCTTGGTTTCTGCGATGGAGAGGATCTGCGGTGCTGCGTCCTCAACGGCGGCCTGTGCGTCCTTGAGCGGATCGGTGTCTGCCTGCAAGGTGTAATCGATGGACTGCGCCTTGGTCTCGCCGGTGCCGGCGGATTGAATGGTGCCTGCTGCCGCACCGCCAACGCCTGCGGTAGACACGGCACCAGCCGCGATGGTCATAACCGCCAGACGCCCCTTCGCGGTCTGCGAGGTGGTGATTTTGCGGTGGCGACCTGCGCTTCGCTGAGTCTTGCTTCGCATGAACTCTTCTTCCGTCTTAATTCACTATCGTCCAACCAAAATAATCGTTACGTCTAAATCTGGTTGGTTATCCGATTGTGACCTTCCTGTTACCAACGAGATGTAACAGTAGCGTCTCGACGGGCACAGAGCAACCCGGATTGCAGTTTTTCTTCTGGATATACCGAAAGATTTCAACGTCATGATACGGCAGCTATTTACTGTGAACAAAGTAAACCTATGGTCAGAGTGGCGGGGTGGTCGGTGAAAGGGGCAGGGAAAGAACTCTCGCAGTGCTGTCGTTTCGGGGTGTGTCGGATCAATTGGATCGGATATCGACGTGCCACCCCCGGTGGGGGAGGCGCGCGTGGCAAAGTGGACGCCGATGAATAAGAACACGAGTCCCCAGTCCAGGACGTCAGCTCGCCCCCGCGCGCATGTGCGTGGTCGCGGTGATAGCGCCGAGCACTCTGAGCGCGGCTACAGGCGAGATCGCCGGGCTCCTGCTGAGCGCATCAAGGGAATTGAATCGGATAAGGCTCGCGCCCGTCGCGCGCAAGCCCCGACGACGCTGCGCGGGCGAATTCGCCGCATGCTTATCGTCGTCGGCGTCCCGCACCTCGTCGTGGTTCTGGGCATTTTCGTGGTCGCTATCGCCGCGCTCCTCCTCACCAGCTCTCCCTTTGCGTGGCTGAACACCATCGTGGGGGAGGCGTGGATGGTGTTTAATCTGGCTCCAATCCGGGCTGGCGGGATTGATATCGGTGTCCTACCTGTTCTTCCAGCCGCGTTCTTGGCCTGGCTGGTAGGCCGACGCGTTCGCGTGGCAGTCAAGGACAAGGTGAGTATTAATGACTTGCTTGTCCTGAGCTGCTGTGTGCTGGCGGTGCCAGTGGTTCTGACCATTATTGCGTGGTTGATGCTCTGGGATGCCGGAAAGGTTTACGACGTCTCTCCGCCGGAGTTGTATCGCGTTGTGCCCCGCATGCTCCTTCTGCATGCCGCTGCTCTCATTGGAGGTATGGGCCCGCGCTTGTGGAAGGCCTTGGCTAAGCGCAGTGGGGTCCCCCGCGTATTCGTCGACGCCGCTCAAATCGGCCTGAGCTACCTTGGCTACCTTGGTGCCGCAGGGCTGGTTCTCGTTGTGATTATGTGGGGGTGTGGCTGGTCGCGCCAGGCTGAGATGCTCGCTAGCTATCCGGTTCTCACAGCGATGGGGACCGTGGGGCTTTTCCTGCTAAGTATTCTGTATCTCCCGAATGCCGCTGTTGCTGCGGGGGCGGTGCTGAGCGGTTCGGAGCTGCACATTGGTGAAGGTACCAGCGTGAGTCTGTTCAGCGGCCACGTAGTTCCACTTCCGCCGCTGCCGTTGGCCGCAGCCGTTCCTCCTTCCATCAGCTCGTGGTTCGCGGTTCTCTTGGTTGTTCCAGTACTCGCTGCGGTGGCGGCGTTTTATCGTCGCCGAGCGCTGGTGTCTTTCCACGTAGCGCTTGTTGCAACCATCACTGTTGCCGTGTCCTCTCTCGTGGCGTACTACGCCGTGTCCGGCGCGCTAGGCGTGTACGGCTACACCGGGCCGGAGCTGTGGACAGCGGTGGGGCTGAGCTCCCTGTGGTGCCTCGTCGTGGGGTGTGCCTTTGCGACGTCTCAGGCGGTGTCCGCATCGCGTGCTCGCCGCGCTACCGCCCCGGCTGCTGAGGAAGAAGCCCCCGCGGCTGCCGAGGAGACGACGACAGACTCCACCGACACTGCTCAGCCGGAGCAGGATTCTGCAGTGCTTGGCGACGCCACCGCTGCCGAAGCGGAAGAAGCAGAGACTGACGCGGAGGAATCCAACCCCGACGAAGAAAGCGAAGCCGAGGCCGACGCTGAGGACGAAATAGAGGACGAGCAAGAGGGCCAGACTAAGAAGCAAGCTGAGGCACCAGCTGAGGAACAGGCCGAAAGCCAGACCGAAACCGCCGTAATCGACGCAGAAGTCGTGGACGCAGAAAGTGCCGAAACCGAGGCTGAACCCGATGAGACCGCTGAAGCCACGGGGAAGCGCGATACAGACGCAGCGGAACACCAAGAAGCTGAAGGCCCCACAAAAGAGTAAAAATTCCGCGGTTCACGGCGGTAGCGGCTAGGCTGTAGCGCGTGACTACACCGCATCAGCCCGCTGCTATTGCCCACCTCAACGTTGTTGTTCTGGTTTCCGGAACTGGCTCGCTATTGCAGGCCATCGTCGATGGCCAGGATGAGCATTACAGCGTCGTGAAAGTCATCGCGGACGTGCCTTGCCAGGGCATTGAGCGCGCGAGGGCGGCGGGAATTGCCACCGAAGTCGTAGAGATGGGCGCTGACCGCGCCGAATGGAACCAACGTCTGGTTGCCGCAGTGGATGCTGCGCAGCCAGACGTTGTTGTTTCTGCAGGCTTTATGAAGATCTTGGGCAAAGATTTCCTGGATCGCTTCGAAGGTCGCACCATCAATACCCATCCAGCGCTCTTGCCTGCCTTCAAAGGCGCGCATGGCGTACGCGATGCGCTGGCTTATGGTGCCAAGGTCACAGGCTCGACCGTCCATTTCGTTGATGCCGGCGTCGATACCGGCTCCATCATTGCCCAGGAACCCGTCCGGATTCTGGCAGAGGATGATGAGGCCAGCTTGCACGAGCGCATCAAAGTGGTCGAAAGAGAACTTATCGTTAGCGTTCTCCGCGCGGCGCGCGTGGAGGGCGAAGCACTCAGCATTCAGCTCTAATTAATTCATTACCGCAAGGAAGGCTTAAGTCCCCGTACCATGAGCGAAGATCGTAAGAACATCAAGCGCGCGCTGATTAGCGTTTATGACAAGACCGGTCTGGAAGACCTCGCCCGGTCCCTCGATAACGCTGGCGTGGAGATTGTTTCCACCGGTTCCACCGCGAAAAAGATCGCAGACTTGGGCATTGACGTCACGCCCGTCGAGAAGCTCACTGGCTTCCCGGAGTGCCTTGAGGGCCGTGTGAAGACGCTGCACCCGCGCGTGCATGCAGGCATCCTGGCGGATACCCGCAAAGAGGATCACCTCAACCAGCTCCAGGAGCTTGAGGTAGATCCTTTCCAGCTCGTCGTGGTGAACCTGTATCCCTTCCGTGAGACGGTGGCCTCCGGCGCAGACTTTGATGGCTGCGTGGAGCAGATCGATATCGGCGGCCCGTCCATGGTGCGCGCGGCCGCCAAGAACCACCCTTCCGTTGCTGTGGTTGTAGACCCTGCCCGCTATGGCGAGGTCGCAGACGCCGTGGCCAACGGTGGCTTCACGTTGGAACAGCGCCGCGGCCTAGCCCGCGATGCCTTCCTGCACACCGCTGATTACGACGCCGCGGTGTCTGCGTGGTTCGTCGATCAGTTCAGCGAGGGCAAGGAGACCACCCCGCTGCGCTATGGCGAGAACTCGCACCAGTCCGCGACCGTGACCCGCATCGGTGCCAAGGGACTGGCCAATGCGACGCAGTTCAACGGCAAGGAAATGAGCTACAACAACTACCAGGATGCTGACGCCGCGTGGCGCGCCGCCTGGGATCATGAGCGCCCGTGCGTGGCAATCATCAAGCATGCCAACCCGTGTGGCATCGCGGTGTCTGACGAGTCCATCGCGGCTGCTCACCGCGCGGCCCATGCCTGCGACCCGATGTCCGCATTCGGCGGCGTCATCGCTGTGAACCGCGAGGTCACCGTGGAGATGGCGGAGCAGGTCAAGGAGATCTTCACCGAGGTCATCGTGGCCCCGTCCTACGAGGAGGGCGCCATCGAGGTTCTTAAGGCCAAGAAGAACCTCCGTGTGCTGCAAGCTGAGTACGAGGCTCCGCAGGTGGAGCGCAAGTACATTTCCGGCGGTGTGCTCACCCAAGAGCCGGATACCTACCAGGCGGAGGGCGATAACCCGGCCAACTGGACGCTGGCTGCGGGCGAGGCCCTGAACGAATCCGACCTAGCGCAGCTCGAGTTTGCTTGGCGCGCCGTGCGTGCGGTGAAGTCCAACGCCATCCTGTTGGCTAAGAACAATGCCACCGTGGGCGTGGGCATGGGCCAGGTCAACCGCGTCGACTCCGCCAAGCTTGCGGTTGAGCGCGCCAACACGCTGGCCGACGGCACCAACCGCACCGAAGGTTCCTTCGCTGCATCGGACGCCTTCTTCCCGTTTGCGGATGGCCTCGAGGTCCTCCTCGACGCCGGTGTCAAGGCCGTGGTTCAGCCGGGTGGTTCCATTCGCGATGAAGAAGTCATCGAGACCGCTAAGAAGGCTGGCGTGACCATGTACCTCACCGGAACCCGCCACTTCTTCCACTAGAGCCTGAACCAGAGCGTTCCAGCAAACTTCAACTGCCCTAGCTGACGAATCTAGCCGCGTAATTCGACGCGGAAGCGCAAGATTTGGCGGCTAGGGCAGTTGTGATCTCAGCTTTTAAGCGCCCGTGATGGTCATAGGCGTGGTCGCAAGCGCGGCCGTCGAGGTTGGCTCGGAGCTTGTACCAGTCTGCTCCGTATCGGATGATTCGCGGCCCCAGATAAACCACGCGCCGACGCCAAGGACGACAGCCAGGATGAGGAGCAAAGCAATCAGCGCCGCGATGGCGCCGCTGAAGCGCCCTGTGCCTTTCGGCGGGGTAGGAGCGGCATAAGAGTTGGGCTGGGGTGGATTTGGGGGTGTTGGCGCGCCACCACTGAACGGCTGCGGGGCGGGGCTAGCGGGGTGCCCACCGAACGGGGGAGTGCTTCCGAATCCGCCGCTCGGACCATTCGTGCCGCCGGGATGGCCCGGGCGGCCAAACCCGGGAGCAGGTGAACCGAAGCCGGAGGAACCGGAGTTGCGTGGAGGGGTGCCCGAAGGACCAGTAGGAAATGACATGGCGGGAGATCAGCAACCTTTCCGTGCACAGGAAGTTAGAGCATCGAGATACCTCTAACAATCTAAACCCTCGAGCACCGTCCGTGGGGACTTCAATGGAAGCTCGTGGGAATACTCCCCAGTGGGGCAGGAAGTGCTGGCAGCACAGCAGAGTACACACTGTGCAAAGCGCGAGTAAAAACGTAAACGCTGCGCAGAGAATTGTGACTGTGCAAAAATAGGACAGATAGAAAACGCCTATTGGCATTTGCAAACGTCACGATCTACGGAGGCTTCGGTGACTGATTCAGATCGCAATCATGGATTCGGCGCGCATCCCCAGCAGGGAAACGGCAGCCAGCCGCAGCCTTCTCATCAAGAAACCCACCCGGAAACCGCGGATTTTGAAGCCCCGCCAACACAACAGCGCCCGGTACAGCCCCAGCAATACCCCCAAAACATGGGCAATAATCCGAGCTACTCGCCATCGGGTGAGCGCAACTACTCAAATCCTTTTGCACCCTCCGGATCCCAGGGCCAGTATCCTCAGCAGCAGCAATTCCCCACGCAACAGTTCCAGCCCCAGGCGGCGCCGCAGGACGGATTTGGCCAGTACGATCAGCAGCCGGCTGCCTATGCGAATTCCTATGCACAGGACGATGCCGGAAACCATGGTTCCTCTAATTCCGGAAAGCTTGTGCTCATCGGCGTGTTGATCCTGGCAGTAATCCTCGTTATTGCCGCGTTGGCCTACCTCATTTTCTTTAAACACGCTGACTCAGGATCCCAGGCTGAATCGCCCCAGACCTCTGCCCAACTCACCGAGCAGAATGAGGGGCCACAAGATAGAACTTCAGCTGCGGAAGAGCCTGAAAAGACTTCAGAGCAGGCTACGACGACCTCCAAGGCGCAGAAGCGCCCCGAGCACCCTGACCTGCCCGCGGGCGCGATCCCGGCGAACGACGCCGCGCGTAACAACGAGCCCGGCGGCAACTTCAACAGTGTCTATCGCGGCACTGAGGTGACGACGGAGCCGTTCGCCAACTCCGTGCGCGATGAATACGTCAAACACTACGTGGACACCCACGAGTTCGACGCCACGATTAGGGCTTTTAGTCCGTGGACCAAGCAGTTCTACACCATGGATTGTTCCGATAACGGCGAGTACGTGACCTGCGCTGGCGGCAATAACGCGGTTGTATACATCCTCTAATGCGTAGGCGATCAACGATGAAACTCAGAACACGCCCAGACCGCACGCATGAACGCCCGCGGCGCCGGCCTGCGGCACTGGCAGCGTTGGTGGGGATCGCGGTGGCGTCGCTTAGCGCCTGCACCATCGGGGACGTCTCTCAGCCGGAACCAAGTGCTCCAGCAAGCAGCCCGCAGCCTTCCCTTCCTGATTCTGGTTCCGGCTCGTCCGCAAGTCCTGCCCCTGATTCCATCCTCGACAAGGAACCATCCGTGATTAAGGCCACCGACCTTCAGGAAGCCGTCGACGCCATCGCCGCCGACAACCCGGGAACCGGAATCGCGGTGGCTGGGTCACAGACCGTCGCGGCTGCCGGCATCACCGACCCGCGGCCCGCATGGTCCACGGCGAAAGTCCCCCTGGCCATCGCCGCCGAACGCGCCGGGGTAGCGGATCCGGACGCTGTGTCTCGGGCAATTACTTTTTCCGATAACGCTGCGGCCGATTCTCTCTGGGAAGCCCTCGGCGGGGGAGCACAGGCGGCACAAGCTACCCAGAAAATCATCGGAACAGCCACCGTTCCCGCCACGCCACCGCGCCCAGGGTTTAGCGCCTTCGGCCAAACGCAGTGGCCGGTGTCGGAGCAAGCGACATTCGTCGCCGCACTGGGATGCCAGGAAGGCGCAGATCCCATCCTCGCGGCCATGGGTGATGATGATCCGGCACAACAGTATGGCCTTCGCACCCTCGACGGGGCAGTGGTGAAGGGCGGCTGGGGGCCTGCCGAGGACGGTTCCTATGAGGCCCGTCAGATGGGGCTTATCACGCTGGGTGGGCACACGGTGGCGGTGGCAATTTTTGCCGCAGCACCATCCGGTGATTACGGCGAAGCCCAGCAGATGCTCACCCGACTAGTCAGGCAACTAGAAACCGCACAGGTGGAGTGGCCGGACGCGGGATGCCAGCAGGGAGCTGTCTAAAAGCCCTAGTGCGGTTCCTAGTGAGGCCAGTAGTCCTCGAATTTTCCGGCCTCCCCGTCGATGTCATAGTCCGTACCCCGGATGTTGAGCACGGAGCCGGTGTCATCCCCGCTGGTGGGATCGAGGATTGTGGCGCTAAAGGAGGTTCCCTCACCGCGCGCCGGACCAAAGGCAGCACCGCTGGACCAGACTCCGCGGTAGAAAAGGGAGTCCTGCTTTTCGCAGACCACAATGTGCGAATCGGGATCCGAGCCATGGGCAGCGAAAATCATGTTCTCGCCGTGCTGGCAGCGTGCCTCCGGGTAGTCGGACCATCCGGCCGCGGTGAGTCCTTCGGGGACATCGGCAGCATCAGGATTTAGAGAAGTCTTTGGTGCCTGCTCATCAGCGGCTTCCTCGTCGTCAGCAGTTTCCTCGTCGTCAGCTGTTCCTTCTTCTGCGGCCGTTTCCTCCGGCGCAGCCCCGCCTACGCGGGTGGGTTCCTGCTCCGTTGCGCTGCCGGCTTCGGGGCTTGCCTGGCTGGTGGAACGGACATCATTCCAAATCACGATTCCGGCAATCAGCAGTGCGATAAGGATTGCAATGGCGCAGATGATCGGAACGAGGTTGCGCTGCTCTGACTGGGGCCGTTGAGTCTGGCCCGACGCCGGCGTAGGGGGCTTATGTGCGTAATGGTTAGTGCCAAATCCTGGGGTGCTCATAGGGTCCTTGGAAAACAGTAGAGAACTACAGGTAGCATATCTGGCTCCGCACAACCAGACGGAACTGCGGGGTAGCACCCTCCATTTGGGGGCGATGGGACATGGCAACCTCAAGCCTTGCTATGCATATGGTGCAATGGGGCGGTGACTAATTCCTACTTCGTGCAATGGCTTACCCAGCAAAAGCGGTATACCACCGTGTACCTGCTGGGCGAGGGCGGCATGGGGCAGGTTTTTCATGCAACCGATCCGGACCTGTCCCGTGAGCTCGCGGTTAAAGTGCTGCTGGATGATGTCCGGGATGAGGCCTCTCGAGCCCGTTTCCACAACGAAATGAAGGCTCTCACCAGGATCGGTAGCCACCCGGGGGTGGTTCAGTTCTATTCCAAGGAATCGACGCCGCGCGGGGATGACGTGATGGTCATGGCGTTCATCGACGGTGGAACCTTAGCGCAGGCGATCCGGGAACGGGCCAACAAGGGGAGGGGATCTACGGTCACCGAGGTGGTGTACTACCTCAAACCGATTGCCGCGGCGCTGGACTATATGCACCACGAGCTGCACCCCGGGTGGGTGCATCGGGACATCAAGCCCGCCAATATCTTGCTGCGCAAAAACCCGGGCAGCCTGCCGCCGGCTGTGCTGAGTGACTTCGGAATCAGTATCGAGGAAGGCCAGTCGCGCCTGACTAAGGTCGGTCACATCGTGGGTACCGAAAAGTATTTGGCCCCAGAGAATAACGGCCATGCTTATGGTGATGATGACATGTCGGCGCGCGCGGACGATTACTCGCTGGCGCTTATCGCCTTCGAGATGCTCACGCTTCACCACCTCAAGGACACGATGCCGCGCAGCGAGTGGGAAGGACAGCGCCGTATCCCGGATCTGTCCAGCGATGCCTTCGCCGCATTCCTTGCAGAAGACACTGCCCGCGTTGCCTCGGAGGTACAGACCGTGCTGAACAAGGCGCTCAACAGCGTGCCCATGCAGCGCTATGCGCGGGCCCAGGACTTCATCGCCGCGCTTGACGACGTCTCCCGTTCCCGCCCCTCCCAGCCCGCTTCCGGCCCTACTTCCTCTGCCCCGCGTAGCGCCCCAGCCCTGCGCGGCGCCCCAGCCCCGCAGCCTTCGTCGCAACCAGAGCAGCCGCGGAATACACGAAGCACTGCGCGGCCGAGACAGTTTGGCCAACAGGGGCAATCACCCCAGCGTTGGCCGGAGCCCTCCGCCTCCTTTGGGTCCATGGATCGGGCAAGGCCAACTGGCTTCGTCGCTCCCTCTAACCCGATCGCGTCTTCGGGAACCGTGTCACCCTCCACACCAGTTACCCCGGCGATGCCAGGGTCTACGGTGCAGCGACGGTCTACTCCTCAACGGGCAACCCGCAAGCCGGCCGCGAAGGATAATTCGAATGCCCTCATCATCACGGTCACCGTCGTGGTCATCATCCTTATTTTCATAGTGACGTGGGCTATCGTGGCCTAGCGCCAGCTGAACTGGGCTGTGGCTTAGCACGCCGAGACATAGTGAGAGCCGCTACACTGAAGGGCACTGTTTGAAGGCGCCTCGCCGACATACCCGGCGAAGAGCGCGAGTTGTCCAGCCCTACGGAGGTGTCCATGAGCCAGCAACAACCACGCCCGCCGCAGAACGCACCGCGGGGGCCCAGGCTGCGCATCGATGACCTGATCGGCGGCGTGAAGGTTATTTCCCCGGGTGAGGAAGTCATCGTCGGCCGCGCCGGTGACTTCCGGGTGGGTGAGGAGGACCTCAGCCTGCACCGCCAACTCTTCCAGCTGTGGTATGGCGGCCAGGGATGGATGATCTGCAACGTGGGTAGCCATATCCCTCTGCGCATCGAGCTGCGCGGGGTCAAAGGATTTTCGCGCATTGACCTCGGCCCCCGCTCGGTCGCGGCGGTACCCCCAGGGCCATCGAGGGTTACCTTTGAGACGCCAGAATGCCCCTACGAGCTGTATATCGACGTAGAAAACAGCAACTATTCGCGCCGTACCAAGCGCGAGCAGGACGTTGATGAAGAGCGCACACGCACCCGTCACGTGCCCAATGATGAGCAAGAAGAGCTGCTGCGCCAGCTAGCCAGCTACCTCAAGAAGCCGGGCTCTACCGACGCCGATATCCCCTCGGTGCGCGACATTGCTGAGGCGCTGGGGTGGACCGAAAAGAAGACGAACCACAAGATGGATCGCCTCGTCGATAACCTCCGCGCTGACGGCGAAAAGGCCTACAAGCCTTATAAGACCTTCTTGGCGCACTACGCCATTCGACACGGCCGCTAGCGGGCCGACCTCTTGCGGTCTGCTGCGGCTGCGGCGGCGGAAGAAATAGAGTCGTTGCGGTTCTTGAGCAGCTCCAGGGTGGTCGCCTCGGCGTCGTCGGGAGGGGTGGCGCCGAGGACTGCTAGGGCGGCGTCGGCAAGCATGGCGGACTGCTCCGGCACGCGCTGCGAGGCATCAAACGGTGCGTTGCCATCATTGGGACGCATTTCAATGACGGAGAGCGCGATGTGGAAGGGGAGCTCGATGCGCGGATCGTCCGCGCCCACAATTCCTGCGGCGGCAGTACGGAAGTGATCCTTGAGGCGGTCGCGCTGCTCGTGATATTCACCGAACTCGGGGGAATTAGCCACCGGCAGCTGATAAAGGCGGCCGACGTTCCACGCCGAGGTCAAAAGCAGGCGAGATTCGGCTGCTACCAGTGACCACAGGCGCTGCGCCGGCGCGGCATCGGAGGCCGCAAGCTCATCCGCGAGCTCCAGCGAGGGCTCGATGGTGGAATTCAGCAGGGTGAGGAAGATATCGGTCTTCGAAGGAAAGTGATAGTACAGCGAAGCCTGACGGATGCCGACGGCATCAGCAATTTGGTGCGTGGAAGTTGTAGCAAAACCCTGGGTGGTAAAAAGCTCGGATGAGGCATCCAGGATTTCTTCGCGCGCGGTGTTACCCCGGCGGCGTGGGCTATTCTTCCGTGGCCTGCCAACGCTACCTGCCATGAGGCGGACTCCCTTCGATAATGTTCAAGTAATAACTGACGGCAAATCAGTAATCGTACACTCCGCCGCAAACGGCGATTGCTAAAGCTCAGCTTTCACTACTGCCAACCACATTACCGTGCCGAATCATGAGGGATTCAAAGGCAGCGGAGACTGTGCGGCACGCCGATCCATAGGCGGTGCGGTCCAGTGGAGGCAGATCCCCGAGCACGACACTGTGCTGGACGACGCCTTCGTACCACCGCCCCAACTCCAGCGCGATGCCCGTGCCCCAAGCGAGACTCAGGCCCTCCGCCTCCGCGGTGGTGAGCAGCTCACGCTCCACGCCGATGGCAAGACGGTCTTGGGTGGGGCGGGGCGCTGGTGCTGCCCAACGCGCGATGGCAGAAATGGGCGCCAGCAAAGAAAAACGAATTGACACATCGGCTAAACGATCGGGAAGCCCATCCACGAGCTTGAGCGGTGCTGGGCGCTGTGACACGGCCTCGGCGTAGAGCTCCTCCTCGCCGCCAGACCCCAGTGGGAGGCCAGCATCGGCACGGGTTGATGCACAATCCTGTACCGCGCCGCAGGTCAAACCGGCCTCGGTGATGACCTTCTCTAGCTGCTCGTCAGTGCCTAACCACGTGATGGGTAGTGAGGGGAGGAGGTCGCCGCGGGCAGCGGCGCCGGTGAGGCGAACCGGGCTGGCGAGACCTGGAGAACGGACGATGTCCGTGACCACGCGAGAAAACCACGCAGCGAGTTCCACACCGTCTCCCCGGTGGGCGGTAGCGTTGCGCACCAAATCCTGCGCTTCTTCCAACAAGCCGCGTGCATGGGCGGGGGACTGGCAGTGGGTAGCGAGTTCGCTGAGGTCTGTGAGTGATGAGTGCAGTGGCATAAAGGCTTAAGTTCCCTTTCCATCAGGGGCGTTCTAACCCTTCAATGTAGCACTCGGGGGTGCCAGTTCTGAGTAAGACAGGTGCGGTGCACGATCCCCAAGAGAGGACAGGCGGAAAACGAAAGCCGCCGCCTACCGTGCCCCTTAAACGGGGAGGTAGGCGGCGGCTTAAAAGCTCTTTTGTCCTGTCCTAGTGAGTCACGAGTACAGCGGCAAAAGTGCGCTGTTGAAACCAGCTAGTGTTTAGCGGGACGTGAACGGCAGGAGAGCCATTTCGCGAGCGTTCTTGACGGCAGTAGCAACCTGGCGCTGCTGCTGCGGGGTCAGACCGGTGACGCGACGGGAGCGGATCTTGCCACGATCGGAGATGAACAGACGCAGGGTCTTGATCTCCTTGTAGTCAACCTTCTCAATGCCCTCGGCCTTGAGCGGGTTCTTCTTCGGGCGACGGGTCTGCTCCATACGGAACTTCTTGTGATTATTACGCTTGACAGCCATTGTATGGGTACCCCTTTACCAGCTGGACTTGCGAACGCCCGGCAGCTCACCACGGTGAGCCATGCCGCGCATACGGACACGGGACAGACCGAACTTGCGGAGGTAACCGCGCGGACGTCCATCGGCGGAGTCGCGGTTACGGACGCGGACGCGAGCGGCGTCGCGCGGCTGACGGTTCAGCTCGAACTGCGCCTCGAGGCGCTCTTCGTCCGGGGTGTTCGGGTTCTTGATGATTGCCTTGAGTTCAGCGCGACGCTCCGCGTAGCGGGCGACGATTTCCTTGCGCTGCTCGTTCTTGGCGATCTTTGACTTCTTAGCCATAAATTATCGCTCCTCGCGGAATTCGACGTGCTTGCGGACGATCGGATCGAACTTCTTCAAGGTGATGCGATCCGGGTTGTTGCGCTTGTTCTTACGGGTCACGTAGGTGTAACCGGTGCCCGCAGTGGACTTCAGTTTGATGATTGGACGGATGTCATTACGTGCCATCTTTAGATCTTCTCCCCACGTGCGCGAATCTTGGCCACGACGGACTCGATCCCGTCACGGTCGATGATCTTCATGCCCTTGGTGGAAACATTCAGGGTGATGGTACGGCCCTCAGAGGGCAGGTAGTACCGACGACGCTGCACGTTGGGGTTCCAACGGCGCGAGGTGCGGCGGTGCGAGTGCGAGACCTGCTTGCCGAATTCCGGCTTGCGGCCCGTTACCTGGCAAATAGCCGACATGGGTCTTCTTTCTCCTAGCCGCCCACATCGAAAGCGACTAACGGAGTGCCTATATCCGCGGTGAGGCGCGGCGCTCTAAAAAGTGAGGTTGAGCAGGAGGCTTAATCCGTTGAACACCAGTTGATGGGGCGTAAAACGATTACTTTGACAACAGCAAGGGGAAATCTTACATGCCGCGGCCTGTAGAACCTAATCACCGCTGTCGTGCAACCCGGCTTTGATACCTATTATCCAAGCGCCATTTCCGTCGAAGGTGCTGGCGGGGTGATTGTTTGCGCTTGCCGTTGCGTTGCTCTGAGGAGTATGAACTGCGGCGATTTCGATTTTGATGCCTGCGGCCTGTAGGATGTTTCAAGTTGTCGGCGCGAGCCGCACGTTTGTAAGTATAGAGACCCAACTCGGGCACGATCCTTTCACGCTCTCACGCGTCACGGAAGGAACCGACCCGTAGTTCAACCCTGAGGGAATCGACATATGAAGAAAGACATCCACCCGGATTACCACCCGGTGGTCTTCAAGGACGCCGGTACCGGCCACTCCTTCCTGACCAAGTCCACCGCTACCTCCGAGCGCACCGTTGAGTGGGAAGACGGCAACGAGTACCCGCTCATCGTCGTCGACGTGACCGCTGAGTCTCACCCGTTCTGGACCGGTGCGCAGCGCGTTATGGATACCGCTGGCCGCGTTGAGAAGTTCAACCAGCGCTTCGGTGCAATGGCTCGCCGCAAGAAGAAGAACGCGTAAGGAGGATAGGAAAAGATGGCAACTCCTAAGTTTAAGAAGTCCCGCGCGAACACCCACTCTCGCCGTTCCCAGTGGAAGGCTGACAATGTCGCCCTCCAAGAAGTCACCATCGACGGTCAGACCGTGCGCATCCCGCGCCGCCTGGTCAAGGCTGCAAAGCTTGGCCTGGTTGACGTCGAGCAGTTCTAAGGCCTCTCAGGTCTTCAGTCTGTGACTGTAGCCCCGAAGATTCACCGCTTTGAGTGAATCTTCGGGGCTTTTGTCGTGTGCATGTATTGCGCGCTCGCAGCTCTCCATGATTGCTAAGGCGTGGGCCGCCGAGGCGGCCTTGAATTTTTTGGGGAAACCAGCGGCCTAAGGGGGTATAAGGGGGCGAAAGAATGCGGCCTACTTCGTGAAAACGTCCTAGATAGGACATAATTGAGATTATGAAGATTCTTGTCGTGGATGACGAGCAGGCCGTACGTGAATCGCTTCGGCGCTCCCTGAAGTTTAATGGCTACGAGGTTGTGCTGGCCGCCGACGGCGTTCAGGCTGTCGAGATGGTTCACAGTGATAACCCCGAGCTACTGATCCTCGATGTGATGATGCCGAACATGGACGGCCTTGAAGTCTGCCGCACCCTGCGCAGCGAAGGCTGGGACCGCCCCATTCTCGTGCTGACGGCTCGTGATGGCGTGTCCGATCGCGTTGCAGGTCTCGATGCTGGCGCCGACGATTACCTGCCCAAGCCATTTGCGCTGGAGGAGCTTTTGGCTCGCGTGCGTTCTTTGGTTCGGCGTGCCGCTGCGGACTCCATCGGGGCGAAGCAGCCGGTTGAGACGCAGCTAAGCTTCGAGGACCTCAAGCTTGATGCAGATACGCGTGAAGTTACTCGCGGCGACCGTCCAATTTCCCTGACCCGTACCGAGTTTGCTCTCCTGCGTTTATTGATGGAGAACCCCCGCAAGGTGCTCTCCCGCAACACCATCTTGGAAGAAGTGTGGGGCTATGATTTCCCCACCTCCGGAAATGCGCTTGAAGTCTACATTGGCTATCTCCGCAAAAAGACCGAGGAGAATGGTGAGCCGCGTCTTATCCACACCGTGCGCGGTGTTGGCTATGTCATGAGGGAGGCTATCGCGTGATTTTGCGGAGGCCCGCGCCTGATGCGGTGCCTTCTGAAGACCTGGATACCACTGCGTGGTTAGGCCGCTCAGGCCGACGCGGCTGGGCTTCACGGGCGCCGCTTCGGTGGCGCCTTTCTTTGGTTACCGGTGTTGTTGTTGCCTTCTCCGTGGCAGTAATGACGTTTGTGACCTATTGGCTTGTCGCGGCTTCGATGACGGCGAGCGTCGATAAGCAGATTATGCAGCAAGCCGACGTACTCATACAGCAGGCGCAGGATCCGGCCTTTGTGGAGAACATCGACCAGGAAATTTCCTCATTCAAGCTCTATAACCCCTCGACTCGGATCTCAATCTCCCCACCGTCGGCCGCGTTTGCATTTGGTGACGTACTGCCCGTGGGCGGCGATTTTAAGCCCGACGGGGACACTATGGAAAGCTCCATCCGCACTTTGGGTGGGGAGCGCGTGCTGGCTAAGCATGAGGACGGCGGGGCCACGGTAGTCCTAGCTAAGGACCTAGGGCCGACCGAGGAAATCGTTTCCGCGGTGGGCTCGGCTCTGCTCATTATCGTGGCGTTCGGCGTGCTGCTTTCCGTCTTCGCGGGAATGGTGGTGTCCAAGACCGGTATGGAACCCATCGCGCGCCTCAAGCGCGCGGCAGATTATGTGACGCAGACTAATGACTTGCGGCCGATTGCGGTGGAGAGCAATGACGAGATGTCGCAGCTGACGGTGTCCTTCAACCGAATGCTGTCTGCCCTGCAGCATGCGCGCGTGCAGCAATCGCAGTTCGTGGCAGATGCCGGCCACGAGTTGAAGACGCCGCTAACTTCCATGCGTACCAATATCGAGCTGCTCATGATGCTGAATAAATCCGGCGGCGGATTCGGCATCAGCGAGGAAGATCGTCGTGATTTGGAAGACGACGTGATGGCGCAGATGTCGGAGTTGTCGACCCTGATCGGTGATCTCGTGGACTTGGCACGCGAAGATGCCACTGAGAAGGAACCGGAACCTGTCGAGCTGCACGAGGTTCTGGAGAATTCCCTTAATCGTGCCAAGCGCCGGCGCCCTGACGTGGACTTCCGCGTGAGGTTTATTCCGTGGATGTTGGATGGTGACCCATTTGCCTTGGGGCGTGCCACGCTCAATCTCATGGATAACGCCGCGAAGTGGTCGCCGCCGACGGGTACCGTGCGCGTGTCCATGCGGCAAGTGGCAGAGGACAAGGTGTGCCTGCGTGTGGATGACTCGGGTCCCGGTATCGCGCCCGAGGAGCGCGACAAGGTGTTCGAGCGTTTCTACCGTTCGGCCGAAGCTCGTGCAATGCCTGGTTCCGGATTGGGCTTGGCCATCGTGAAATCCGTCGTTGAGCGGCACAATGGAGAGATCACCATTAAGGATTCTGCGGACGGTGGAACACGCATGGAGGTTATCCTGCCGGGGCATCCCACCGAGGGGGATGCCATGGTGGATGGACTGGAAGAAATTCCGAACGAGTTTCAGCCAGAATCCTTCGATGCGCAAGACGCAGAGGAGACATCTCAGGAGCCAGCCGAGGAGCACTCGGAGAACCCACACGACCGGGGGCATATCTTTGCAGAGCGGTGGTTTAACCAAAGCTAGTCTGCAAAGTATCGCCCCAGTTCAGTGCGCACAGGAAATGTACAGCTTTTCCTAGCACACTGGCAGAGCAGAGACAGATACACCCCAGCGCGATGGTGCACACTACCTGACATGAATATGAGGAATTCGAACATGGATAATCCCATGGATACCCCGCAGAACTCTGATGGACGGGGACAAGCACAGCAGCAGGGCGGGGCGCCTTCTGCGGGTAGCTCATCAAACGGCTGGAATCAGCCGCGCTCGGACTCGTGGGCACAGGGAAGGCAGCAGCAAGCGCCCTACGGCGCACAGGGCGGGCCGGGAAGCCCGTCGTCGTTTGGTGCTCAGCCTTCTCAGGCGCCAAGCGCGGGACAAGCACCGTATGGCGGCTCAACCTATGGCTTTGGTCAGCAAAGCCAGGTGCGACAGAGCGCAGCACAACCATATGCAGGACAGCGCTTCGGTGCTGCGCCCGAGGGGAATCAGAACGAACGCTTCGCTGGTCAGCAAGGCGCAGGCGCGCAGGTCGTGGAGCAGGGGAGCGAACCGAAGAACAAGCGCAAAGTAGGAATGGGCACCGCGTTGGCGATGATGCTTGTTGAAGCCATTGCAGTTGGCGGCGTCACCGGTGCCGTGGTTGGCAAAGCCGGTGACGATAAATCCTCGACCTCGACGGTCAACGAGGTTCTCGAGCGCCAGCCGGTGGCCAATAGCACCGGTAACGAGCCGGCCGCCGGCTCTGTGGAGGACGTAGCATCGAAGGTTCTGCCGTCGGTGGTGTCGATCTACTCCATGACCCGCTCTGGCGGTGCCGAGGGCTCCGGTTCAATTATCTCCCCAGATGGTTATGTGCTGACCAACCACCACGTCGTTGCTGGCGCGGATCAGGGAGGGAGGCTCGAAGTGACGATGAATGATGGTTCGCGCCATAGCGCTACGTTTGTCGCGTCCGATGCGACGACAGACGTCGGGGTCATCAAAATCGACGACGTCAGCGATCTTCCTTTCCTCCAGTTTGGTGATTCGGACGCGGCCGCAGTGGGGCAGGAGGTAGTTGCCGTTGGCTCCCCGCTGGGGCTCAACGCCACGGTGACGTCCGGAATTGTGTCGGCCAAGAACCGCCCGGTGCGTGCGTCACAGGAAGGTGGGGAGTCCTCGCTTATCGACGCCATCCAGACCGACGCAGCCGTCAACCCCGGTAACTCCGGCGGTCCCCTGGTGGATATGGAGGGCAACATCATTGGCATGAACTCGATGATTGCCTCGCTATCTGGCGGTTCGAATGCCGAAGGCGGCTCCATCGGCCTGGGCTTCGCCATCCCCTCAAATTTTGCTAAGCGAATGGCCGATGAGCTCATCAATAACGGCAAGGTCAAGCATCCCACGTTGGGCGTTAAGGTCCGTGCGCAGAGCGATACCCTTGGCGCGGAAATCGTTGATGTGGAATCTGGCAGCCCGGCTGATAAAGCAGGACTGAAGTCCGGTGATGTGGTCACTCGCGTCAACGACCGGCTCATTGAAAGCTCCGATGCCCTGATTGCGGCAACCCGCTCGCAGGAATTTGGG
This sequence comes from Corynebacterium sp. HMSC068H04, assembly GCF_001811255.1. Taxonomy (NCBI): domain Bacteria; kingdom Bacillati; phylum Actinomycetota; class Actinomycetes; order Mycobacteriales; family Corynebacteriaceae; genus Corynebacterium; species Corynebacterium sp. HMSC068H04. Next base: position 80,607 of record NZ_KV803990.1, read on the forward strand.
GCAACCGTGACACTGGAAGTTAAGGGCCGCGACAACGAAGACGTGAGAAAGGTAGAGGTAACGCTGGCGAGCGAGTAAGTTTACAAATACTCGGGCGGTGCGCAAGCACCGCGTGAATACCGCACCCTGACACCTTTTTAAGCAACTACTTCCGGAAGATTCCGTCCCACCTTTAAGGAGAACCTCCGTGGCAGACAACACCGACGCAGCTGAGCTGTTGGGGCGCGATGCCTCACACGAACTTGATGATGTTACCGAGCCCGATGACGCCTTCCTCATTGCGAGCGAGCAAGAACAAAGCGTTCAGGCGCCGCGTCGCGCGCTCGTCGTGATCGTTACCGACCACCCAGATGAGTCAACGGAGGACACATCGCGTTTGGCGGGTGAATTGCTGGCCGAAGCCGATTTCACCTTCGACGGCGCAGTGATTGTTCGCTCCAAGAAATCCAAAATCCGACAGGCGATTGAAACCGGTGTGGTCGGGGGAGTTGACCTCGTATTGACTATCGGTGGCACGGGCGTTGGCCCCCGCGATAAAACTCCTGAGGCAACCCGCGCGGTGCTGGATCAAATGGTTCCGGGCGTGGCGCAGGCGCTGCGCTCTTCCGGCCAGGCATGCGGCGCGGTGGATGCCTGCACCTCCCGCGGTATTTCAGGAGTGTCCGGTTCGACGGTCATCGTCAACGTGGCTTCGTCCCGCGCGGCGGTGCGCGATGGCATGGCAACCTTGACGCCTTTGGTGCATCATCTAGTTGATCAGCTGCAGAAATCCAGCGTCTAATGGCTGATTCCGCACCACGTGCCCGCCGTCGTCGTGCTCAGCGCCCGTCGACCGCCCAGAATTATGACCGCAGCTTCGACGTGCCCGGCGGGCCAGTATCGCAGGCGGCTGGTACCTCTGCTGGGGCTGGCGCCGATGAGCTGCGCATCGTAAGCCTTGATGGCAACAGCGAAGACGAAGTCACCGGTGAGGCTTTCTACCGCGAGAATATGCCGCCGCACTTTGGTACTACGCAGTAGCGCGTCGAGGGCCTAGAGCGCATAAGGAAATCCCGCAGAGCTTCAGCATTGTGCTGGCTCTGCGGGATTGCAGGTTTTGCTTGTGAATTAGAAGCTGGAACCTGGCTTCTCAGTGGTGGTGCCACCGTTCTCAGCAGCGAGCAGGTCGCGGATCTCAGCGAGCAGCTGCTCGGCGGTCGGAGCCGGCTCCTCCGGGTCAACACCCTGGCGGCGCTTAGCGTGCTCGGTGACGGCATTGAGCGGAGCGACAATGACGAAGTAGATGACGGCAGCGACGATCAGGAAGTTGATGAGTGCCGTGATGACCGCACCAAAGTCAAGGAAGGTCTCGGGATTGTCGGTAATCGCGAAGCCCAGGCCACCGAAGTCCGGGGAACCGAAGGAGTTGATCAGCGGCTGGATGAGGTGGTCCGTGATGGAGGTAACGATTGCGGTGAATGCAGCACCGATGATGACGGCCACGGCCAGCTCGATGACGTTGCCGCGCAAGATGAAATCTTTAAAGCCCTTAAGCATGGGAATATGTCCTTTTCTGCGGAGTAAATGCTTCTTCGGTAGTGCGCGGCTGCGGCGCAGCGCGCGGTGAGAGAACCAACGCTGTTCAATGAGGCGGTACCTAGCACGTGATGAGCCGGAAGGAGCCGAAAGGAGCGAGATTCTTGAAGCGGTAGGAGTGCCTACTTAGGAAGAAGCATCGGGGGAAATTGCTGGAATAGAAAAGACCACTGTTGAGCGCTCACAGCATGCGTTGCCACGACGTTGTGAGACAGGAAAGACACACAAACATTAGCGCCTGAGTGGATGCGCCCATACTAGGCAGAGATTGTTGGTGGTGGCAACATCCCGCGGCACCATTGATGCGCAAACGCGGCGATCTTCACAGTGTCATCTTAATTGTGGGCACGGTCGCCCACGATGACGACCGTGAGCGGTTGCGCAAGGGAAGCGGCAGCGACGTCCTCGGCCGCCTCGGCGGGGAGGGCAACGAGCAACGATTGTGTGCGTGCATCATCTCCGCCTGTTCCTACCGACACGACGCGAGCGCCACGGGCAATAGTCTTTCCGCGTGCGGGGGCGGTACCGTCGGGCCCATCCTCGACCGTGCCGACGATGTTGACCGTATCTCCATGGTGGAGATTACGAGAAATCTCCGGCTCAGCCAGCGTAAGCGGGATGAGGTGGCCGTTGTCCATACCGAAATCTGCGACGAGATCTGAGCTGAGTAGGCGAGTTGTGGTCAAGATTTCGCCAGCGCTCGCGGCCGCTACCAGCACGCGTCCCACGGCATCCTCTGGGTTATTTCCCAACGCCGTGGCGGGAAGAGCGGAGGAGGGGACGCGGGCCACGGAGACATCGCCAAGCGCTAGCGTCTCCCCGGCCGCCACGTCCCGGGCCATGACCACGACGCGGGGCTGCTCACGCGTGGAAGCGAGCGCACTGGCCGCGGCGGTCACGAGCAGGACAGCTGCGATAACGCGGCGCAGGAACACGCTGCGGCGATGTCCCGGGGTGCGCAGAACATGTAGAAAATCCATACCTTCTTAGACTGCGCGTGGCGCCGCGTGGTTCCCGGGCGGGGCCCGAAAGCGATTAAAGCCAGCGCAACCCGCGCTCGGTCAGGACGCCATCGACTGGACGGTCGTGCTCATCGAAGGGGACATCGCGGATCTCGCTGGAATGCACCAAGGCGACGACAGGCGGGCGCCCAGTGGGGAGAGGCGTGAGCGCGCGGTCGTAATACCCTGCCCCCTTGCCCAAGCGCATGCCTGATTCGCTGACTGCCATCGCGGGCGCGAGGATGAGATCGAGCTGGGCCAGGATTTCGCTGCTGTGGCGCTGGCCGACGGGCTCCGCAATCCCCAGCGCCCCCGGGCGCATGGCCTGTGGGCCGGTATATAGCGTCCACAAAAGCTCCCCGTCTGCACCGGAAATAGGCAGGTAAACCTCTTTGCAGAGCTGTGCCACGGTATCTACGAAGCTGGGGCCGCCCGGCTCTGTGCCCAGTGGGTGGTAGGCGGCAATGCGCATCGCGGGAGTCAGGAGCTCTCTCACACCAGCACACCACGCGGCGTTGTCGTCAGTTCGCTGTTCAGAGGTGCGTTCGCGGCGGGCGCTAAGGAGTGAGGCTCTTAAGGCGTCCTTGGGGGAGGTCGTCATGGTTGTTAATCATAATGTGACGGCGTAGCGCAGCGCAGGAGAGCGGTGGGTGCATTGTAAAGTGGAACTTATGGCTATTGCACACGAGGATTCCCACACCGGGATCGCTACGGTCGTTGTCCCCGCTGCTGGCATGGGCACTCGCTTCCTGCCTGCCACCAAGACCGTGCCCAAGGAGCTGCTCCCCGTCGTTGATACGCCGGGCATCGAGCTTATTGCGGAAGAGGCCGCTTCGGTTGGTGCTCAGCGCCTCGCGGTGATCACTGCACCAAACAAGCAAGAAGTGATGCGGCACTTCGAGGAGTTTCCGGATCTGGTTGAGACACTCGACGCCCGCGGCAAAGACGAGCAGGTTGCTAAGGTCAAGCGCGCCGCCCAGCTGATTCACCCGATTTCGGTGGAGCAGGAAAAGCCGCTGGGCTTGGGCCACGCGGTGGGCTTGGCGGAATCCGTGCTCGAGGATGACGAGGAATTCTTCGCCGTCATGCTACCGGATGACATTGTTCTGCCCGCCACCGTCATGGGGGAGATGGCCCGTGTTCGCGCAGCTCTAGGCGGCAGCGTGCTGTGCGCCTTTGAGGTCGCGCGCGAGGAGACCTTTAACTACGGTGTGTTCGACGTCGAAGACACCGACGCGCCGGGAGTGAAGAAGGTTGTGGGCATGGTGGAGAAGCCGGATCCGGCTGATGCGCCGTCCAACCTTGTGGCCACCGGGCGCTACCTGCTCGACAGGAAGATCTTTGATGCGCTTCGCCGTATCAAGCCGGGCAAGGGTGGAGAGCTGCAGTTGACCGATGCCATCGAGCTCCTCATCAAGGAGGGACACCCGGTTCACGTCGTAGTTCACCAAGGCAAGCGTCACGACCTTGGCAACCCGGGCGGTTATATCCCAGCCAACGTGGACTTTGGTCTGCGCGATGAGAAATACGGTCCTGCGCTCTACAAGGCGATTAAGAAGATTGTGGAGGATTACGAAGAAGAAAACGGGCTGAAGGGCTAAGTCTTGACGCACCAAGCGCGCTAAGCTCTACTCCAGTAACTTCCATCCCTTTAGGCCCCACATACCCCAGAGCAAAGGTAGGCGGTACATGCGTTCGGTCGATGACCAGATGGCGTTCATTCTTGATGCAGCGATGACTCCGGAGCCGGTACGCATCGCCATCGCGAATGCGCTGGGTCTCAAGTGCGCGGAGGAGGTGCAGGCTAATCAGCCGCTGCCGGGCTTCCCGCAGGCGGCGATTGATGGCTACGCCGTGCGTGCCGTGGACGTCGGGGGAGAAAAAGCCCTCAAGGTGCGCACTCGCCACGACGCTGAGGATGCGGATGCTCCTGCCTCGGAGACTGAGATTGAGCGCTCGCTTCCGGTGGTGGGGGAGGTTCCGGCAGGCTCGCGCCAGCCTTTGCGTTTGCAGCCTAAGCAGGCGGTGCGGGTGTATACGGGTGCGCCTTTGCCCACGCTTGCCGACGCCGTCCTTCCCCTCGAGTGGACCGACCGCGGACGCAAGCGCGTGACCTCGCACCGGCCAGTGCGTTCGGGAGACTTCGTGCGCCGCGTGGGCGATGACATCCAACCCGGCGATGTGGCAGTGTCCTCTGGAACTGTCTTGGGGCCGGCGCAGATTGGCCTGCTCGCGGCGGTGGGGCGCTCGAAGGTGCTGGCGTACCCACGCCCGCGCGTGACCATCGTCTCTTACGGCAAGGAGCTTGTCGACGTCGACCGTGAGCCCGGCCTGGGCCAGGTCTTCGACGTGAACTCTTACTCACTCGCAGCGGCCGCGAAGGAGGCAGGCGCGGACGTGCACCGCGTGGGCATTGCTGCCGGTGAGCCGCGCCGCGTGCGGGAGGCCTTGGAGACTTACCTGGTGCGCAGCGAGGTGTTGGTGATTTCCGGTGCCGTGGGTGGTGCGGGCGCGGATGAAATCCGCGAAGTCCTCGATGAGCTGGGGGATGTCGATACTACTCGTGTGGCAATGCACCCCGGTTCGGTCCAAGGTTTTGGTCTGTTGGGTGAAGAGCGCATCCCCACCTTCCTGTTGCCTTCGAACCCCGTGTCTGCGCTCGTCATCTTTGAGGTTTTTGTGCGCCCGTTGATTCGGTTGTCCCTAGGCAAGCGCAGCGGTCAGCGTCGCGTCGTACGCGCACGCGTGCTCAACCACATGGAGTCCCGCCCGGGCCGTCGAGGATACATCCGTGCCCGGCTGATGCGTGACGCCGAGACCTCCGATTACCTCGTGGAAGGGCTAGGTGGCGCGGCGGGCGCGCCGGCACACCTGCTCGCCGGGTTGTCAGAAGCGAACGCGATGATTCGCATCCCGGAGGAGGTCACCGAGATCCGCCCGGGAGATGTGGTCGACGTCCTCTTCCTGACCCAACGAAGCTAGCCGGCAGCTACGCACGCCATGCTTGATCCTTTTGGTACTGCCGCAGGGCGGTTTTCCACTCCCGCCAGCGGTGAGGCTCACCCCGAGCATCCGGGGTGGCCTGAGGCGACCCCTGCGGTGCGGCTGCGAGGCTCTAGCGTTTTCCCACACGGAGCGACGGTGCGCCTGCGCCCGCTGTTGCGTCGGGATGGCGAGGCGTGGCGGCAGCAGCGCATGGCGGATCGGGATTTTCTTAAGCCCGTGGAACCTACGCTGCCGACGTCATGGGATGCGGCGCATTCGCAGTCTGCGTGGTGGAATCACCTGATGTTTTTGCGCGATTCTGCCCGCGTTGGAACGGTGGTGCCGCTCGTCATTGACGTCGATGGGCAATTTCGAGGCCAATTGACCCTGGGAAATATTCAGCACGGAGGGGTCAGTGAATGCTGGATCGGCTATTGGGTCCATTCCGGGGTACACGGCGCCGGCGTGGCCACCGTTGCGTGCGCCCTCGGCGTGGACCACGCTTTTTACCGAGTGGGGCTGCACAGAGTCACCGCCACCTACCTGCCGGAGAACCCTGCTTCGGGCAAGGTGCTACACAACAATGGCTTTCGGGATGAGGGATTTCTGCGCCGCAACTTACACATTGACGGCGCATGGCGGGACCACCACTTCTTGGCGCTCAATCGTGAGGATTTTGCCTCGAGCGCGGTGGAGCGCCTGCACGCGGCGGGGCGGATCCTCGGTCTCTAGATCGCGCTTGGATTAGTTCAACTACCTCTGTTTTCACTTAAGTAACAACCTTGTAATTTATGGGCTCGTTGATGCCCATGGAGCCGGTGTGGGCGGCTAGAGTAGGGGCCTAGTTATATTCCCTTTTCGTCGACCCCTGAAAGTGGGACACAGCCGCATGATGACTGCCGTGCCGATCATTCTCGTAATCGTGTTGTGGCTCTTCATCCTCGCCCCGTTGCTTTTGCGTTCGCAGCGTCCGATGAGCCACACGGGTGAGGCCTTTGAAGAGACCCGCGTGCTCTTCGAAGGTGATTCCGGCTCTGTGCCGGGCCGTCGCAAGCCGCGCCTGGGCAAGGAAGATATCCGCCCGCGCGCCCAGGCAGGAACGGGGGCTGCAGCGGACGAAGCGGAGTACGAGCTGGTGGAGGCCGAAGGCGTAAGCGAGGATTCGCAGTCCTCCCGCGCTGAAACCGCTACCTCTGACGAAGCTACTTCGGACGTCGCGGAGACGATTGACGGCGAGGTTGTTGAGGAAGACGCCGTTGAAGAGGACTTCGAGCTCGAAGCGGAGCCCGCCCACGTCGCCGAGGCCGAGCAGGAAGCAGGACAGGACACCAAGGACGTTGAAGCAGATGCTGCTGAAGTGTTTACAGCCCCAGCAAATGCTGAGGTGGCGGAGGATGCTTATGACTTCGATGACGCCTACACTTCTCCGGTCGATTTGATGTACCCGGGTGCTATTGACGCTGTGGAGGAGGCGCCGACGACGCCCAACGCCGAGGAATCAGATGGGGCTGATGGTGCTCCCGACGCGGAAGAATCCACGGCGGCCGAGAGCGAGAACGCTGATGCCGCGGAGCTGAACGCCGAGGACTCTGAGGCCGGCGGCAGCGATACCGAGCTGTCTGAGGACGAGCTCGCCTTCGCACAGCGCCGCCTTGGCCGCGGCGGATGGGATCCGGTGAAGGAGAAGGAAGCTTCTGCCACGCGTTACCAGCGCCGTCAGCGTACGCTTATCGGATTGGCGGTAGCAGTGGTAGCTACGGTATGCCTCGGCATCGTCGTGGGTGGATGGACGTGGTGGCTGGCGGCTATCGCTGGTGTTATGACCACGGTTTACCTGGTTGCGCTGCGCGCCCAGGTACGCCGTGAACGGGAGTTGTTGCGGCGCCGCATTTACCACCTACGCCGCGCCCGCCTGGGAGTGCGGAACGCGGAGAACCCCGCCGAGTCGCTTCCGCCGAAGCTGCGCCGCCCGGGCGCGCTCATCCTGGAAATCGATGATGAAAGCCCGGACTTTGACTACCTTCCGGTGTACTCGGAGGATGATTCCGACGGTGGGTTTGACGGTCCTCATCCCACCCCGCGTCAACGGCGTGATGATTTGGCGGAGCGTCGAGTTGGCTAAGCGCTGTGTTGGCTGAGCGCTAGGCCGGCCACACACCGGATGTACCGCGACGGTGCGAGCCCACGAGGTGGGCATCGACCATGCCGATGGCCTCCATGAGTGAGAAGCACGTTACTGGGCCGACAAACTTGAACCCGGCCTTCTTTAAAGCCTTGGACATGTCCAAGGCTTCTTGCGTGTATTTAGGGATGTCTTCTTCGCGCTCCGGTGCGATGGTCTCTTCCGGCAAGAAGCTCCAGATGAACTCATCGAGTCCGCCCTGCTCTCTTAAGGCCACCGTGGCCTTCGCGTTGGCGAGTACCGCATTGATCTTGAGGCGGTTCCGGATGATTCCAGGATTATTCATCAGGCGCTCCACTTCCTCCTCGCCGAAGCTTGCCAGAAGGTCAGCATCAAACCCCACGAAAGCGGCGCGGAAGGCTTCGCGTTTGCGCAGAACGATCTCCCAGCCCAGCCCAGCCTGGAAGCCCTCCAAACAGAGGCGCTCTAGCAGTGCGGATTCCTCATGGATGGGCATACCCCATTCGGTGTCGTAGTACTCCTTGAGGAGTGGGGAGGTCATTGCCCAAGCAGGGCGGCCGAGCCCCGCGGAGTCAAAAACAAGTCTCGTATCGTTTGCCATCTGTGTACTAGTCATGCCTTTTTAGACTGCAGAAGCTATTCATCGGTTCCCCAGGGCTACCCGTGGTTGCCAAGGGCTCTCTGCGGATTAGTGCCGCAGCACGCGGCCTCGTGGTCCAGAAGCATCTGCTTCGCGGCTGCGCCTCCGCGATAGGAACCCACACCGCCGCCAGCCGGTACGACGCGGTGACACGGCACCACAATAGGAAGCGGGTTGGTGGCACAGGCGCTCCCCGCGGCACGTGCGGCCTGCGCGCTACCGGCGGCGGTGGCAAGAGTCGAATAGGTCCAACGTTCCCCGAATGGGATATCGCGCAGAGCACGCTGCGCCCGATCCCGGAAGGTGCGCGGGGACTCAGGCACGGCGAGAAGCAGCTCAAAATCCCTCCGCGTGCCGGCAAAATACTCGGCAATTTGTTGAGAGGCGTCGACAAGCACCGCGCCCGCAGAGCCAGGTTCGGTGACATCCGTGAGGCGTTGCATGCTTCTAAGATCCGGAGATTCGCCGTCGAAATACACATGAGATAAACCTCGCGCAGATCCCACGAGGGTGAGGCAACCTAGAGGCGTGTTCGTAGTGGTCCACGTAAGCATGCTGGGTGGGGAGTCCTTTCGGAGGGAGGTGGCTATCCAGGGTAGTCTATGAACCATGAATAGACCCGCCGTACGCGATGCCGCGCTCCTCATCTTCCGCGCGGTGCTGGGAGTAATCTTCGTGGCGCACGGCGTGGACAAGATGTTCTTTAGCGGGATGGACGAAATTACCGGGCAGTTCTCCGCCATGGGGGTCCCACAGCCACAGACCTCGGCATACTTGGCTGCCTTCGCGGAAATGCTGGGCGGGGCGGCCCTGGTGGTAGGCCTTCTTACGACCTTTGTTGCGGGGGCTTTAGCGCTGCTCATGGCGTGCGCATTGTATTTCGTGCACATCGGTAACGGTCTCTTCGCGGCCGATGGTGGTATCGAGTACCCGCTGGTTCTCATCGTGTCATTGCTCATGATCGTGGTCTTCGGTTCCGGCCGGGCGAGCGTGGATGGAGTGCTGAGCCGTGCTGACGCATGAGCAAGTGCAGGCAGCGATTTCCGCGCAGCTAGACGGGGAAGCCCCGCAGCTGTCGCCTGACGTCATCGAGGCACACGTTTCCAGCTGCCCAGACTGTGCAGCCTTCCGGGACAAGGCAGCGGCTCTATCGCGCTCGTTGAGCCTTGTGGAACCGGATGGAGCACCGCCGCAGGATCTATCCGAGGTTATCCTCGCTGGCGTGGAGCCAGAATGGCAGCGAGCTTCGAGCACTCGCCAGGCTTCGCTGTCGTTGGCGCGAGTAACCCTCGGTGTGCTGTCCGTGGCATTTCTTGTGTGGGCGATTGTGGTCGTCGTCAGTGCTTCGGGCTTGACCACCCTGGAGAGCGAAGGGACCCTTGCAGAAGGCGCTGACCCGGAGCGCGCGCGCCTGTTGATCGAGGCCGCAGCACTGCGCTTCGGCCTTGCCAGCGGTTTGGGTTTTGCTGCATGGCGCCCTGCCTCAGCGCCCGGATTGCTGCCGGTGGCGTGCACAATGTTCGCGTTCCTGTGCGGCTTTACCATGCGCGATTTTGCCCTGGGCAGCGTCGCCGCGGGGCAGCTTTATATCCTCATCGGCACCGGGCTCGCCACCGCCTGCCTGGGCTGGGCTTGGGCGGCGGACCGGGGGTTCCTGCTGCGGGACGTTTATCGGACGCTATCTGCTAGCCCGCGTTAGGTCCACGACGGCAGCCACATGATGGAGTTGTACCAAGAATCCGGGATCATGTAGCCGTAGAGAATCGGGGAGAAGTAGGCAAACATCGCTACAACGAGTGCGGCGTAGCACACCGTGATGAAGGTGCCCAGCGGCATCGCGGAACCGAAGAGCCTTGTGAGCCAGTGCCATTCCAGTTTGCGGCCGCGCCCGATCATTTGGCCCAAGGCCAACGCGATGAGCACGATGATGAACGGGATAAACGCCGTGGCATAAAAGAAGTACATCTGGCGGTCGAAGACCGCTAGCCAGGGTAGGAAACCCGCCGCGGCGCCCACGAGCGGAATGAGGAAGGCGCGGTTGCGGCGCACGAGCAAGGACCACAGCCCCCACAGCACCGCTGGAATGACCAGCCACCAAATGGCCGGGGTGCCAAACAGGTACAGCATCTTGCGGCAGGATCCGCCGTCGCCACAGGAAATGTCAGTGGAGGAGTAGTAGAGGATGGGGCGCGCGGCCACCAGCCAGGCCCACGGCTTGGAATCCCAGGGGTGGCTGTGGCCGCCTGAAGTGGTCAAGGAGGCGTGGAATTCCAGCACGGAGGAGTGGTAGTAGAACCAGCCGGCGAGGGGCTCGGGGAGGTTGAGCAGCCAGGACCCTTCTTCGATAGTGCCGTCCACCTTGGCGTGGCGGTAGACGGCGGTTTCATCGGCGAACCAAGCGCGCCATGACCACGCGTAGAGCGCTACAGGAACCGCGACGATGGAGGCGAGGGCCGCGGGCGTATCGCGTACCAGCGTGCCCACGATGTAGCGGCGCACGCCATAAAGACGGCGCAGCGCGAGGTCCGAGAAGACGCTCATGAGGCCGAAGAACATGATGTAATACAGGCCCGACCACTTCACAGAAAGTGTTAGCCCCAGGAAGACACCGGCCGCAAAGCGCCACCACCGGAAACCAAAACGAGGACCGAAGTCGGAATCACCCATGGTGCCCGAAAGGAAAGCGGCGTGGAGGCGCTCGCGCATCTGCTGGTGGTCGCGCGCCAAGGCCCACGCGGCGGCAACGACGAAGAAGACTTGGAAGATGTCCAGCATGCCAAACTTGGAGGCAACGAGAAGCACACCATCGCACACTGCGAGCAGACCAGCCAGGAATCCAACCTGCCATGAACCGGACAATCGGCGAGCCAGCGCCATTGTCAGCAGGACCGTGCCCACGCCAAAAAGCGCGGCCATGCAGCGCCATCCCAATGGGGTGTAGCCGAAGAGAGCCTCCGAAATCGCAACAATCTGCTTGGCCAGCGGCGGGTGGACGACAAGGCCATAGCCCGGATTGGACTCGATACCGCCGATGAAAAGGTTATGCCAGCTGGTAACCATGTCCCAGGCCTGCGGCACGTAGTGCTTCTCATCGAAGACGGGCGTGCCTTCGGAGACCGGGGAGGTCAGGCCAATGAAGCGCGTGAGGAAAGCCAGCGCCGCGATGATCACGGTGCTGATCGTGTCAGCCGTTGTCCAGACATAGGGCCGGGGAGCAGGAGGCGCTGGCCGGGTATGGGCGCCGCGTGCAAGAGAAGGACGCGGGCGCTTGATGCGGCCAGATCGATCGGTAGGGGTTGCGATACTCACTCGGATGAGTCTAGCGTGCGTGTGCCATGCTGGGGAGTATGAGTCTTCAGCTTGAACCCTTGCCGCGTGGGGTCATCCTTGCCGCCACGCCGCTGGGAAATCCCGGTGACGCTTCAGCCCGCTTGATGCAAGCTTTGGGTCACGCAGATGTCATTGCCGCGGAAGATACCCGTCGCGTTCGCAATCTGGCCCAGGCATTAGGGGTGGAGATCCGCGGCAGGGTGGTGTCCAATTTCGACCACAACGAAGAGGAGCGTTCGCGCGCTCTCGTCGCCGCCGCCCGGACCGGGACAGTGCTCGTGGTGTCCGACGCCGGTATGCCCCTAGTGTCTGATCCTGGGCACTCCATCGTCACCGCAGCAGTGGAAGCAGACGTGCCCGTGACCTGCTTCCCAGGACCCTCGGCGGTGCCGACGGCTCTTGCGCTGTCTGGTTTGGGAGTGGGGCATTTTCTCTTCGATGCCTTCCCGCCGCGCAAGCCCGGGCCGCGCAAGGCGTGGCTGGAGTCCTTGGTGGGGGAGCAGCGCGCGATTGCGTTCTTCGAGTCCCCGCACCGTTTGGCGCAGACGCTTGGCGACGCCTCTACGATCCTCGGCGCCGACCGTCGCGCCGCTGTGTGCCGGGAGCTGACGAAGACCTACGAGGAGATTAAGCGAGGCTGCCTAGGCGAGCTCGCGGAGTGGGCTGAAGAGAATGCGCGGGGCGAAATCACCGTAGTAATCGAGGGCGGTGAGGCTGCACCCGTGTCGATGGAGACCCTCGTTGAGCAGGTCCGGGCAGAAGTAGAGCGGGGTGTGCGTGCCAAGGATGCGTGCAAGAAGGCGGCGGCGGGAACGGCATGGTCCAACCGTGAGCTCTATGACGCTTACCTTGCTGCTCGTGGTTAGCAGGGGTAAAAATTTAATTCATACGATAAAGTATTTGCTTGAGGGAAAAACGCGATCTTTGCTATCGTTTTGCCGTGCCACCATTGAAAGATAAGAAGAAAACTCGCTGGATTCGCTTGGTTTTTGGAGTCGTCTGCATTCTATCGGTGTTGGCGTCATTATTAATGCTGCGGCTTCAACCTCCGCGCGCGGCTCAGTCTGTGCAGATCAAAACATCAGATTGGGATCCGTATGTCACGACTAGTGATGAAAACGGTGGCGTTGTTGGCGACATTGTTCTGTCAGTTTTGGCGAGTAGTGGTTACAACGGTCAGGTTTCCTTTGACACATGGGATAGTGGCCTCCAGAAAGTACAAGAAGGAACTGTATTCGGCGTTTTCCCAATGGTGAAATCTGCTTCGCGCCTGGAAAATTACGAATACTCTGATCCCCTTGTTGACTATCGGTATGTCCTATTCAAGCGGAAGGATTACAACGTTACCCAGGCGATGCAACGTGGTGATTTTAACGGTGTACGTATTGGAAAAATTGACGGCTATGACTATTGGGCAGAGCTTGATAACTCAGGTGCAGAATTTAGCAACTACTCCTCGCCGGCTGAGGGTTTTAAAGCTCTTCAGAATAAAGAAGTGGATCTTCTCGCGGAATCCGATCTCGTAGGCAACGCTATTCTTAGGAGTGCGGCCTTCGAAGGTGATTCAGGGATGTTCGACATTCTTGAAGGTAATGCGGCAGCTCTTTCTTCTGAAGACAGTGTTCATTTCTTGATTCGGAAAAACAAGCAATCGAGAGCTGTAATCGATAGGTTCAATAAATCCCTGGCTGAGTATAAAAAGACCGATCGATATAGAGAGCAAATCTCCATGCTGAAAGGTGTACCAGAAAGAGTGAGGCTTATCGGTGATGGATTGATTGACATACGTGACGAATCAGGCAAATTGCTTGGCAGTTTGCCAGCTGGAGTATCAGCTCAAGTGCTTGTTTGGCCGGATGACCTCAAAGAGGAGCAGGAAGTAAAAATCAAGATGCTCACCGGACCTTTGGCTGGGCGAACTGGTTTTGTGAATCTTGAAAGTGTGGAAGTCAATGACGTACAAGGCTAGTTTCCGATTAGTTTCGCCGCTGCGCGTTGATTGCTTAACCCAACCCGGAGTTGAATATCGTGATGGAGATTCTGCCCGACGCTTTTGGGAGTCAGTCGCCCGTGAATCTGGGACTATTTATGCGCGCAAGGTTCCGCAAGCAGGATCGCTACAATATGAATCAGCGCAGAGCATTGATATTCAGAATGATATCGCCGTGGTGAAGGACAAGGTTCAAGTCGAAAAGTCGTTTTATCGAAGTCAGGAACCGACAGTAGAAATCAGTTCTGTTGAGTGGAGCCTCTGTGATTTCGGTATCCTGCTTTCTGAAATCGAACTGGCTGTGGGGATTGAAGGGAAAACGGCCTCGTCAATTGAACAACTTGTGCAGAAGGTCGCTACGCGAATTAACCAAGAGCTCATCGCCCGCATTTATGACGAATTGCGCGACGTGATTAAACAACATGATGGCTACGAGGAATTCGTGTTGTTCCAGGGCGATACGCCCATGGAAGATGCCTGGGCGTCGCGAGCACTGATTTTTGACCCATCAGAGTCCGAATATGCAGAACTTCAAAGTGACTTTGCCTTGGAATGGCTGGGAAACACTAAAGGTAAGAGCGGGATTGTTGAATCGCTGAAACAGCGGAAGACTAGCCACACTGCGGACTGGATGAATTACATTTATCTGAGGGAAACTGCTGACAACAGGGTTGAGATGCAGGAGATGTGGAAGGCGCTTGTGCGTGCACAGTTCTTCTATGCTGCTACGGGTAGAAGCGATTCGAATCTCATGAATATCCTGTCTTGGGCCATGTCCCAATCTTCCGATATTTCAACTAGCAAGCTTCGAGCGCAACTGCGGCAGGAGATGGATTTTGCTGAAGCCTTGTTTCTCAAGAAAACGGAAGTGGGTAAATACGTTAATCCAATGTCGAGATTGGAGACGACGCGCATTCTTGAGGTTTGGGATTATTACGAAGTATTGGAGAATCCTGTACAAACCAAGCTGCGTATTTGCCAGACGAGACTTGACGATATTGATGGAGAACGAGCTCGGTCTGCGAGCTTTTTCACGGACTTAATCCTTATGGTGATTGGTGTAACTTCAATCTTGGGGACAATGTTGGCAGTGGTCAGTTTGGGCCGGAGTACTTCTGCCGATCCTGATCAAACTATCTATGATCTAGGTGCGGGTGACCTGACTACGTGGATTGCTACTCAACCCGTCGACGTCATTCTTCTTATATCAACCATAGTTTCGGTTCTCATGGTTATCGCATTCGTAGTTGCTCGTAAGAAAAGCGAGTCTTGATGGGGACGAGAACGCGATACGGAGTAATTGTACTGGCTTTGGAAGTCCAGTTCTGGTTTCCAGTTTGGTTGCTTTTCCTCTTAGAACGTGGAATTACCACCGAGGAGGCCTCTATAGCCGATGGGGTTTTCCGCTTGATTGCGACGGCCCTTGAGGTTCCTGTCGGATGGTTTTCAGATCGCATTGGCCGGAAGAAGTCCCTTTATCTAGCTCTTTTTGGTACGTTTATTACATTCCTTCTTATCGCCTATGTGAATGACTTACCTAGCTTGTTTATTGCATGGAGCGTGTGGGGCCTTGTGTGGGCTCTTGTTTCGGGCTTGCTTACGGCCTATGGCTGGGAGATAGGCAGCCAAATAGAAGGTGGTGGTCCTACCACCGCAGCCGAGTTCATTCGTATACGCAGAGTGTGCGCAGCGATCGCGATGATTGTTTCGTTGGTATCGGCAGGAGCGCTGTTCGAACTGTCTCCAGCGTTTCCATTTGTTATTACAGCTGTAGTAGCTGCAGCTGTAATTCCTGTCGCGTGGGGCTTGCCTGATATCGATCAGCATGTGCGTCAAATTGGGCCGAAACGTATTTCAACAGAAAATTTGCCTTCAGGAGAGATTCTCTGGGCAATTGTGGCCGGTAGCATAGTGCTGATCAGCGGATGGAGTATCCAAATGGTCTTTCAACCGCTTGGGTTGGAAGCATCATTGACTCCTAAGGAGATCTCCTTCCTCTTTGCCGGTTTTGGCGTGGCGCAGTTGGCAGGCGCATGGCTTGTGGGAAAGCTCCCCTTTTCGAGACGAATTGTGCTAGTTACGTCTGTAGCGGGAATTGCGTTTATGTGCTTAGGCGTGTGGTTTGGGTTCAAACTCGATGTTGATGTTTGGGCTCCTTTTGTATTGCTTGTTTCGCTAGGTATTTTTTATTCGGTCGGCACTGCTTACTGCGACATTTGGGTTTCAGAGCTGTCATCTACGAGCAACCGCGCTACCATGCTGTCCTTCGTTTCATTAGTAGGCGGAGTGGTAATGATCTTCACTCGGCCGCTGTTGGGTTTCATTTCGGAGGGAATAAGCGCTGCTACTGCGTGTGGAGTTTGGGGTGCGGTATGTCTTGTATTGACGGTCGGGCTATGGCTTCTGCTTGTAAAGAAGACCTCAGAGCCAGTTCGTAAGTGCTAAACCTCTCAAAGTAGAGTGGTGTCCATGAAGAATCCAGTTGTCGTTAATGTTGCTTGGCCCTATGCCAACGGACCCCGCCACATCGGACACGTGGCGGGCTTCGGTGTTCCTTCCGACGTGTTCGCCCGTTTCCAGCGAATGCGTGGCAACGACGTCCTCATGGTTTCTGGTACCGATGAACACGGCACCCCGCTGCTGGTTCAGGCGGACAAGGAAGGCGTGACGGTGCGTGAGTTGGCGGATCGCTACAACCGCCAGATCGTCACCGACCTGGCTGGGCTCGGCCTGTCTTATGACCTCTTTACCCGCACCACGACGCGCAACCACTACGCGGTGGTGCAGGAGCTGTTCAAGGGACTCTACGAGAACGGCTACATGATTAAGGAGACCACCCAGGGTGCGATCTCGCCGTCCACTGGCCGCACTTTGCCGGACCGCTATATTGAGGGCACCTGCCCGTTGTGTGGCGCCGATGGCGCGCGCGGTGACCAGTGCGATAACTGCGGTAACCAGCTCGATCCGGTGGACCTGATTAACCCAGTATCCAAGATCAACGGCGAGACCCCGGAGTTTATTGACACCGAGCACTTCCTGCTGGACCTGCCTGCGGTCAAGGAGGTCCTCGAAGAGTGGTTGAAGACTCGTGAGGATTGGCGCCCCAACGTTCTCAAGTTCTCCCTCAACCTGCTGGAGGACATGCGCCCGCGCACCATGACCCGAGACATCGACTGGGGAATTCCCATTCCAGTCGAGGGCTGGGAGGACAATGGCGCGAAGAAGCTCTATGTGTGGTTCGACGCGGTCATTGGTTACCTGTCTTCTTCCATCGAGTGGGCACACCGCACCGGCAACCCGGACGCGTGGAAGGATTACTGGCAGAACCCGCAGGCGCGCCACTACTACTTCCAGGGCAAGGACAACATCACCTTCCACTCCCAGATCTGGCCGGCTGAGCTCTTGGGCTATGCGGGTAAGGGCTCCAAGGGCGGTGAGCTGCACACCTATGGTGAGCTCAACCTGCCGACGGAAATCGTGTCTTCGGAGTACCTGACCATGTCCGGGTCCAAGTTCTCCTCTTCCAAGGGCGTCGTTATCTACGTCAAGGACTTCCTTGAGGAGTTCGGTCCTGACGCGCTGCGCTACTTCATTGCCGTTGCCGGTCCGGAAAACAACGACACCGACTTCACCTGGGATGAGTTCGTGCGCCGCATTAACAACGAGCTCGCCAACGGCTGGGGCAACCTGGTTAACCGCACCGTGTCGATGGCTCACAAGAACTTCGGTGAGGTGCCGGCACCGGCCGCGCTGGAGCAGGCAGATAAGGACATCTTGTCGCTTGCAGAGGAAACCTTTGCCACCGCCGCGGGCTTCCTCGAGCAGTCCAAGTTTAAGCAAGCCATGACCGCCATCATGCACGTCGTGGGTGAGGCCAATGCCTACATCGCTGCTATGGAGCCGTGGAAGCTGGCCAAGGATGAGACCCAACGTGAGCGGCTGGCCACGGTGTTGTGGACCGCGCTGCAGGTGGTCTCCGATTGCAACGTGATGCTGACCCCGTTCCTGCCGTTTACCGCCCAAAAGGTGCACGAGACCCTGGGCCGCGAGGGAGTGTGGGCCGCGCAGCCGCGCATCGAGGAAGTGGCGGATGACATGCCGGTTGAGCTTGTTGGCGTAAACCTTCCGCCGGAGAATCACCCGTACCCGATCATCACGGGTGACTACTCCGCACAGCAGGCCGCGTGGAAGCGATTCGACATAACCCCGGGGACCGCGCTGCAGAAGCCGAAGCCGCTGGTGGCTAAGCTTGACCCAGAGCTCGGTGAGACCGGCCCTGAGTGGGCTCCGGTTCAGAAGTAAAAGAGGTGGGTTTGGCGTTTCGGCGCACACTTGCGCCTGTCCTACTCTTCACAGTTGTTTGCCTGACCGCGCTGAACCTGCGCTCCGGTATTGCTTCGGTGGCACCGGTGCTGGGGCAGATCCAAGACTTCTTTGGAATCAGCTCTGGGCAGGCAGGCTTGTTGACCGCGCTGCCGGGGCTGTGTTTTGCCGCCATGGGGTTGGCGGCGGTTCCCATCGCGCGCCGCGTGGGCCTAAGCCGAACCCTAGCCGGCGGCACGGTGGCCTTGGTTGCGGGGCTCGGCCTGCGTCCATGGGTCAGTAGCTTTCCGCTTTTCGTCGCGCTTACCCTGTGCGTTGTTGCCGGCATCGCGCTGGCAAATGTGCTGCTTCCTGCATGGATCAAGCAGCATGGGTCGGGCCGCACGTTGGTGGCGCTGATGACCACCTACACCACGATGTTGGGCGTTTCCAGCGCCCTCGGCCCATTGTCCGCGGTGACACAAAAATCGTGGCAAGGTGCGTTGTGGATTTGGTGCCTGCCCGCCATCGCCCAGCTGGTGGCGTGGATAGTGGTCCTACCTAAGGCCGGCAAGGACGTCGCCCACGGCACGGTTGATGGCGCGGACGCACAACGCTCCATGTTCACCTCGCCCACAGCGGTGGCCATGCTCTTTTTCTTCGGTTTGCAGTCCACCATGGCCTATGTACAGATGGGGTGGCTGCCGCGCATGCTGGTAGAAAAAGGCGTGAGTGAGAACACCGCCAGTGTGGCGCTGGCTGTCATCGGAGTCTTTAATATTCTCGGCGGCGTAGTCATGCCGTGGCTCATCTCGCGTCTTAACCGCCTAACTCCCGTTCCCGTGGTGCTTTCTTTGTGCACGTGTGCCGGGTGGGGTGGAGTGCTCGTGGCTGCCGACGCCGCCCCCTTGATCTGGGCCTCGTTGATGGGGATCGGCGGTATGTGCTTCCCATTGGCGCTTGCTCTGCTCACTGCCCGCACGTGCACCGCGCTCACCACGGCGCGGCTCTCCGGCTTCGTTCAGCCGGGCGGCTACGTCTTGGCGGGCCTCGTACCGCTGTCCGTGGGAGTGGTGCGCGGGGCCACCGGGGATTGGACCGCTGTGCTCATTGGTCTCATGGTGCTCTGTTTCTGCATGCTGGTCGCGGGTCTGCGTGCGACCACTCGGGTCTACATTGACGACGAGCTCGCTGCCTAGCTGTTTCTCGACGGTATACTGCCTGTAGAGCAGAGGAGGTTGAGATCGTTGACTACCACTAACAAGCTCCCCCAGTACACCCAGGTGAAATCCTTATGGAGGACTTTCTCAAGGACATGGGGATTATCCAACACAAACTCGCTGTTTCGATAGGGGTCCCGCCTCGACGTATTAACGAAATCGTCCACGGAAAGCGGGCTATTACCGCCGATACGGCTCTTCGTTTGGCTAAATATTTTGGAATGTCCCCACAGTTCTGGCTGGGGCTGCAGACTCACTACGATTTGGATGTCGCGGAAGACAAAATTCTTGCTGAGTTGGACGATATTGTGCCGCTTCAGGCAGCGTCGGCTTAATTTGTGCGCGGGGAGTGACTGAGCAGCACAGTGTGAGTCTCTTGGGTTGAAACTGCCGTTGTTGCCAAAGTTTCCCGCTTCGCCTCAAGATCTGGCCGGAACTTTGGCAACAATGGCAGCGCCGTCACTGGGTCGGGGGCGTAGGGCAGTGCCGTCACTGGGGTGGGCGGCAATCAAGCCGCTTTAGGAGCGGTCGAAGTCGCGCTGCAGGTGTACCAGCCCTAGCCGCACGCCGTCCTTGGTGTGGATATTGGGCATGCGGCCGGTTTCCACGAAGCCGAATTTCTTGTGCAGGGCGATGGAGGACTCGTTGGTGTCCACGATGTAGGTGATTATCGTCTCCACGTAGTCATTTTCCTTTGCGTGATCCATGAGCGTGTCCATGAGCTCGCTGCCCACGCCCTTGCCGCGCGCTGATTCCGCGATGTAAATGGAGTCCTCCGCCGTGCCGTAGTAGATGGCTGGGGTGACGAATTGGAAGTAGGCGGCCCAACCGACAATTTCGTCGTCGTCCACGGCGACATAGACCGGATAGTTGTCCTTTTCCATCTGCGCCAGCCACTTCTCGCGGTCCTCTACGGACTCCTGCCATGTGACGAGGTTGGCGGCCGGTTTCGCGGCGGAGGCGGAGTTGTAGATGGTGGCGATTGCGGAGGCGTCGGCAAGCTCTGCGGGACGGACGTGCATGATGTTCCTTAAACCATGAGTTGCAAGTGGGTGAGGTCTATCCAGCGCCCAGCTTTGCGGCTGACTTCTTTTAACGTTCCTACAGTGGCAAAGCCGAACTTTTCATGCAACTTGATGGATGCGGCGTTGTCCGCCACGATGAGCGCCAGCAGCGTATGGACCTGTTCGGCTGCGCGGGCATGCTCAACGACTGCACCGAGCAAGCCCGTGCCCACCCCGTGGCCGTGCGCTGCGGGATCAACGTAGATCGTGGTCTCGTAGCACCCCAGCCACACCTTGGGATCGCGGTAGGGGCGGTAGAGAGCCCAGCCCAAGTACGTGCCGTCGTCAGTGAAAGCCACGAAGCAGGGGCAGCCGTCGCGGCGTAGCTGGTGGAGATACTCGGTGCGCTCTTCCACCGTGGCGGGTTCGCTGCGAAAGATGAAGTGGGTCTCTCGGATGGCCCAATTCAGCGTGGCGGTCATCGCGGGGACGTCGGCGTCCGTCGCTTCACGGATAATCATGCGCGCAAGACTACACTCGCAGCCATGTCTAAGAAGAAGCCACGCCCCACGCCCGTTCCCGCCGAAGGTTTGAGCCAGCTTATCGACGCCCACACGCACCTCGCCTCCTGCCGCGACGCTGATGCCGACCTCGTCGAGCGCGCTCGTGCTGCTGGTGTTGAGCGCATCGTCACCGTGGGTGACGGCCTAGCGGAGGCAGAGAAGGCTTTGGCGGCGGCGCAGGAATTCGACAACGTGTATGCCGCGTGCGCCATTCACCCCACTAAGGCGGCTGAACTTGATGAGGCTGCCCGTGTGCGCCTGAGCGAGATGGCAGCGGATCCGCGCTGCGTGGCCATCGGGGAGACCGGCCTGGATACCTACTGGATTCACCACGAGCCGGAGCGCACTGCGCCCCTCGAAGTGCAGGAAGGGGCTCTTCGTTGGCACGCGGAATTGGCGGCCAAGGTAGGAAAGACGCTGATGATCCACAACCGTGAGGCGGATGAGGATCTCATGCGTGTGTTGGGGGACTGCCCAGAGCCGCCGACGGTGATGCTGCACTGCTTTTCCTCGCCGCTCGCTGTGGCCAAAGAAGCTCTTGAGCGCGGCTATGTTCTGTCTTTCGCCGGCAACGTTACTTTCAAGCGCAATGAGGAAATGCGCCAGGCCGCTGCCATTGCCCCGGCAGGGCAACTGCTGATTGAAACGGATGCGCCGTACATGACGCCGGAGCCTTTCCGGGGTGCGCGTAATGAGCCCTCCTTGATTGGGCACACGTACCGTTGCGTGGCGCAGGCGCGTGGTCAAGAAGTGGAAGACCTCGCGGCGGAGGTGGCCACGACTTTCGCGCGGGTCTTTGGCGTGTGAGGATTTTCACTTTATCTAAAGGTGCTGCTCAGTGGTGGCGCACGTGTTTGTTGTGACGAGTGTGCTGCTAGTGGCCGCGGCGCGTGAATGCATTTTCTAAGTTACGTTCTGTTACCGTATTGTTATTCAAAGTTAGTCCGGCATTGATGTCGCCGGCGGGCGCGCGTGGGGCGCGCCGTGACAGGTGTTCAGAATGCGGGTTGCTGCATTGTGAATACGAAGCATCGTGAAGACGAGTAAAGGTTTATGTCCCCGAAGAAGCAGATCAAGCGAATCAACAATTCCCGCTCTTTGCCGCTGCGCATGGCTACCGGTGGTGTGCTTGGCACCCTAGCCGTGGGCGGCGTCGTTGCCGTCAGCACGCAGAAGGACATCACGCTTGACGTGAACGGCGAGACCACTCAGCTGGCCACCTTCGCCGGTGATGTCAACGCTGCCCTCGAGGCTGCCGGAGTCAACGTTGAGGGAGAAGACGTTGTCTACCCGGCCCTGTCGGAGCAGGTTGCTGACGGTGATTCGATCACCGTTCGCACTGCCAAGCCTGTCGCGGTTACCATCGATGGCGTCGAAAAGCAGCTCTCATCTACCGATCTCACGGTGTCTGACCTGCTGGGCGGCCTCGATGGAATCGCCCCGGGTGCTGCCATCACTTCCGGTTCCAAGACCGTGGAGGAGGATGAAACGGTGACTGAGGGAATGAACCTTGAAGTGGTGTCCCCGAAGATCGTTAAGCTTACTGACGGCGGTTCCGTTTCCTATGCCAGCGTTGCGGCCAAGACTGTGGGGGACGTGCTCGAGGCTCGTGGAATCACGGTGGGCAAGGATGACCGCGTATCCCCAGCTCTGGATACGCCGGTGAAGGCCGGTACCGCCATTACTGTGGACCGCGTCGAGATCTCCGAAGAGGAAAAGACGGAGGACTTTGACGCGCCGGCTAATTATGTCGATGACCCAGAGCTCGAGGAAGGTACTGAGGAAGTCCGCGAGGAGGGAACTCCCGGTTCGCGCGCCGTGACCCGCAAGATTGTCAAGGTCAACGGCAAGGAAGAATCCAACGAGATTATCAAGGAAGACGTGCGCAGGGAGGCCGTTGCTGCCGTGATTGCGCGCGGAACCAAGCCGAAGTCCACCGCGCCGGCTGTTGCGGATGGCTCCGTGTGGGATTCCATCGCACAGTGTGAGGCAACCGGAAACTGGGCAATCAACACAGGCAATGGTTTCTCCGGTGGCCTGCAGTTCACCCCGTCGACTTGGGCTGCTTTTGGTGGCACCGAGTATGCCCCGGAGGCATGGCAGGCTTCTCGCGAGCAGCAGATCGCTGTGGCAGAGAAGGTTCAAGCCGCGCAGGGCTGGGGTGCATGGCCTGCGTGTACCGCCAAGCTCGGCCTGCGCTAAAGCTTACGAGCCACGCGTATTAGTCTGAGTGGTATGACTCAACCCCATCTGCTGGGCCCAGTGGAGATCCGCGAACTCGCCGCTGAGCTTGACGTGACGCCGACGAAGAAGCTGGGCCAGAACTTTCTGCATGACCCGAACACCATCCGCCGCATCGTTGCTGCTGCCGACTTGTCCCCAGAGGACCGCGTGGTTGAGGTGGGCCCCGGGCTGGGCTCGCTGACCCTGGGTCTGTTGGGGGAAGTTGCGCACGTAACGGCCGTGGAAATTGACTCGCGTCTGGCTGGCAAACTCCCGGATACCGTGGCCGCGCGCGCAGCCGATTTTGCTGACCGTCTTTCAGTCGTGGAAAAGGATGCGCTCACCGTTGAGGCGGGCGAGTTGGGGGAACCCACCGCCTTGGTGGCCAACCTGCCCTATAACGTCGCGGTACCGGTTTTGCTCCACCTGCTGGAGGTCTACCCATCGATTCGCCGCGTTTTGGTCATGGTGCAGCTGGAGGTTGCTGAGCGCCTCGCCGCCGCGCCGGGCAACAAGGTCTATGGCATTCCTAGTGTGAAGGCATCTTTTTATGGCCCGGTTAGGCAAGCCGGGACAATCGGCAAGAACGTGTTTTGGCCGGCGCCGAAGATTGAGTCGGGCCTGGTGCGCATTGACTGCACCCGTCCCTTCGACGAGGCGCTGCGCCCGCGGCTTTTTGCGCTGATCGACGCCTCCTTTGCCCAACGCCGTAAGACCCTCCGCGCCGCCTTGGCGGGCTTTTATGGCTCCGCCGCGGCAGCCGAGGAGGCGCTGCGCGCGGCGAATATCGATCCGCGCCTGCGCGGCGAGAAGCTAGGTGTGGAGGACTTCGTCCGATTGGCGGAAGCCTCATGAGTAATACAGTGACTGATTCCATGCAGCTGTGGCAGGCGCATGCCCACGCCAAGGTTAACCTGCACCTGGGTGTGGGCGAGGCCCGCGCGGATGGTTTCCACGAGCTTGCCACCGTGTTCCAGTCCCTCGATGTACACGACCGCGTGAGCTACCGCTGGGGCGAGGGCTGTGCCGTGGAGGTCACGGGTAACCACGCGACAGGCGTGCCGGCATCGACCGAGAACCTGGCATGGCGCGCGGTGGAGCTGGTGGCGAAAAACCTCATGCTACCGGCAGCTGGCACGCTCACGATGGAAAAGAACATCCCCGCTGCCGGCGGGATGGCCGGCGGGTCTGCCGATGCCGCCGCGGCCTTGCTTTTGGCCAATCACGCGCTGAGCGCTGAGTTTGGTCGGGAGCCTCTCAGCATGGAAAAGCTCTACGAACTCGCCGCGGAACTCGGCTCCGATGTGCCTTTTACCCTCATGGGCGGCACGGCTTTGGGACGCGGCCGCGGTGAGTTTCTGACCCCGATGCTGGCGCGTGGGCGCTATATCTGGGCGATCATCACCAATGCTGAGGGCTTGTCGACGCCGTCGGTATTCCGCAAGCTGGATGAGCTGCGGGGTGCCGGACGTGGAAGTACCCCGCACCTCGATACTGAAGCCGTGGGGCAAGCCCTCGTAGGTGGCAACCCCCGCGAGCTCGCCGCAGTGATGCACAATGACCTCCAGCCAGCAGCGCTCTCGCTGCGCCCGGACTTGCGCAAGATTCTGGATACTGGTGAGGCCGCCGGCGCCCTCAAGGGAATTGTCTCCGGTTCCGGGCCCACCTGCGCCTTCCTCTGCGAAGACGAGGAGACCGCGCAGGAGGTGGTGGCCCAGGTGTGCGCCGATAACCGCGGAACCCGCGGATTGGTGACCTATGGGCCGGCTACCGGCGCAACGCTGGTCTAACACCAGCAGGGTGAATGGTGGAGGCCCTTAGAGGACGGCCATCTCTACGGGCTTGACATCGAGCTTGTAGCGCTGTGGTTCTTGGTCGCCGAGGAGGTCAAGAACGACCAGTTCCTGCTTGTTTGCGTCGGTGACGTAGGCATAGCCGTTGGCTGCCTTCAGGATTGGCCCTGGCTGCTGCCACTCCTCGTTTTCCTTCCACGGGGAGATGGCGTCAATCTTTTTCGTTATCTCGCCGGAATCCGGATCGATGATGTTGAGCTTGCCGTCGGTCGTGAGCACCAGTGCCTCGCCCAAGGGCCCGCGGGCCAAGGAACGGAACCAATAGGACTCGCCGAGCTCGACCTTCGTGGCAGAGTAGTCCTCCGTATTGATGAGAGTCACTGAGGTGGGGCGCTCGAAGTCGGCATCCTTGTCGGTCTTGTTATCCGCCAGAATGACGTTGGACTCCTCTGAGCCTGCAGAGTTGCCGGAGCGCTGGTAGCCGTCTTTGCCTGCATAGGCGGAAGCGTCGATCTTGTGGAATTCAGTTCCGTCGAAGACGATGGGCCCGTCCTCGCATCCGAAGAAGAGGGAGCCATTGCCAGCGGCAGCTTCGCCGTGAACACCAGGACACTCGGTGGTTTCCGCAAGGACCTTGCCAGACTTGTCCACATGCTGGATGGTGTGGCGCTCATCTTCGGTGCCCTTCGTAGTGACCACGGAGCCGTCTTTCAGCGGAACCGCGACGCCGTGGTGCGCGGCTCCTGTCTCGACGGTGTTGACCGGCTGGGCGTCTTCCTTGCCGAAGTCATCGGTCTTGTAGATCTTTGCTACACCATCTCCGTCGGAGAAGAGCGCGGTAAAACCATCGTGATGAACCACGTGGCCGGCGTGAGGTGCGTCAATGGAAGCGTCGTCAAGCTGCGGCTGTGCCGCGTAGTAGTGCTTGTGGTCTCCGTGTGGCTTGGTGATGCGCCCGGTGTCGTAGGTGAGGAAGCTATCGCCTTTGGTCACCATGATGTGGCGGTTATCGCCGGCATCGCTAAGCCGGAGAAATGCTTTCAGTTCTTCGTTGTCGATGACCTCACCGGTCTCTCCATCAAGCGTGGTGAGACCGTCCTTATGGGAGATGAGGACACGAGGTGGAAGCTCTGCCACCTCGGTTTCGCCAGCAGAGGCTTCGAAGCCGTCATGGCTGTGCTCTCCGTCATGGCCTTCGCCGTGTTCGGCATGCGCGTGGGAGGCTGCAGCGCTGGAGGGCGATGAAGCTTCGTTGCTTTCGGGGGAGGAACAGGAGGTCAGCGTGATGATGCTTGCGGAAAGTGCGGCGCACAGGATGAGGCGTTCTCTTTTCATGGTGTTGCAGAGTATTGGAAGTGAAAATCAATAGCAATAAAGGTAATGGTGCGGGGGTAACTGTGTTGAAGCACTAAGATGAACTCTCGATATGGCGAACCTCATTAACCTCGAAAACGTAACCAAGTCCTTCGGGCTCAAGACCCTGCTGAACGGGGTCTCGCTCGGTGTTCAAACCGGTGATCGCATCGGCATCGTCGGCGTTAACGGCGGCGGCAAGACCACGCTGCTGGAGGTCCTCACCGGCATTGAGCCGCCGGACGCGGGCCGCGTATCCCACAACTCGGATTTGCGCATGGCGGTGGTGACCCAGCGGTTCGAGCTGGAGGAGTCCCTCACCATCGCCCAGGTCATCATTGAGCCGCTCGGGCTAGAAACCTTCGAGTGGGCTTCTAACGCGAAGGTGCGCGATGTTCTCGGTGGCCTCGGCATCGTTGACCTGGGGCTGGACACTCCCGTCGGTTCACTTTCCGGTGGTGAGCGCCGCCGCGTCAACCTGGCCGCCGCACTCGTTCAAGACCTCGACATCGTGGTTCTCGACGAGCCGACCAACCACCTCGACGTCGAGGGCGTGCAATGGCTGGCCAGCCACCTGCTTTCGCGCAAGCTGGCGGTCGTCGTCGTCACACACGACCGCTGGTTCCTCGACACTGTGGCCACCACGACCTGGGAGGTGCACGATGGCGTAGTCGATGCCTACGAGGGCGGCTATAACGACTGGACCTTTGCCCGCGCTGAGCGCGCCCGCCAGGCCGATGCCATTGAGCAGCGCCGCCAGAATCTGGCGCGCAAAGAGCTGGCGTGGTTGCGCCGCGGGGCGCCTGCCCGTACCTCAAAGCCGCGCTACCGCATCGAAGCGGCTGAGGCGCTCATCGCGGATGTTCCCGCGCCGCGCGACAAGGTTGAGCTCATGGCCTTTTCCAAGCAGCGCCAGGGGCGAGTCGTCATTGAGCTCGAGGACGCAAAGGTTACAACCCCGGACGGCCGCACGCTGGTAGATCACCTCACCTGGCGGCTGGCGCCGGGCGAGCGCATCGGCCTCGTCGGCGTTAATGGTTCCGGCAAGACCACGCTGCTGCGCGCGCTTGCTGGCGAAGTCGAGCTTGCCGCCGGCAAACGCATCGAGGGCAAGACGGTACGCCTAGGGTGGCTGCGCCAAGAACTCGATGACCTGGATCCACAGCGCCGGCTTCTCGACGCCGTCGAAGACGTCGCCACCTACGTCCACCTGGGCAAGAAAGAGCTTTCTGCCTCCCAGCTGGCCGAGCGCCTGGGCTTTTCCGCCAAGCGCCAGCGCACACCCGTCGGTGACCTATCGGGCGGTGAGCGCCGCCGTTTGCAGCTGACCCGAGTGCTCATGGCGGAGCCAAACGTGCTGCTTCTCGACGAGCCCACGAACGACCTCGACATCGATACCCTCCAAGAGCTTGAATCCTTGCTGGACTCGTGGCCGGGAACCTTGGTGGTCATTTCTCACGACCGCTACCTCATTGAGCGCATCGCGGACAACACCTATGCGCTGTTTGGGGATGGCAAGCTCACCAACCTGCCGGGCGGAATCGAGGAGTACTTGCGCCGCCGCCAGGAGATGGAAGCCGCCACCGCCGGCGGTGTGCTCGACTTGGGCGAGGCCTCGAAGAACGCCGACGGTCAGCGTACGGAAACCGCCCCGGTAAAACGGCTGAGTTCCCAGGAGGAGCGCGAGCTGACCAAGAAGATGAACGCGCTGGAGCGCAAGATGGGCAAGCTCGACGACAAGACGGCGAAGCTGAATGAAAAGATGGCGCAGGCCGCGGAGAAGATGTCTTCCGGAGAGGGAGACAGCGGCGAGCTGGCCAAGCTCGACGCCGACCTCAAAGCGGTGGCCGCCGAGCGCGAGGAGCTAGAGATGGAATGGCTGGAGCTGGGGGAGAAGCTGGAAGGCTAGTGTTGTGATGTCTAGCGACTTTTTGGACACGGAG